>NZ_LRIB01000038.1:0-125335 GCF_001758715.1 Janthinobacterium sp. HH104 | reverse complement strand
GGAGTGGTAGTTCAGTTGGTTAGAATACCGGCCTGTCACGTCGGGGGTCGCGGGTTCGAGTCCCGTCCGCTCCGCCAATAAAAGAAAAGCCCTTTGGTTCTCTGAACCGAAGGGCTTTTCCCATTTCAGAAGCAGAAAACACGTCAGTTCCCCCTTCCCTGACTATTTTTGCGCTTTTCAGCAAAAAAACTGCTGTTCACCCTCAAGAATAGTTGCACAAGCACGAAAGCGCCCCCTATAATAGTGCCTCTTCCAGACGTGGTGACAAACGTCGGGATAGTTTTCTGGGTATGCGGGTGCTTAGCTCAGTTGGTAGAGCGGCGCCCTTACAAGGCGTAGGTCGGGAGTTCGAGCCTCTCAGCACCCACCAAATCAGAAAATTATCCAGTGCTTCATGGATCAGCAACACAGATCATACGAGCTTGGAGTGGTAGTTCAGTTGGTTAGAATACCGGCCTGTCACGTCGGGGGTCGCGGGTTCGAGTCCCGTCCGCTCCGCCAATAAAAGAAAAGCCCTTTGGTTCTCTGAACCGAAGGGCTTTTCCCATTGTGGGACCGCAAATGCTCTAGAATCAGCGCTACCCCGGCTCCGCCCCTACCCCGCAGTTTTCTCCCTACCTCGTCCTCTGGCCCATCATGCTTTGCTGCAATTTGCCCCAGCCTGGCCCTGTATCCGGGCAGCGATCAGGCCCTGGCCTTGCTCGTGCCCTTGGCGGCGACGGTGCAATTGTGAAATAGGACTTTGCAGATCCGACAAGAAACGCTTAGGATGCCGTGTTGCAAAAACCGGCGATCCCGGTGCAGCCACAACGACAATATGGCGCGGCTACTCGCTGCGCCAGGCTTATTCTTGGAGAAATTATGTTGAACACCCACCGCCGCGCCCTGGCCATCCTGTGCGCCACCCTTGCCACCTCGGCCATCGCTGCCGGCCCCACAGGCACGGCCGCCGACTATGGCAGCAGCGCCCCGCACACGGCCGCCCAGCGCAGCATCGAGCTGCGGCCCGACACGCGCCACATCAACGTCACGCGCGGCGAAACCGTCACCATCGCGCGCGCCGGCCAGCGTTTTACATGGCACGTGCAAACTTTCAACAACAAGACCGTCTTCGCTCTGAGCGACATCGCGCCGAAGGACATGCCCGTCGATGGCATCCGGGTGTATGTGGCCGCCAATCCCCTGTACGCGGGCAGCTAAGTTTCTTCTACACATAAAAAAAACCGGAACCACCTCGCGGCCGTTCCGGTTTTTTTCAGCGTAAAGATTTACGCCGTCAATGCTTCTTTCGCTGCCGACTCTTCGACCACTTCCTCGTCATCCGAGCGGATCAGGTGGTCAAAGGCGGACAGGGCTGCCTTCGCACCTTCGCCGGTGGCGATGATGATCTGCTTGTACGGCACCGTGGTGACGTCGCCGGCCGCAAACACGCCGGGGATCGAGGTCTGGCCGCGGGCATCGACTTCGATTTCGCCGTGGCGCGACAGCGCTACCGTGCCTTTGAGCCATTCCGTGTTCGGCACCAGGCCGATTTGCACGAAGACGCCTTCCAGCTCGACCTTTTTCGATTCGCCGCTGACCCGGTCCGTGTAGGAGAGGCCATTGACGATCTTGCCGTCGCCGTGGATCTCGGTCGTTTGCGCCGAGGTAATCACCGTCACGTTGGGCAGGCTGTGCAGCTTGCGTTGCAGCACCGCATCGGCACGCAGTTCCGCGCCGAACTCGATCAGGGTCACGTGTTTGACCAGGCCAGCCAGGTCGATCGCCGCTTCCACACCCGAGTTGCCGCCGCCGATCACGGCCACGCGCTTGCCCTTGAACAAAGGACCATCGCAGTGCGGGCAGTAGGCGACACCGTGGTTGCGGTATTCCTTCTCGCCCGGCACGTTGATTTCGCGCCAGCGGGCGCCGGTGGCCAGGATGACGGTCTTGGCTTTCAAGATGGCGCCATTTGCCGTTTCAATCTGCACCAACTTGCCCGGCGTCAATTTCGCGGCGCGCTGGGTGTTCATGATGTCGACTTCGTATTCCTTGACGTGCTGTTCCAGCGCCATGGCGAACTTCGGACCATCGGTTTCCTTGACGGAAATAAAGTTTTCGATGGCAAGGGTGTCGAGCACCTGGCCGCCGAAACGCTCGGCCAGCACGCCCGTCTTGATGCCTTTGCGGGCCGCGTAGATGGCCGCTGCCGCGCCGGCAGGGCCGCCGCCGACGATCAGCACGTCAAACACGTCTTTCTTGTTCAACGCTTCCGCCTGGCGAGCGCCGGCATTGGTGTCGAGCTTGGCGAGGATTTCCTCGACATTCGTGCGTCCCTGGCCAAAGTGTTCGCCATTGAGGAACATCATCGGCACGGCCATGATTTGCCGCTCTTCCACTTCTTTCGGGAACACGCCGCCATCGATGGTGGTGACCTTGATGCGCGGATTGATGACCGACATGGCGTTCAGGGCCTGCACCACTTCCGGGCAGTTATGGCAGGAGAGCGAAATAAACGTTTCAAATTCGTAGTCGCCGTCGAGGTTGCGGATCTGCTCGATCACGGCCTCATCGAACTTGATGGTGTGGCCACCCACTTGCAGCAGCGCCAGCACCAGGGAGGTAAATTCGTGGCCCAGCGGCACACCGGCGAAACGCACGCCGATGTCGGAGCCGGTACGGTTGATGCTGAACGACGGGGCGCGTACGCCAGCGTCAAGGCGCTCGACCAGCGTGATCTTGTCGCTCAACAGGACTATTTCCTGGAGCAATTCCTTCATCTCGCGGGCTTTTGCGCTGTCATCGAGAGAAGCGACCAGCTCAAGCGGATACACCACTTTTTCCAGGTAGGATTTCAGTTGGGTTTTGAGGGTTGCGTCTAACATGATTTTTTCTTCCTTTACAAATATTTAGGCGAATGCCGGGCCGGACGCCCGGTCCGGCATCGCGGTAACTACTTGTTTGCTACGTGTTGCATCGAGACTTAGATCTTGCCAACCAGGTCCAGCGATGGGGTCAGGGTTGCTGCGCCTTCCGTCCATTTGGCTGGGCACACTTCGCCTGGGTGAGCGGCAACGTATTGAGCTGCCTTCACTTTGCGCAACAGTTCCGATGCGTCACGGCCGATGCCGTTGTCATGCACTTCCAGCACTTTGATGAAGCCGTCTGGATTGATGACGAAGGTACCGCGCAGTGCCATGCCTTCTTCTTCGATCATGACTTCGAAATTGCGCGACAGGGTACCGGTTGGGTCGCCGATCAGTGCGTATTGCACTTTCTTGATCGCGTCCGAGGTGTCGTGCCATGCTTTGTGCGCGAAGTGCGAATCGGTCGAGATGCCGTAGACATCGACGCCCAGCTTCTGGAATTCAGCGTGGTGATCGGCCAGATCTTCCAGTTCGGTTGGGCAAACGAAGGTGAAGTCGGCTGGGTAGAAGACGAATACCGACCACTTGCCTTTCAGCGACGCTTCCGTCAGGTCGACGAATTTGCCATTGTGGTATGCGGTTGCCTTGAATGGTTTAACTTGGGTATTGATCAGCGACATTTCATTTCCTCTCGTGTGGTGAATCAGTAAGACTCTAGTGTAAGGGGTTTTAACCCATAAGCAAAATTGATTGTCACAATAGTTTCAATTGGTTTTAGCTATCACGACATCATGGGAACTCCATGATAGGCAGTTCCCACGCGATTGGATAGCGGTGACAATGGATACCCCTGCCGCCGCCAGGTGTTTAGTTCTTCAGTTCGTCCGGTACTTTGCCGCCGTTTTCCGCCAGCTTGATCATCACCTGGCGATGCAGCCAGATATTCATGCTGGCCGAATCGTTGGTGTCACCCGTGAAATGCAGCTCTTGCGCCAGTTCCTTGCGCGACGCCAGGCTGCTGTCGAGTTGAAGCAGTTTCATCAGGTCGACGATGGACGTGCGCCAATTGAGTTTTTCCGCGTTCTTGCTGGCCAGGTCGACCAGCACCACTTCCACGTCCACCACGGGCGCGGCAGCCGCTGGCGCAGCAGGTGCGGCCGCCGGTGCTGCGGCAGGCGCGGTCGTGGCGGCGGCCGGCGTGGCTGCCGGTGCGGCGTCGGACGAATGGTGGAAGATCTTGTTGTAGATATTGCTGAAAATGCCCATGAGGTCACCTCGAGTTGAGTGAATGGAAGAAATATTGCCTGCGCACCCCGTTAGCTACCGGTGACAGCAAAGCCGGGCGCAGGCGCCAGCCCGTCGAGTATAAGCCCGTTCAAGCCGGGAGCCCCGTCCCGCAGGCCTGGATGAAATCTGGTGGCGGGCGATGCCTGTTTCAAGGGTGCAAGGGCCGCTGCGCGTGCAGCAGCGCATCGAACGCTTCGATGGACAGCGGCGGCGCAAACAGCTCGCCTTGCGCAAAATCGCAGCCGATTTCCAGCAGCAGCGCGCGCTGTGCTTGCGTCTCCACCCCTTCGGCGATGACCTGCAAGCCCAGTTTATGCGCCATGGTGACGATGGCTTCGCACAGCACCAGCTCGCTGCTGCCGTCCGCCAGCTTGCGCACCAGCACGCCATCGAGCTTCAGATAATCGATGCCGCACTGCTGCAGCTGCGTCAGCGAGGCATGGCCGCTGCCAAAGTCGTCCAGGGCGATCTGCAGACCCGCTTCGCGCAGGTGCTGCAGGCGTGGCGCCATGCTATTGCCGTTGGGTAAAAGTACATCTTCGCGCATGTCGAGCACGATGGCCGAGGCCGGCACATCGAGCGCCATCAGCTGGCGCAGCCAGGTGCCGGGCGCCTCCACTTCGCGCTGCAGCTCCAGCGGCGACTGGTTCAGGCACAGTTGCAGCCCCGGCAAGCCGATGGCATGGCCTTGCGCGCGCCAGCGCAGCAGCTGCGCGGCCGCCGTGTGCAGCACCCAGTCGCCGATCTCCACGATCAGGCCGCTGCTTTCGGCCAGCGCCAGGAAATCCGGCGGGCATACCACGCCCCGCTGCGGATGCTGCCAGCGCAGCAAGGCTTCCGCCTTGGCAAGTTTGCCGCTGTGCAGCTCGACGATGGGCTGGTAATACAGCTGCATCTGCTGCTCGCGCAAGGCCGTGCGCAAATCCGCCCCCAGGCGCATGCGGTTGACGGCCGCCACCTGCATGGCGGGCGTAAAGTAGCTGTAGCGGTTGCGCCCCGCCCCTTTCGACACATACATGGCCTGGTCCGCCTGCTTGAGCAAGTCCTCGATATTGCCCGCATCGTCCGGATACAGGGTGATGCCGATCGAGGCCGAGACGAACGCCTGCTCCTGCCCCAGCAGGAACGGCGCCAGCAAGCCGTCGAGTATCTGCCGCGCGATGCGGTCGACTTGCTGCAGATCATCGAGGTCGGACAGGATCACCGTGAATTCATCGCCACCCAGGCGCGCCACCGTGTCCGTCTCGCGCACGCCCACGCGGATGCGCCGCGCCGCCTCGATCAGCAGGATATCGCCCTGGTGGTGGCCGAGGGTATCGTTGACTTCCTTGAAATGGTCGAGGTCGATGAACAGGATGGCCACGCGGCTCGTATCGCGCCGGCCCTGGGCCAGCGCCTGGCGCAAGCGCTCGTGGAACATGCGCCGGTTCGGCAATTGCGTCAGGGTATCGAAATTGGCTTGCTGCCAGATCAGCGCTTCCGTTTGCCGCTTGTCCGTCACGTCTTCCAGCATGCACAGGTGATGCGGGCCGCCATGGCGCGCCGTGGCGATGGCCGTCACCGACGCGTCGACCCACACCACGCTGCCATCGGGACGCACGATGCGCTTGGCGTGGCGAAAACCGTGCAAGCTGCGCGCCAGCAACTGCGCCACCTGCTCTTGCTCGCCAGCCACGTCATCGGGATGGCTGATCTCCATCCAGCTCGTTTGTTTCATGTGTTCCAGGCTGCGCCCGCTGATGGCCAGGTAGCGCGGGTTGATGTCGAGAAACTGTCCGCTCACGGTATCGATCAGGGCGATGCCCATGGGCGCTTCCTCGAACATGGTGCGAAAGCGCAATTCCCCCTGGCGGATGGTTTCCTCCGTGCGGCGGCGCTCGCGCGCCAGGTTGTTGAAGTGAAAGGCAGCCGACACGGCCAGCAGGCTGCCCGCCAGGCCCAGCGACAGATACAGCCAGCCCAGGTCGGCGCCCGGCACGGGACGGTACAGGAAGCCTTTGTAGGCGCGGCTGTCCGTGGCATGGCGCGGCAGCACCCCCATGCTGGCATAGGTGTCGGCGATGTGCTGCCAGCGCTGGGGATTCATGTAGCCGAGCTCCACCAGCACGGGCTGCAGCAGCAATTCCATCTGCTGCGCCTCGTACAGCAGGTGCGCACGGTCGTGGCGCTGGCTGTATTTGGCGTGGATCAGTTGCGCCATTTCCTCGCGGTGCGCCATCGCGTATTGCCAGCCGCGCAGGCTGGCCGCGCGGAACGCTTTCACGCGCTCGGGATGGCGGCGCAGTTCCTGCTCGCTGGTAAACAGGTTGTCGCCGTAGAAATCGATGCCGGCCGTGCGCGGCGTAAATTGGTAGTAGGAAAAGCCCGCCCGGTCCAGGTAGTCCGGTTCATTGGTGGAGTACGCGGCAATCGCATCGACCTTGCCATTGATCAAATCCTCGATCCGGTAGCTGGGCGGCAAGTGGCGCATCTGCTGCGGCGCGACGCCCATTTTCGCCAGGAACAGCGACACTTCATCGGAGGCAAGGGCCACGTCGCTGGCCGCGCCGATCATCACGGGCGCTCCCACCAGTTTGCGCACGTCGGGCGCGCCGCCCTGCTGGCGCATCAGCAGCACGCTGGGCGAATGCTGGAACACCACGGCCAGCACCACCACGGGCTTGCCCGCCAGCCTGCTGAGCAACAAGGTGCTGTTGCCCACGCCATACTCGGCCTGGCCCGCCAGCACGGCTGCCTCGGCAGGCGGCACGCCGCTGCCTTCGACCAGTTTCACCTCCAGTCCCGCCTCGCGATAATAGCCTTGCTCGATGGCCGCGTAATAGCCGGCGAACTGGAACTGGTGCGTGAAATTGAGGTGCAGGGAGACGGGTTCCAGCGCCCGCACGGGCGTGACCAGGCACAGCAGCAGGAAGAAACAGCAGCGGAAAGCGTCGAGGGCTTTCATCGGCATGGCGCAACACCACAGGAAGCTGCCAAGCTGGCAGGGGTAAGGCTATTGTAGCCGCCCCTTTTGCCAATGGATAACTATTTCAGTGAGGACAATAGCGTTGATGTTTTTGGCAAACAATGTCGCCATTGTTTGCGCTAGAACACGACGCCGGCCACCAAAATGATGTTGGCGTACGGACTGCACTCGCCCGTGCGCACGATGGCGCGCGCGCCCTTGCTCAATTGCTTGAACTCCTCGTGCGTCACCTGGCGCGCATCGGGCAAGGCCAGGGCCGCCACCTGCGCCGCCATGGCCGGATTGTGCTGCGGCAATTCGCTGGCGAGCAAATGGTATTCCACCTGCATTTCGCTGAGCACGGTATTCACGGTATCGATGAAGCCGGGAATGCCGCGCGTCAGGGCCAGGTCGATCAGGGGCACGCCCGGTTGCGACGGCAAGCCCGCGTCGCCGATGACGAGCATGTCGCCATGGCCCAGCGAAGCGATCAGTTGCGACAGTGCGATATTAAGCAGCGGTGATTTTTTCATGGGTTCAGAACAGCTCGTGCAAGTGGGGAATCGACGTTTGCGCGCCGGGCTTGGTGACGCTCCAGGCGGCCGCGCGCTGGCCTTGCTGAATCGCTTCCGCCTCATCCATGCCGGACGCCAGGCCCGCGACAAAGCCGCCGATGAAGGTGTCGCCGGCGGCCGTCGTGTCGACCGCTTGCACCGCTTCGGCGGGGAAGGTGTAATCGCCGCCATACAGGGCCGCGTGCACGCCCTTGGAGCCGAGAGTGATGATGACGTTGTCGCTGCCCAGCTTTTGCAGCGCGGCGGCCAGCGCCTTGGCATCCGCGCCTTCCGGGCTGACGCCGGCCAGCATGGCCGCTTCGATTTCATTCGGAATCAGGTAGTCGACCAGTTCCAGCACGCCTGCCGGCAGGCTGGCCGCCGGGGCCGGGTTCAGCACCACGGTCTTGCCCAGCGAACGGGCCAATTTGATCGCGTGCACGACGGTGGCCATCGGCGTTTCCAGCTGCAGCACGACGATGTCGGCCTGCTCGATCAGCTCTTTTGCCGCGTCAATGTGCGCGGGGCTGAGCAGATCGTTGGCGCCGCCGGCGATGACGATGCTGTTCTGGCCATTGTCGTCGACGAGGATGGAAGCGATGCCGGACGCGACGCCCGGCAAGGTCGTAATGTGGCTGTCGATGATGTCGTCGCCCACCAGCGCCGCGCGCAAGGTCGCGCCAAACGCATCGTCGCCCACGCAGCCGACCATGGCCACTTGCTGGGCGCCCGCCACCTTGCCGCTCAAGCGCGCGCAGGCCACGGCCTGGTTGGCGCCCTTGCCGCCAGGAATCGTACGGAAAGCGCCGCCCGTCAGGGTTTCGCCGGGGAGGGGCATGCGCGGCACGCGCAAGACCAGGTCCATATTGATGCTGCCGATAACCACGATCATGATGTCATTCCCATCAGTTCAGTTGCAGGTGAAGAAGTAGGTGCGATAGAAGGTAGCGTGGCGGCCACGCTGGAGCCGCGCACGTGCAGCTCCGGGGCGATGCTGCGCTGCTGGCGCGGCAAGGCGGGGTCGGCGATGCGCGCCAGCAGGCAGGCGGCCGTGATGTGGCCCAGCTCGCGCGTATTTTGCGCCACGCTGGTCAAGGCCGGATGCACGAAGCTGGCCAGGTCGATATCGTCGAAGCCGACAACGGCCAGTTCACCGGGCACGGCAATGCCGCGCTCGGCGGCGGCGCGCAAGGCGCCAAAGGCCATCAAGTCGTTGCAGCAGAACAAGGCGTCCGGGCGCTGGCCTGGCGGCAGCGCCAGCAAGTCCAGCGCGGCAGCATAGCCGCCCGCGCTCGTGAAATCGCTATGGCGGCACAGCGTATCGGCCAGGACTACGCCTGCGTCCGCCATAGCGCTGCGCACGCCAGCAATGCGGTCATTGGAAATGCTCACTTCGCGCGGGCCGGCGATGCAGGCGAGGCGCCGGCGTCCCAGTCCCAGCAGATGGCGCGCGGCGAGGGCACCACCGGCGCGGTTGTCGACAGCCACGGCATCGATGGACAGGTCGCTGGGCGCGCGGTCGAGCAGCACGGCCGGCACCTTCATCTTGCGCAGCAATTCGCCATCGCTGTCGGCCAGCGCGGACAAAATCAGGCCGTCGCAGCGCTTGGTCAAGAGCACATTCAAATAGTCGCGCTGCTTGACGGGGTCGTCATCGGAATTGCACAAAATGACGCTGTAACCGGCCGCGTAGCAGCTGTCCTCGATGCCGCGCGCCACTTCCGAAAAATACGGGTTCGTATTATTCGGAATGATCAGGCCGATGGTGCCCGTGCTGCGGCTGCGCAAGGACCGCGCCAGCGCGCTGGGCACGTAATGCAGTGCCTCCGCCGCCGCCAGCACGGCGCGGCGCGCCTCGTCGCTGACGGGGCGGGTATTGTTGAGGACGTGCGACACGGTGGTAAACGACACCCCCGCCGCCTGCGCCACTTGTTTGATGGTTGCCATGGGCCAGTATTATGAACGCTCGCCGCGGCGGCGGTAGGTATCGAGCACCACGGCCGCGACGATCACGAGGCCCGTGACGATGCGTTTCACGGGTTCGGACACGCCCACTTGCGCCAGGCCCGCTTCCAGCACGGAAATGATCAGCACGCCGATAAACGTGCTGATGACGGAACCGCGACCGCCCATCAGGCTCGTGCCGCCGATCACGACGGCGGCGATCACTTGCAATTCCATGCCCACGCCGCCGTTCGGGTCGGCCGCTTCCAGGCGCGACACCTGGAACAGCGCGCCCACGCCGGCGAGAAAGCCCATCAAGGCAAACACCAGCACTTTCGACGGTTTTGTATTGATGCCGGACAAACGCACGGCTTCTTCATTCGTGCCGATGCCGATCCAGTGGCGGCCCAGCACCGTGCGCGTGAGCACCAAATGGCCGATGACAACGATGGCAATCGAGGCGATGAAAGCGGGCGACAGGCCGAAGGCGATCGGCGAGCTGATGCCGTCAACGGCGCTGCCGATGTATTCCGTGCGCGAGTTCGTCACTTGATACGCCATGCCGCGCGCCATTTCCAGCACTCCCAAGGAAACGATGAACGAGGGAATGCGCCAGCCGACGGAAATCAGGCCCGTGGTGGCGCCACACAGGGCGGCGACGAACATGCCCAGCAGGGCCGCGCTCCATACGGGCCAGCCCCAGTGCACGACGGCCAGCGACAGCACGGAAGCGGCCAGCGCCATCACGGAACCGACCGACAGATCGATGCCGCCGATGATCAGCACGAAGGTCATGCCGACAGCCATCACGACGAGGGTCGGAATATTGTTCGACAAGGTGCTCAAGGTGGCCAGGGTGAAGAAGTTTTCGCTGGCAAACGAGAACAGCACGCACATGGCCAGCAGGGCGCCGATCAGGCCCGCATAGTTTTTCAGGTCGGCCAGGCTGCGCTGCAGATACGAAGGAGAGGAATTGGTGGTCATGGGAATCTTTCCGGCGGATCAGACCGCAGCTGGAGTGGAAGTAGGGGTCAAATAGCCGGAGAAGGCGGCCGACAGCAGTGCGTCCTGGCTCCAGGCGCCGCGCTCGAAGGTCTCGACGATGCTGCCCGCGCTCATGACGGCGATGCGGTCGCAGATCAGCATCAGTTCGCGCAAGTCGCTCGAGACGATGACGAGGCCCTTGCCCTGACGCGCCTGCTCGGCCAGCACCTGATAAATATCAAACTTGGCGCCGATATCGATGCCGCGCGTGGGCTCGTCAAACAGCATCACGGGGCAGTCGCGGTACAGCCAGCGGGCGATCACCACCTTTTGCTGGTTGCCGCCGGACAGTTCCGCCACCGTTTGCGCGCTGTTGCGCGAGCGGATGCCCAGGCGCTCGATGTAGTCGTCGGCCACCGACGCTTCGGACGCATCGTTGAGCCAGCCGGCGCCGCTGACGGTGTCGAGCGAGGCCAGGGTCGTGTTGACGGCGATGGACTGGCGCAGCAACAAGCCTTGGCCCTTGCGGTCTTCCGTGATCATGGCGATGCCCGCTTTCACCGCTGCCTGCGGCGAGGCCAGGGCGGCCGGTGTTTCGCTGTCGCCAAGGAACACGTCACCGGCGTCGGCACGGTCGGCGCCGAAGATCAGGCGCAGCAATTCCGTGCGGCCCGAGCCGATCAGACCGGCGATGCCGAGGATTTCACCGGCGCGCAAGTCGAACGAGGTCGGGTTGACGACCTTGCCGCGCGCCAATCCCCGCACGCGCAGCAATGGCGCGCCGTTGGTGCGACCGCTCAGGTCCACCGCATCGTCGGCCGAACGGCCCACCATCAGGCTGACCAGATCGGCGGCGGAATGGCCCGCGATATCGTCGTCGCACACGAGTTGCCCATCGCGCAGCACGGCGATGCGGTCGGCCACGCGCTTGAGTTCTTCCAGGCGGTGGGAAATATAGATGATGCACACGCCTTCGGCCTTCAGACGTTCGATCTGCAGGAACAGCAATTCCACTTCGCGGTGCGTCAGCATGGCCGTCGGCTCGTCGAGCACCAGCAAACGGCAGGCGCCGATCAAATTGCGCGCGATTTCGATCATTTGCTGGTGGCCGATGCCCAGTTCGCCCACGAGGGTCCACGGATCGAGGCCGCCCAGGCCGACTTTTTCCATCTGTTCACGCGCGTCGCGTTCGAGACGGCCGCGGTCGATGAAGCCGAAACGCTGCGGCAGGTTTTTCAGGTACAGGTTTTCCGCGATCGACAGGGTGGGAATCAGATTGAGTTCCTGCATCACCATGCGGATGCCCAGCGCCTCGGCGGCGCCGCGCGAGGCGGGCTGGTAAGGCTTGCCGTCGAGCAGCATCGTGCCCGTGGTGGCTTGCTCCAGACCGCAGATGATCTTCGACAAGGTGCTTTTACCAGCACCGTTTTCGCCCGTCAGCGCCAGCACCTGGCCGGGGGCGAAGCGCAAGCCCACGCCGCCCAGCACGGGGCCGACATAGGACTTGCCGATGTTGTCCAGGGTCAATAGAGGGATGGCGGCTGATGGCGCCGGGGGGATGTCGATGGGCATGATAAAACTCCGCGGTAGTGGCGGCGGGGCCGCCGCCGCCTGCTCGCATGAGTAGGCAGGCGCCGGCCCCGGCGGGATCAAACGATCAGGACTTGGCAGCCTTGGCGACCAGTTCGACCTTGGTTTCAATGACGCCACCCAGATCGGCCTGTTTCTTCTTCTGCGCCAGCGCTTTCAGCACCGTCTCGATGCCGAACACGGCTTGCTGCGAGCCGAACTGGTCGGCGGTAGCCAGCACGCGGCCATCGGCCAGCATCGGCTTGATGGCGTTGATGTTGTCGTAGCCGACGACGAGCACTTTGCCCGTCTTGCCGGCCGCCTTGATGGCGGAAATGGCGCCGATGGCCATGTTGTCGTTACCGCACAGCAAAGCCTTGATGTTCGGATTGGCGTTCAGCATGGCGGCCGCCACCGTATTGGCAGGAGCGATTTCCCACTGGCCCGACTGCACGCTGACGACCTTGGCGCCGGCCGCGCTCATGGCGTCCTGGAAGCCCAGGGTGCGCTGCTGCGCGTTGTAGGTGGTCGAGACGCCTTCGATGATGCCGACCGGATCGCCCTTCTTGATCTGCTTGGCCAGGAAGTCGCCGACGACCTTGGCGCCTTTGCGGTTGTCCGGGCCGACGAACGGTACGGAAATACCCTTCTCTTTCAGGGCGCCTTCGTCGAGCTTGTTGTCGATATTGACGACGATGATGCCCGCGTCGATGGCTTTCTTCAGCACCGGCACCAGCGCCTTCGAGTCGGCCGGGGCGATCACCAGCGCGTTGACGCGCGAGACGATCATTTGCTCGACCAGCTTGATCTGGCTCGACGTATCCGTTTCATCCTTGATGCCGTTCGACAGCAAGTCGTACTTGGCGGCATTGGCCTTCTGATGCGCCTTGGCGCCATTTTCCATGGTCAGGAAAAATTCATTGGCGAGCGACTTCATCACCAATGCGACCTTCGGTTTGGCAGGTGTCTGCGCCATCGCCGGCGCTGCGGGCAAGGCACACACCAGGACAGCGGCGGCAATCATTTTCAGGCGAATACGGGATGTCATGAGCGTCTCCAGAGTTGTTGGTCAAGCACGTCTACACCATGCTTTTATGAAATTTTACGGCGCGCAAACGTTTGCGCGAAGCGAATAGTGCCTCAATGCCCTATTACAGTGCAAGCAAAACTGTATGTGCGGTGCAGCAAAAAGGGAGCGCCCAGAGGGAAACAGGCAGGCCGACGCGATCGGCCTGCCGAGGAGAAATGCGTAGAAATCAGACGTTTGTTGCGGGACGGGCGCTGGCCCACTGCACGGCCAGCACGCTGGCCAGCACCAGCAGCAAGCCCAGCATCGACCAGCCCGTCATGGCCTGGCCCAGCAAGGCCCAGCCCAGCACGACGGCCATCAGGGGGCTGAGCAGTCCCAGCGAGGAGACGGCCACGGGCGACAGCCTGGCGATGCCACGGAACCACAAGGCGTACGCCAGCAGGGCGCCGGCCAGGCACAGGTAGGCGTAGGCCAGCACTTGCTGCAGGGATAATGCCGGCAAGGGCGCGTCGGCCAGCCAGGCGACGGGCGCCAGCATCAGGCCGCCGAGCAGCAATTGCCAGCCCGTCAGCGCCAGCACGGGCAAGTCCGGCTTCCAACGCCGCGTCAGATAGGTGCCGGCCGCCATGCAGGCCGTGCCACCCAGCGCGGCAGCGATGCCGACCGGTTCCCACACGGTGCGCGGCGACAACAACAAAACACCCATGCCAGCCACGCCCAGCACGCTGGCCCCCAAGGCCAGGCGGGCCGGACGGCGCCCTTCCACGCCCCAGGCCAGGCCCATCACCAGCAGCGGCTGGATGGCGCCCACCACGGCCGCCAAGCCGCCAGGCAAGCGGTAGGCGGCCACGAACAGCAGCGCCTGGAACACGCCGATATTCAGCGCGGACAGGATCAGCACGCGCATCCAGTCGCGCCGCGCGGGCAGGCGCCGCATGACCAGCAGCAACAGCAAGCCAGCCGGCAAGACGCGGATCAGGGCCGCCGTGAAGGGCCGGTCGGGCGGCAGCAATTCGGACGTGACGATATACGTGGAACCCCAGATCAGGGGCGCCAGCGCCGTGAGCAGAATATCGCCCCAGGCGGGGCGGACGGAAGAAGAAGCCATACAACTATCTCGACACTAAGATAAAAACTCAGTGTGGACGCGAACTATCTTGATGTCAAGACAAATGGGCGTGCGCGCCGCTGCCTGCGAACGTAAAAAAACCCGGCATGGCCGGGCTCGGGGAAGCAGATCAGGCGGCAAGGTGCGCCGCCTGACAGATGCTTAATCGCGCACGCGCCGCAGGGTCGTTACCCGCACGCCGCCCATGCTGATCTGCGCCGTGCTGCCATCGTCGCTGACGATAATATCCATGGCCGCTTCGCCCGCGCCTTCCGGCGCGATCGTCACGGTATTGCCCTTGGTGGTGAAGGTGGCCTTGGTCGAGGTGCCGTTATTGATCACGCTGTCACTGGTAAATTCCAGGACGTTGCCCATCGCCGCCTGCCATTTCCCCACCGCCGGGTGGCCGCCAAAGCTGAACACGCTTTTCAGCTTGTCCAGCATGCCCGCACCCTGCACGGCTGGCGCTTTGCCTATCACACCGCTCATGGCCGCCTGGCTCATCTGCGTTTCGTCGATGACTTGCCATTGCTTGTCGACCAGCGCCATCGGCAGTCGCACTTGCAGATCGCCGTCCGGCAAGCGCTGCAGGATCAGTGCGCGGTCCGGCGATTTGGCGAACCATGCCGCCTCATCGGTCAGCGTCAGGGTGGCCTTGGCCATCGCCACTTGCTGTGCGCCCAGGTCGCGCACCTGATCGTAGCCGCTGACCTTGGCCACTTTCACGCCCTTGGCCACGCACAGCTTGTCGCCGCGCAAGGCCGCCTTGCCCGGCGCGGCCAGCGCGTAGACAAATTGCGATTGCGCAACCCAGCCTCCGCTGCCTTGTTCAACGGGAGCGTTGTACAGCCCGCTACGCACGAGGATATCCAGCCATTGCCGAGTGGAACTGTCGTACGACGCCACACGGATCTCTTCCTTCTGGTACGGCAAGTTGGTGAGGCACAGCAGCTTGTCGCGCACCGCCTCGTCAGCGGCCAGGTGGGCATCGATGGCGCGGCTGAAACTGCTGGCCGAGGCCGCCTCTGGCTTCAGCAGCCACGCCAGGGCGCCGCCAGCCACGATGACCGCCGCCAGCACGCCGCCGGCGATCATGACGTGGCGCCGCTTCACACCGGGCAGCGCCGGCGTCACGGCTGGTGCGGGCGCCGTTGCGGCGTTGACGGCCTTGCCGCATTCATCGCAGAAGCGCGCGCCGGGGGCATGGGCGGTGCCGCATTTGGTGCAGAAGTGAGCCATGGTGTGCCTTACTTGAGTTTATGCGCGCATGCGCCGCAGAACACGTCATCGGACGCGACCGGTGCCTTGCAGCTTGGGCAATGCAGGCTGTCAACGGGCGCGGCAGCCGGAGCGGCTGGCGTGGCCGGTGCCGCAGCTTGCTCGGCCAGGGCGCGCGCACGGTCACGCGCTTCCTCGGCTTTTTTCTTGACCGTGGCCAGGCCGTCGTTCAGGCTCGCTTCCGAGGCGCTGAAATCGACATTGCGCGTGGCGTTCAGGTAGATGATGCACACGCCCTTGGTGAAGATCAGGCCCGGTACCACGGCCGCGGCCGCCAACAGCAAGCCGCCGCCCAGGCCCGCTGCGATGATGTAGCCGGAACCGCCATTCAGACCCGAAGCCAGGGTGTACATATTCATCTGGCCGCCCAGGCCCAGGATGCCGGCCGACATGCCGCTGGTCAGCGACACGCCGGTACCGACCACGCCAAAGATCAGCAGCGCGACAAACGAGGTGATCAGGAACAACAGCACTTCCAGCAAGATCACGGACACCAGCTTGGTGCGCACGATCAGGTTCAGGCGGGCAATGATCTGGAACACGGTGGCGCCCGACCAGGCGGCAGGGCCGGCCAGCGGCAGCATCACGTAGAACAGCGCAAACACCAGCACGCCCAGCACGATGGCCGACAGCGGGAAGACGACCGTGTACAGCACGGGGCCGAGCACGGGAATCTTGCAGACAAACAAGATGATGGCGATGGTGATCATGGCCGCCAGCACGATCAAAAATTCAAGGAAGACGACCGCGATCAGGCGGTGGCTCGTGTACAGCGAAACGAGCATGGCATCAACCAGGCTCATGCCAGGCTGGCCTTGCGCGTCGCG
Organism: Janthinobacterium sp. HH104; assembly: GCF_001758715.1. Taxonomy (NCBI): domain Bacteria; kingdom Pseudomonadati; phylum Pseudomonadota; class Betaproteobacteria; order Burkholderiales; family Oxalobacteraceae; genus Janthinobacterium; species Janthinobacterium sp. HH104. The sequence continues at coordinate 108,964 of NZ_LRIB01000038.1, read as the reverse complement.
CATCAGCATGATGCCGACAGCGTTAGAACCGTAAAACATCACAAGGAAGGCCATCAGGCCACCGACAAAGACCAGCAGCGGACTGCTCATGCCGCCGGCAAGCATCGTCAGCACGCCACCGACGAGCACGGCGCTGATGAAGGTCAGGGCCAGCAGCGCAATCGCGCGAAAGTTCCTGATGGCGTCGGTCGCTTCGATCAGCGAACCCACGGCGGAGGAAAAGGGAAGAGGTTGATGTGTTTGTGTGGAAATGGTCATGTCTGGCCTGGAAGGGGTGAATCGGGAGGGGACGGCCTGCCTGGCCGTCCCATGGTCATGCTGTATCAGTAGGCCAGCGCCAGTTGCAGCTCGCTCGCAGGCGCCTGGCGCTGGACGATCTGCAGCTTGACGTCCTGGCCACCGACGCGCTTGCTATTCAGGTACAGGGCCGTGCGTACCGGGTAAATGCCCTGCGGCACGCCTTCAGGCATGGGGATCGAGAAGCCGCCCTTGTAGGCGCCGCTGCCGTTATTGCTGCTGACCACCTTGCGCACGGTTTTGATCAGCTCGCCATTGGGCTTGTACAGGCTCAATTCTTCTTCCACCAGCGGGTTCGGATCGCGCGTGCCGGCCGCCACTTCGATGTACGAATTGGTCTGCGCCTTCTGGCCCGGACGCACGGACGACGGCGTAAAGCCCGTCTCGTATTTCACCAGGGTCGACTGCTCGGGCAGCTTGCCCTTGTTGGCCACCTTGTAATCGGCCTGCACCTGCTGCGACGTCTTGACTTGCTGGCTTTGATAATTGAGGGCCACGCAGGCGAGCGCGCCCAGGCTGGCGCCCAGGGCCGCACCGCGCACGGTGTTGTTGCCACCGCCCAGCAAGCCGCCGACGACGGCGCCGATGCCGGCCAGCATGGCCGTATTGCATTCGCCACTGGCCGCTTCCGTGCCTGCGGTGGTGGTATTGCCCGTGGCGCCAGGGCCGCCCGGCGCGGCGCAGCCGGCCAGCATCAACGACACGACCAGCATCGCCACCAGGGGCTTGGCCATTTGTTTCAAGTTTTTCACGTTATTCTCCGAAAGAATCAAAATAGGAATGGGAGGCAAGCTACGGCTTACTCGATCTGAATTTGCGACAGCGCCTTGTCTTGCGCTTCCTTCGCCTTGCGCTTGATGTCGAGTGCATGTCGGTTGCTCTTGTCCATGCGCAACACGGCATTCGCATTGGCAATGGCACAGTCGTATTTGCGCTGGCTCATGCAGTGGCTCGCTTCCGACAGGCTGTCCGTGATCACGCTTTCCAGGCCCGTCGTCTGTTTGACAGGCGCCTGTGGCGGGGTCACCTTGACGGGCTTGGCCGGTTTTTCCACGACAGGGGCCGGGGCCGCTGCTGGAGCCGGCTCGGGTGCCGGAGCAGGCGCTGCCGCTGGCTCAGGCTCGGGCTCGGGCTCGGCAGCAGGTGTCGCGGCAAGGTCGCCCGCCGTGCCGCCATCGAGCGCAGCGTCATCGATGGCCAGCGGCTGCTCGGCGGCCGGCGCAGGGTCTTCCTGCACCGGCAAGGTTGCCTCCGGTTCAGGCACGGCGACAGGCGGCTTGCCTGATAAGAAATAGTAAGCGCCCGCACCGCCCAGAAGCACCACCGCTGCGACGGCCGCGGCGATCAGTTTCATGCGCTTGCCAGCCGGTGGGCTGTCAGCCGGCGTGTCGGGAACGCTGTCTGTCACTGCTGCGGGAGCGGTTTCTGGTTCCCGTGCGGGGGCGGGCGCAGGGACCGGATCGGCACGGCGCTTTTCCAGCACGGGCGGTGGCGCAGGTGGCGCGACCGGTTCCGCCACCGGTGCCGGGGCAGGCTCAGGCACGGACACTGGTTCAATGACGGGCGCAATCTCCGGCGCGATGACCGGCTCTGGCAGCGGCGGCGGCATCGCTGCGGCCACCGGCGCCACGGCAAAGCTGAACGCGCACTTGGGGCAGAACCGGGCGTCCGGCTTGCAGTCATGGCCGCACTGGCCACAGGATTTTCCCGGCACCGGGGCGGCAACGGTCGTGGCAACGGCAAACGTCGTGCCGCAGGAAGAACAGAATTTGGCGCCCGGCTTATTCTCGGCCTGGCAGGAAAGGCATTTCAATTGGCATCTCTTTTCATATCAACGCTGGGAGCCGCATACGCCGGCGCTTGCCAGAATGGCAGTATTGTTGACGTACGGCTAAATGTTCAACGAGTATATTTTCAAATACCAAGTTGCCACAAGGGAAAATTGCCTTTTGCTCTATTCAATTTTTAAATATTGGTAAAAATCCTGCCAGCATGGCGTGCTGCGCCCCATGTTGGTGCGCAGATGGCAAAAAACCCGGCAACGCTGTATGCGTTGCCGGGTTCTCAGTCGATGCCGGGGACAGTGACGCTGGCTTACTTGCGTCCGCCCCGTGCCGGTGCGGCATGGCCGCCCTTGGCTGGCGGCTTGCCGCCACGGCCCATCGGCACGGCGGCCGGCTTGGCCTTGGTCTTGATGGTCGACAGGATCGATGGACGCACTTTCGATTCGACGGCTGTCGCCTTCGGCGCGGCGGCCGTGCCGCCCAGGGCGATGCGGTTCTTGCCCGGCGTGACCTTGAACTTGTCCGGCGTGCCGGCGCCATGCGTCTGGCGGCTGCGTTCGCCTGCGGCCAGTCCGCCCGACTCGGACGAGGTCCAGGCCGGAATCAAATGCTTGTCGCCATTGCCGATCAAGTCGCCCCGACCCATGTTGACCAGCGCCTCGCGCAGGATCGGCCAGTTGGCCGGGTCCTGGTAGCGCAGAAAGGCTTTATGCGTGCGGCGGATCTTGCCGCTGCGGGCCGTTTCCACCACTTCCGAGTCCGCCGTCACCTTGCGCAAGGGATTCTTGCGCGTGTGATACATCGTCGTCGCCATGGCCATCGGCGTGGGCATGAAGGTTTGCACCTGGTCCAGCTTGAAATTATTTTTCTTCAGCCACAGGGCCAGGTTCAGCATGTCCACGTCCGTCGTGCCCGGATGGGCGGCGATGAAATACGGGATCAGATACTGCTTCTTGCCTGCTTCCAGCGAGAAACGGTCGAACATTTCCTTGAATTCGTCGTACGCGCCGATGCCGGGCTTCATCATCTTCGACAAAGTCCCCTCTTCCGTGTGCTCGGGCGCAATTTTCAAGAGGCCGCCGACGTGGTGCGTCACCAGTTCCTTGACGTATTCAGGCGAACGTACGGCCAGGTCGTAGCGCAGACCTGAGCTGATCAGCACTTTCTTGATGCCGGGAATGGCGCGCGCCTTGCGGTACAGCGAGATGAGCTTGCTGTGGTCCGTGCCCAGGTTCACGCAGATGGACGGGTACACGCACGACAGGCGGCGGCACGACACTTCGATCTCTTTTTCCTTGCAGGCCAGGCGGTACATATTCGCCGTCGGGCCACCCATATCGGAAATGGTGCCTGTAAAGCCTTTGGTTTTATCGCGGATATGCTCGATTTCACGCAGAATCGACGGCTCCGAACGGCTCTGGATGATGCGGCCTTCATGCTCGGTAATCGAGCAGAAGGTGCAGCCGCCGAAGCAGCCGCGCATGATGTTGACGGAAAAGCGGATCATTTCCCAGGCCGGGATATGCGCCTTGCCATAGCTCGGGTGGGGCGCGCGCGCGTAGTTCATGTCGTACACGCCATCCATCTCGTCCATGGCCAGGGGCAGCGGCGGCGGGTTGAGCCACACGTCGCGTTCGCCATGCGCCTGCACCATGGCACGGGCATTGCCGGGATTCGATTCCAGGTGGAACACGCGCGACGCGTGCGCATACATGACGGGGTCATCCTTGACGACGTCGTACGATGGCAGGCGCACGACCGTCTTGTCGTGCTTTTCCTTGGCCATGGCCAGGCGCTCTTCGCGGCTCATGATGCGGATCGGCTTGATGACTTCGGCCGATTTCGACGCATTTTCCGTGGCGCAGGCGGTCTTGTCTTCCTGCACCATCTCATACGGGCTGTAGTGCGGATCGATCTTGCCGGGCACGTCGACGCGGGTGGAGTTGTGCACGCCCCAGTCGTCGCCGGGCAGCCAGCCGGATGGCACCATGAAGGCCGTGCCGCGCAAGTTGCGGATATCCTTGATCGATTCGCCAGCGGACAGACGGTGCGTCAGGTCGACCAGCGCCCGCTCGGCATTGCCGAAGATTAGCAGATCGGCCTTGGAATCGGGCAAGACGGAACGGCGGACCTTGTCCGACCAGTAATCGTAATGGGCGATGCGGCGCAACGATGCTTCGATGCTGCCGATGACGATGGGCACGTCGGGATACGCTTCGCGCGCGCGCTGGGCGTACACGGTGACGGCGCGGTCCGGGCGCTTGTTCGGTTCCGCATTGGCCGTGTAGGCATCGTCGGAGCGGATCTTGCGGTCGGCCGTGTACTGGTTGACCATGGAATCCATGTTGCCGGCGGTAATGCCGTAGTACAAACGCGGCTTGCCGAGGATGCGGAACGCGTCGGCCGACAGCCAGTCCGGCTGGCTGATGATGCCGACGCGGTAACCTTGCGCTTCGAGCAGGCGGCCAACGAGGGCCATGCCGAAACTCGGATGGTCGATGTAGGCGTCGCCCGTGACGAGGATGACGTCGCACTGGTCCCAGCCCAGCGCGTCCATCTCGGCACGCGACATCGGCAGGAAAGGCGCCACGGCAGCGCGGGCAGACCGCTTGGGAACGGTCGCAAATAAATTGGTAGGGGAGCTCATAGGGTACGGATTGTACCGGAATTGGCCATTTCCAACCTGACGGCCTGCTTTTTACTGTTGGATTTCAGTACAAAAAACGTTTATTTTTCAATCACTTGGGGTCAGACCCGTTGGGTCTGACCCCAGAATTTTTGACTGCTGGGGTACGACCCGGCGGGTCGGACCCCGATCAGATCCCCATATTCGCCAGAATCTCACCAAGTTCCCGCAACGCCGGCTCCAGTTTCGGGTGCTTGACGGCAAACTTGGCCGACAATTCCTGGCTGCGCTCGGCCAGGCCATAGGTGGTCGACTCTTCTTCCTGTTCCTGCGCGGCGCGCTTTTCCATCAGCAACTTGATGTCGACATCGAGTTTTTGCAGCAAACCATGCAGTTCTTCATCGACGGGGCCGCTGGTTTCCAGTGTCGAATGCAGTTGTTGCAGCGATTCCTTGAGTTTGCTATCCATGTTTTTTCCTGTCAGTCAGTAAATTGCGTGTCCAGGAACAATTGTTCCACCTTGCTCCTGGCCCACGGGGTCTTGCGCAAAAACTTCAGGCTCGACTTGATGCTGGGATCGCTGATGAAGCAATTGATATCGATGTGCTTGGCCAGGCCGTCCCAACCGTAGTGGGCGTGCAGGCGCGTCACGATACCTTCCAGGGTGATGCCATTCAAATCTTGCTGACTCATATACTCTTTCGACTGCCTTCTTGTTTACATCTTACTCAATTCTACGCCGCCGGCACGGAAAGCTTGCGTGCGCCATGTCAACGCAACGCAAGCTTCTGACGAGGACGTCTTACTTCGCGTTCAAGCCGCGGCGTTCCAGCAGCGGTTCCACGGTGGCATCGCGGCCGCGGAAGTCACGGAACAGTTGCAGCGCATCGACGCTGCCGCCGCGCGACAGCAATTTGCTGCGGAACCAGTCGCCGTTCTTGCGCGTCAGGCCGCCGTTTTCCTTGAACCAGTTGACCGATTCTGCGTCCAGCTTTTCCGACCACAGGTAGGCGTAATACGCGGCCGAATAGCCGCCCGAGAAGCTGTGCGAGAAGTAGCTGGTGCGGTAGCGTGGCGGCACGGGTGCGTAATCGACGCCAGCGTCTTTCAGCGACGCCGCTTCAAAGGCCAGCACGTCGGTCGGGATCTGGCTCGGCGCCAGCTGGTGCCAGCGCTGATCCAACAGGGCTGCCGACAGGTATTCCGTCGTCATGAAACCCTGGTTGAATTTCTTGGCCGCAGTGACCTTGTCGAGCAATTCCTGCGGCATGGCCGCGCCGCTCTGGTAGTGCTTGGCATAGTTTTGCAGCACTTCCGGCCAGACGGCCCACATTTCATTGACTTGCGATGGATACTCGACGAAGTCGCTCGGCACGCTGGTGCCGGCAAAGCGCGGATATTTCACGTTCGAAAACATGCCGTGCAGAGCATGGCCGAACTCATGGAACATGGTCGTCACTTCATCGAACGTCAAGAGCGTCGGCTGGCCGGCCGGCGGCTTCGGAATGTTCAATTGGTTGGCCACCACTGGATGCGTGCCCATCAGCATTGACTGCGACACGTATTCATTCATCCACGCGCCACCATGCTTGTTGCCGCGTGCATAAAAGTCGGCGATGAACAGGGCCAGCGGCTTGCCGTTGGCGTCCGTCACATCGTAGACGCGCACGTCCGGGTTGTACACCGGCAGATCTTTACGTTCCTTGAAACTGATACCGTACAGTTTATTCGCGGCAAAGAAGACGCCGTTGTTCAGCACGCTGTTCAATTCCAGGTATGGTTTCAGCTCGTTTTCATCGAAGTTGAACCGTTGCTTGCGCAGCTTGTCCGTGTAGATGGCCCAGTCGGCCGCCGCCACCTGGAAACCGCCTTTTTCCGCATCGACCACTTGCTGCAGGTCGGCCGCTTCGCGGCGCGCGTTGGCGACGGCCGGTTTCGCCAGTTCCGACAGCAGCGTGTTGACGGCCGTCGTCGTCTTGGCCGTCTGGTCTTCCAGCGAGTACGCGGCGTAGTTGGCGTAACCGAGCAAGGTGGCCCGTTCGGCGCGCAGTTTCGCCAGTTTCAATACGATGGCGCGGTTGTCGAACTCGCCGCCCTGGCTGCCGCGGTTCAGCGACGCATCCATCAGGCGCTGGCGTGTCTTACGATCCGTCAATACGGCCAGCGGCGGCTGACCGCTGGTGTTCACGAGAGCGATGACGAACTTGCCCGTCAAGCCGCGTTCCTTGGCGGCGGCGGCGGCCGTATCGATATCGCTGTCCGTCATGCCGGCCAACTCGGCGCGCGTGTCGACGACGATGCTCTTGGCATTCGTTTCCTTCAGCACGTTTTGCGCGAAGGCCGTTTCCAGGCCCGCCTGCTCGGCGTTGTAGGCTTTCAATTTTTCCTTGTCCGCATCGGACAGCTTGGCGCCGGCGCGCACGAAGTCCGTGTGATAGCGTTCCAGCAAGCGCAAGGATTCGGCATCGAGGCCCAGCTTGTCGCGCTTGGCGTACAGGGTGTCGATGCGGATAAACAGTTTTGGATTCAGGGTAATCGCATCGCCATGCGCGGCCAGTTTCGGCGACACGTCCACTTCCACCGCTTCCAGCACGCTGTTCGTGTTGGTCGACGTCATGTTGCTGAAGATGCTTTGCACGCGGTGCAGCAGCTGCCCCGTGCGCTCGAGGGCCACGATGGTGTTCTCGAACGTGGGCGCCTGGCGGTTGTTGGCAATGGCGTTCACTTCGGCCAACTGGCGTTTCATGCCTTCGGCAAACGCCGGCGCGTAATGCGCATCCTTGATCAGGCCGAACTGCGGCATCTGGAATGGCAGCGGGCTCGCTTTCAGCAGCGGGTTCTGGGCGCTGACGGCGGCGGCGGGCGCGGATTTTGCAGTGGCGGCAGCCATGGCGGATGGGGCGGCGTGGGCCAGCATGACGCTGGCGGCGATGACGAGCAGTTGTGGACGGATCATGACATCTTTCTGAAAGCGCGGGGAAGAGCCGCGATCGCGTCGCGGGCCAGTGGCAGATCATAGCAGCCTGTCACACAGGCGTCATCCGACATGGGCAATCCTGTGGTGCATCGCGCCAACTGCGCGGTTTACCACGGTTTGCGTGGCGATTCGCCAAATAAAAATGGCCGCCCATTGCATGGCGGCCACTGATGTTCATCACCGGCCAGGCCGGTGACGGGTACGAGGATTACTTGCCGTTCAAGCCACGGCGTTGCAGCAGCGGCTCGATCTTCGCATCGCGGCCGCGGAAGTTGCGGTAGATGTCGAGCGCATCGGCACTGCCGCCGCGCGACAGCAGTTTGTTACGGAACCAGTCGCCGTTCTTGCGCGTCAGGCCGCCATTTTCCTTGAACCACTCGACCGTGTCGGCGTCGAGCTTCTCCGACCACAGATACGCGTAGTAGCCGGCCGAGTAGCCGCCCGCGAACGCGTGCGAAAAATACGTGGTGCGGTAGCGCGGCGGCGCCGGGGCGAAATCAACGCCGGCATCCGTCAAGGCGGCCTTTTCAAAGGCCAGCACGTCGGTCGGGATTTGCGCCGGGGTCAGCTGGTGCCAGCGCTGGTCCAGCAGGGCCGATGCCAGGTATTCCGTGGTTTTGTAGCCCTGGTTGAAATTGTCGGCCGCCGTCACTTTCGCCAGCAGCTCGGCAGGAATAGCCGCGCCCGTCTGATAGTGCTTGGCATAGTTTTGCAACACTTCCGGCCACAGCGCCCACATTTCATTGACTTGCGACGGGTATTCGACGAAGTCGCGCGGCACGCTGGTGCCGGCAAAGCGCGGGTATGTCACGTTCGAGAACATGCCGTGCAGCGCATGGCCGAATTCGTGGAACATGGTGTTGACTTCGTCAAACGTCATCAGGGTCGGCTGGCCCGCTTCCGGCTTTGGAATGTTCAGGTTATTCGCAATCACCGGCTTGCGGTTCAGCAAGGTCGATTGGCCCACGTAGGCATTCGCCCAGGCGCCGCCGCGCTTGTTGCTGCGCGCGTAAGGGTCAAGTGTAAAGATGGCCAGCTGCGTACCGTCTTCATTGAAGACGTCGTAGACCAGCATGTCGGACGTGTAAACGGGCAAGTCGGTGCGCTGCTTGAACGTGAGGCCATACAACTTGCCTGCAGCAAAGAACACGCCCTTGGTCAGCACGCTGTGCATTTCAAAGTACGGTTTCAATTGCGTCTCGTCGAAGTTGTAGCGTTCGGCGCGTACCTTGTCGCTATAGAAGGCCCAGTCGGCGGCACCCACCTTGAAGCCGCCTTTGCCTGCATCGATGACCTTCTGGATATCGTCCGCTTCGCGGCGCGCATTGACGACGGCCGGCTTCGCCAGCTCGCCCAGCAGGGCGTTCACAGCGGTCGTGTCGTGCGCCGTCTGGTCTTCCAGCGAATACGCCGCGTAGTTCGGGTAGCCCATCAGCGCGGCACGTTCGGCGCGCAGTTTCGCCAGTTCCAGCACTTCCTGGGTATTGTCGAACTCGCCGCCACGGCTGCCGCGCGCTTGCGAGGCGGCCATGATGCGTTCGCGCAAGGCACGGTTGGTCAGCAGCGACAGCGGCGCCTGGCCCGTCGTGTTGACGAGGGCGATCACGTATTTGCCGTCCAGGCCGCGCTTCTTGGCCAGCCCGGCGGCCACTTCGATGGCGGCCGGCGACAGGCCGTCCAGTTCCTCGCGCGTGTCGACGACGACGGCCGACGCGTTCAATTCCTTCAGCACGTTCTGCGCGAACTTGGTCGACAGGGCAGCGAGCTGGCCGTTGTAGGCGCGTAGCTTTTCCTTGTCAGCCGCCGGCAGCTTGGCGCCGGCGCGCACGAAGTCCGTGTGATAGCGCTCGAGCAAGCGTTTCGATTCGGCATCGAGGCCCAGCTTGTCGCGCTTGGCGTACAGGGTATCGATGCGCTTGAACAATTTGTCATTGAGCATGATCGCATCGCTATGGGCCGCCATTTTCGGCGCCAGCTCGCGTTCCAGGCCCTGGATCGTGTCATTCGTATTCGAGCCGGACATCACGGAAAACACAGTACGTACACGGCTCAGCAACTGGCCCGAACGTTCCATGGCCACGATGGTGTTGTCGAACGTGGCTGGTTTCTTGTTGTTCGCAATCGCACTGATTTCCGCCAGATTGGCGGCCATGCCTGCCGTAAAGGCGGGCGCGTAGTCGGCGTCCTGCACCTTGTCGAACGGCGGATAGTTGAATGGCAGGCTGCTCGCTTGCGCAAACGGGTTCGAGGCAGGCAGTGTTGCCGCCGCGGTAGCGGTGGAGGCAAAAACGGCGGCGGCTGGCGCCAGCATCAGGCTGGCGGCGATGACGAGCATTGTTGGACGGGTCATGTCTTCTTTCAAGAAACGCAAGAGAGCCGCGATTGTGTCGCGGGCCAGCCTGAAATAATAACAGCCTGAAACACTTGCGTCACCAGCAACTACCGATGGTAGCGCGCCCGCCAGTGATGAACGGTTTTCACGTGTCCCGCGTCACGATGCCGATTTAGTAATGCGGCGGACGCTCGTTGACCAGCCCGCCATTTGCCTGCTGCGCGCCGTCGCGCACGTGTTCGCCCAGCTTGTGCAGCATCGCCTCGAGCTGGTCGATGCGCTTGCCCTGCTGGTACACCATCTGATTCAGCGATTCGACCAGGTCTTCCTGCTGCGCCAGCTTGATTTCGATATCGACGAAACGTACTTCCATCTGTTCTGCATTGTCCATGGTGCTCACGATCATTTCTCACTGAAAGCGGCATTCTACCGCCGTCGCGGCGTGAGCCAGGACAAACAAGCGGCATTCTTCCTGTAGAGGTGCCGATTTCTGCCTATTCTCTCCGTATGGCTGAATCAAACCGCTTGACGAATGAGAACAAACGATTACAATGGATGCACCGACGCCACCCGAACCACTGCTGATCGACACGCGCAAGACGGCTGAATACCGCCGCTGGGAAGACTCGCTGCACGACGTGGCGGCCGCTGCCATCGATGCGCGCATCAAGCATTTGCAGCACGGTAAAAAAGGCGACTGGCGGCCTGTGGGCGAAGGCGTGTGCGAGCTGCGTTTTTTACAGACGGGGCCCGGCTGGCGCGTGTATTTTCACGAAACCAACCTGGGCACCCTGATCTTGCTGCTGCTCGGTGGCGACAAGTCGAGCCAGCGGCGCGACATCAAGCACGCGCAAGCGATACTGCAAACATTGAAGGCCCAACAGGCGGCCATCCGGAAACAAAAAGCGGTGGCCAGCCCATCGACAGGAGCACGAAAAAAATGAACGACCATACTGACGCTGACGGCTTTGACCTCGACGACCTGGAAGCATTAGGCCTGAGCAAATTTGATCCCACACAACACCTGACCAGCAAGGCCGCCGTGGCCGCCTACATGAGCGAAATCGTCGCCACCGGCAACGCCGAACTATTCCAGTCCGCCATGAACGACGTGGTGCGCGCCTACGGTATGGGCAAGGTGGCGGCCAGGGCCAACATCACGCGTGAAGGCGCGTATAAAGCCTTGCGCGAAGGCAGCAAGCCGCGCTTTGAAACCATTTTAAAGATGCTCGATGCGCTGGGCATGCAGCTGGCCATCGTGCCGAAAACCACGCCAGACGGCGCCGTGGAAGCGTGAACGCCGCTTAGCCCTTCGGCGCGGCCAGCAAGGCCTTCATGCGCGCCAATCTCTCCTTGGGCGAAATCACTTCCGCCTCCGTCGGCACGGCGTCGCCCACGTCGAGTTCCATTTCCTTGATGAAGCGCGACGGGTCGCAATGGACTTGCTCGCCGGCACGCTTGCGCTTCTTGCACCACGTGATGTGCAAGGTGCGCTGGGCCCGCGTGATGCCCACGTACATCAGCCGCCGCTCTTCCTGGATGCGCGCGGCGATGGTTTCGGCCGGCGCGTCAGGGTCGCCCTTGTGCGGCAAGATGCCCTCTTCCACGCCCACCAGAAACACGTGCGGAAACTCGAGACCTTTCGACGCGTGCAGGGTCGACATGCGCACGGCGTCCTGCTCCTCGTCCTTGCCCTCGAGCATCGTCATCAGGGCCACCATCTGCGTCAGTTCCAGCACGTTCTTTTCTTCGCCGTCGCGGTCCTTGCCGCCCCGGCCCCGCTCCTTGAGCCAGTTGACGAATTCCAGCACGTTCTGCCACTTGCTTTGCGCTTGGCGTTCCTCGAAAGCATCGTATAGATACGATTCGTAGTGGATTTCCTTCATCATGTCGTCCAACACTTCGGCCGCGTTATCGCCGCTGCCGGCCGCGCCGGGACGGCTGGCGCGCGATTCGAGGTCATTGATGAAGTTGCAGAAGTCGCGCAGCGGCCCCAGCTGGCGGTCCGTCAGCTTGGCCTCGATGCCGCCTTTGAACACAGCCTGGAACAGCGAGCACTGCCACTGCCCCGAAAACGCGCCCAGCACCTCCAGCGTCGACTGCCCCACGCCACGGCGCGGCGTCGTCACGGCGCGAATGAACGCCGGATCGTCGTCTTCATTCGCCAGCAGGCGCAGATAGCTGATGATGTCCTTGATCTCGGCCTTGTCGAAGAAACTCTGGCCGCCGGAAATCGTGTACGGGATGCGTTCCTTGCGCAAACACTGCTCGATGATGCGCGCCTGGTGGTTGCCGCGGTACAAAATCGCGTAGTCGGAAAATTTGTTCTTGCGCTCGAAATGGTCGGCCGAAATCATGATGGCGACCTGCTCCGCCTCCTGCTCGTCCGTCTGCATGCCCAGCACCTTGATCGGCTCGCCCAGGCCGTGCTCGGACCACAGCGACTTTTCAAACAGTTTCGGGTTGTTGCCGATGACGGCATTGGCCGCGTTCAGCACGCGCATGGTGGAGCGGTAATTCTGCTCGAGCTTAATCACGCGCAGATCGGGGAAATCCGTCTCCAGGGTCTTCAGGTTTTCCACGGTGGCGCCGCGCCACGCATAAATCGCCTGGTCGTCGTCGCCCACGGCCGTAAACATCGGCTTCTTGCCGATGCCCGTCACCATCAGTTTCACCAGTTCGTATTGGCAGGTGTTCGTATCCTGGTATTCATCGACGAGCAGGTAGCGCAGGCGGCGCTGCCACTTGTCGCGCACGGGGCCGTTGTTGCGGAACAGTTCCACCGGCAAGCGGATCAGATCGTCGAAATCGACGGCCTGGTAGGCGGACAAAGTCGCGACATAGCTGCGGTAGATGCGCGCCGCGTTCGCTTCGTCCTCATCCTTGGCTTGCGCCAGCGCCATGTCCGGATCGATCAGGCCATTTTTCCACAGGGACATGGCATTCTGGATGCCGCGAATGACCTGTTTATCGGTGGTAATGGCGAGATCTTGCACGAGAGAAAAACAATCGTCGCTATCCATGATGGAAAAGCGGTCCTTCAAGCCCACGCCATTGGCTTCCTGGCGCAGGATTTTCACGCCCAGCGAGTGGAAGGTCGACACTGTCAACTGCTTGGCCTGGCGCGGCTGTTTCAACAGCTTGGCGATGCGTTCCTGCATTTCCAGCGCCGCCTTGTTGGTGAAGGTCAGCGCGGCGATGGTGCGCGGGTCATAGCCCCGGTCTTCGATCAGATGGGCGATCTTTTGCGTGATCACGCGCGTCTTGCCCGAACCGGCGCCCGCCAGCACGAGGCAAGGGCCGTCGAGGTAGGTAACCGCTTCGCTTTGGGGCGCATTCAGACCGAACTGTGGTGCTTTGGACATCAGGGTATTTCCGCAGGGAACAGCAGCCCATTGTAACAGCGTCGCGTGGGCTATTTGCATGGCGGACCCTGCCTGAAAAACAGGCATAGTCATTGATATATCGCCATATGCCGCCATCTTGGCCGATTCAATGCGTGCGGCGATGCCACGCCTGGAGTACCATTCCGCCTATATCGCCCGTGCGCGCCCACTTACCGAATGGCAGTCCCATGAAATTTGAACACCTGATTGAAATCAACGATCCCTTGAACCCGCTGATCGACACCTTGACACTGGAACAGGTCTGGCGCGGCCTCGTCTTGCGCGCCGAGTCGCCGAAGCTGTTCGTGCCGCACCTCGACGAATGCCAGATCAGCGAACGCAGCGACGCCGGTTTCGCGCGCAGCCTGCGCTATGGCGAGCTGGTCATCAACGACAAGGTGGTGCTGATACCGCAACTGCAGGTGCGCTACGAAGTGCCGGCGCAACAGGATATCAGCGCGTCCTCGCTGGTGATGACCATCGAAATGCCCGACGAAGCGAGCATGTGGGTGCGCTTCCAGTACGACGACGGCCACGACGCGGCCACCGACGCGGCCAATGCCCTGTACGACGACTTCCGCCGCTCGGCCTACAAGGAGTCCGACATCGACACGGTGCGCATCATGCGCGAGCTGGCGCTCGAGGGACGGCTCGATGCTGGTCTGCTGAACTAAATCAAACGCGTGCGCTGCGGCCCCACAGCTGATCGGGGCGAAACTGCAGCCCCGCCTGCTCCGCGCTCAGCACTTCACGAATCGCGTGCAAGTCCACGCGCGTATCGCGCCGCAGCGGCACGTCCAGGCGCGCGCCACGCGGACCGACCAGCGACTGCACGTGCGGCGTGGTGGCGTTCAAGCCCTTGCGCGTGACGACGCCGATTTCCCCATTGAGTAGTTTCACGAAAGTACCGACCGGATAGATGCCCAGCTCGCGCACCAGCAGCGAGGCCAGCGGCGCATCGAGGGTGGCCTTGTCGGCCATCAGCATTTCGCGCAGGGCCACGTTCGGCAGCAAAGGCTGGCGGTAGCTGCGCTTCGATACGCGCGCGCAATAGCGGTCGGCCAGCATGATCAGGCGCGCGCCGATGCCGATCGCCTCGCCTTGCGTGCCCAGCGGATAGCCGCTGCCATCGATATTTTCATGGTGCTGCAGCACGGCTTGCAGCCAGACGGCGTCCATCACGCCAGCCGCGCGCAGCAAATCGACACCGGCTTGCGGATGGGCACGCAAATAGGCGCGTTCCTGCGCGTCCAGCGGACCCGCCTTGTGCTGGAAATGGGCGTGGCGTTCCAGCATGCCCACATTCATGCTCAACGCAGCGAGCAGCACGCTGCGGATCACGCCATCATCGAGTTTCAGGGCGCGCGCCAGCAAGGCCGTGATGACGGCCGTGTCGACGCTGTGCCGCACGGCAAAGTCCCCCGCGCCCTGGTTGTGCAGGATGCAGGCCAGCGCCACGTCGGCGTCCAGCGCAACGGCCTCTTCCACCAGCTGCGCCAGCGGCGCGAGGGATGCATGGCTGTCCTCCTGCCCGGCGGCAATGGCCGGCAAGACGAGGGCCAGGCCGGCCGTGACGAGGTTGAGCATGCGCAGGGCCGACGGTGCTTCCGTGGCTGTGCGCGGCACGTCCGCGCTGGTATCGGCGATGACGCCGCGCGCCAGCAGCAATGCGATCTGGTTCTCGCTGCTGATGACATGGCCCAGCCTGGCCAGCAAGCTGCCCGTTTCGCCGTGCACGTCCCAGGGCAGGGCCACGCCCAAGGCGAGTTCTCCCGCGTAAATGCGCCGAATTTTCACATCGTCTCCGTGTCATCGCCAGCCGCCACCCTTTTTACCATTGCGGCATGGGCAGCATGTGCCAATTGAAATGTTTTTTGCTTTTAATCAATATTTCAATGTGGCAGCGATGATCGCGCAATCATGTGAGCTTGTCTACAAAATTATGTAAATCATAAAGTTGCCTTCAAGGTCCCGGTGTGCAGTCGGCGCAGCCAGGCGCGTGTTCCGGGTCTTTTTCCAGATGCAGCGCCAGTTCGCGCAAGGCCGTGCGCACGCCTTCCTCGATGACGGGGTGGTAGAACGGCATGTCGAGCATGGCCGGCACCGTCAGCTGGGCTTGGCAAGCCCAGGCCAGCAGATGCCCCAGGTGTTCCGCCCTCGGGCCGATCAGTTCGGCGCCGAGAAAGCGCTTGCTGCCGAACTCCGCATATACGCGCAGCAAGCCCTGGTTTTGCAGCATCACGCGGCTGCGGCCCTGGTTGCCGAACGACACGGCGCCGACGGCGAAGCGGCCCGCGTGGCTCACGCACAATTGCTGGTACGTCGCGCCCACGGTGGCGATCTGCGGTTCCGTGAAGGCGATCGTCAACGGCGTGCGGCGCAAGCCCGGTTTGACGTCAGGAAAGCGCGCCGCGTTGTCGCCCGCGATGCGGCCCTCGTCGGCCGCTTCGGGCAATAGCGGTAGTTCGTTGTCGGCGTCGCCGGCGATGAAGATGGCGCTCTTGCCGCACTGCATGGTGTGCGGATCGTGCAAGGGAATACCGTGGCGGTCGAGCTCGATTTGCGCCGTTTCCAGGCCGATCTTGTCCACGTTCGGCGCGCGGCCGATGGCGGCCAGCACATACTCGAACTGCTCGGTTTTTTCCACGCCGGCGTCATCGCGGCTGGTCAGCACGATACCGCTGCCGTCCGGCGTTTTTGCCATGTGCGCGACCTTGGTCATGAAACGGATATCGAGTTCGCGCGCCAGCACGGCGTCCGCCTCGCGCAGCACCAGCGGGTCCGTCAGCTGCGCGACTTTATTGCCGCGCGCAAACAAGGTCACGCGCACGCCCAGGCGTGCCAGCGCCTGGCCCAGCTCCAGCCCGATGACACCGCTGCCGACCACGGCCACCGAGCTGGGAAAATCCGTCCACTCGAACACGGCGTCGCTGGTGATGACACGCTCGCCCGCCGCCCGCCACTCGGGCGGCACGATGGGCGTGGAACCGGTGGCGATGACCACGCTGGCGGCCTCGACGATCGTATGCTCATCCACCTGCAGCTTGCCAGGGGCGATGAAGCGTGCATGGCCGCGCAGTTTTTCGTCGTCGGGAATGGCATTGACGCCGTCGAGCACGAAGCCGACAAAGCGGTCGCGTTCGCTCCGTACCCTGGCCATCACTTGCCGGCCATCGATGCGCACAGGCCCCGGATGCACGCCGAAAGCGGGCGCGGCAGCCACCGCATGGGCCGCCTCGGCCGCCGCGATCAGGAGTTTGCTGGGCATGCAGCCCACCCTGGCGCAGGTCGTGCCGTACGGTCCGCTTTCTATCATCAGCACGCGCTTGTCCTGCATGCGCGCCGCCCTGTGCGCCGTCATGCCGGCCGTGCCGCTGCCGATCACGGCCACATCCACTTGTATCGTCTTCATGGTGCTATCCATCCACTGAGGTTGCTCACAGCGTTCGATACTACCCGTTTGCCGAAAATAAGGTTTTACTTTGCAGCAATATATGCATTAGTATAACTAATCATTTTCAAAATTTATAAGCTGAGCTAATGGGATCACTCGATTATCGCGCGCTGGCCGTGCTGGATGCCGTGGCCAGCCATGGCAGTTTCGACAAGGCCGCCCTGGCGCTGGGCATCACCCAGTCGGCCGTCTCGCAGCGGATCAAGGCGCTGGAAGACGCCAGCGGGCGATTGCTGATCATCCGTGGCCAGCCAGCCGTGCCGACGGGCCTGGGCCAGCGCCTGATCGTGCATCACCGCAACGTCAAGCTGATGGAAGCGTCGCTCGACATCGACCTGGGCAACAGCGTCAGCATGCCGGAAATCGCCATCGCCATCGATGCCGACAGCCTGGCCACGTGGTTCCCCGACACCTTGTCCGCCCTGCTGGCGCCGCCGCGCTGCCAGCTCGACGTGCGCCTGGCCGACAGCGACAGCGCCCTGCAAATGGTGCGCGACGGCTCCGTGTTTGGCTGCGTGGCAGCCGAGTCCGGCACAGCGATCGACGCGGCGGCGGCCACCAGCGTCACGCCGCTGGGCACCTTGCGCTATGTCTGCGTGGCAACACCCGTGTTTGCGGGCCATTGGTTTGGCGACGGTTTTATTGCCGAAGCGGTGCAACTGGCGCCGGCCGTCGTAGGCCAGCACAGCTTGCTGGCGCGTTTCCTCGCTGAACAATTGAGCATGCGTGAACCATTCCCCCACCACACCTTGCCGGTGGAAGCGGCGCGCCGCGGCTGCGTCCAGGATGGCCTCGCCTACGGCCTGATGCCGCAGCGCCTGGCCGCGCCAGCGCTGGCGGCGGACCGTCTCGTGGATCTGATGCCGGGCAGCACCCTGGACGTGCCGCTGAGCTGGCATGCCTGGACCCTGGACACGCCGTTTACCAAGCTGCTGTCGGAACAGATCGTCAAGTCGGCACGCGATTACCTGCAGTAATTCAGATATCGAGCGGGTCCACTTCCAGCGACCATTTCACGCGCGTCTTCATGGCGCGCAGCTCGGCTAACCATTCCTTCAAGAACGCCTGCAGCGCGGGCCGCGAGGGCGATTCCAACAGCAGCTGGGCGCGGTCCACGTTGTAGACGCGCGTCATGCTCATGGGAATCGGGTCATTGATGGTCACCTGCGGGTGTTCCATGCACTCTTTCGCCGCCTGCAGGAATTCGATGGCCGTGGCCAGCTCGGGTGCCTCGGCGCGCAGCAGGGCCTGGAACAGATACGGCGGCAGCGCCGCCTGCGCCCGCTCTTCCAGCAAGGTCGTGGCGAAATGGTCGTAATCGTGGTTGACGACGGCGTCGTACAGCGGATGGCGCGCATAGCGCGTCTGGATCAGCACCTCGGACACGCTGCCCCCTTCCGTCTGCGCGGCCCGCCCGGCGCGGCCCGCCACCTGCATCAATTGCGCGAACAGCCGTTCGCTGGCCCGGTAATCCTGCGAAAACAGGGCCGTGTCCGGATTCAAGATGCCGACCAGGGTCAGCTTTTTGAAATCGTGGCCCTTCGCCACCATCTGCGTGCCGATCAGAATATCGACTTCGCCCCGGTGCACGGTGTCGAACGCTTCCTGCGCGCTGCCCTTCTTGCGCGTGGAATCGGCGTCGATGCGCAAAATGCGCGCCTCGGGAAACAATTGCTGCAAGCCCTCTTCCACGCGCTGCGTGCCCCGTCCCAGCGGCTGCAGGTCGACGTTGCCGCACGTGGGGCAATGGCGGGGAATGCGCAGTTCCAGGCTGCAATGGTGGCAGCGCAAGCGGTGTTCGGGCTTGTGCAGCACCATGAACGAGGTGCAGCGCGTGCAATTGCTGATCCAGCCGCACGATTCACAGCAGATCACGGGCGAATAGCCGCGCCGGTTCAGGAACAGCAGCGACTGCTCCCCGCGCTCCATGCGCAGTTTCAAGGCGGCTACCAGATGCGAAGTCAGGCCATCTTTCGGCTTGTCGCGCTCCATGTCCAGGATCTTGACGCGCGGCAACACCGCATTCCTGACGGCCCGTTCGCGCAATTCCAGCTTGCGATAGCGCCCCGTCTGTGCGTGGTGCCAGCTTTCCAGCGAGGGCGTGGCCGAACCGAGTACGATGGGAATTTGCAATTGCCAGGCGCGCCACACGGCCAGGTCGCGCGCCGAATAGCGCAAGCCTTCCTGCTGCTTGTAGGAAGGATCGTGTTCCTCGTCGATGACGATGAGCTTGAGCTTAGGCAACGACGCCAGGATGGCCAGCCGCGTGCCGAGCACGATGCGCGCCTGGCCCTGGTGGGCGGCCAGCCAGTGCAGCATGCGCTCGCCCTCGGACAGACTGCTGTGCAAGGTAGCCAGCATGACGCCGGGAAAGCGCGCACGGATATTGCCTTCCAGCTGGGGCGTGAGGTTGATTTCTGGCACCAGAATCAGGATTTGCGCATCGTCCTCGCGCGCCAGCACCTGGGCGCAGGCTTGCAGATACACTTCCGTCTTGCCGCTGCCCGTCACGCCGTACAGCAGGGTGGGCTTGAAACCCTGGGCGCCGCCAATGGCATCCGCCGCCTCCTGCTGCGCCGGGTTGAGCGCCGGCATGTTCAGCGGCGTGCCGTCGTGCGCATCGGCCAGCTTGCCCAGCTTCTTGATGGCGCGGTCCAGCGCCACGGTGGTGAGCACGCGCAAATTCTTCGGCAAACCGGGCAGCGCCACTTCGCCCAGCGGACGCTGGTAGTAATCGGCGGCAAAGGCGGCCAGCGCCAGCCACTGTTCCGACAGCGGCGCCAGCTGGCTGCGCACGGCCAGCACGTCCTTCAATTTCGCGGCGGGCACGTCGGTGCTGTCGGAGACGCCGACGATCAGCCCCATCACTTCGCGCCGGCCGAACGGCACCAGCGCCAGCTGTCCCACTTGCGGCTGCGGTGCGGCGGCGTCCGCACCGGCATCGGCCGCCGCGTTCCAGCGGTAGTCGAACAGGGCGTTCAAGGGCGTGTCGAGCGCGATTTTCAGGATGCACGACGTCAAAATGCACTGCGACATGGGAGGTGGGCCTATCTCAATAAAAAAGCGCGCCGCAGGGTCGGTGGCGCGCGGGATGTCCGGCATCAAGCCAGCGGGCCATGATACTTGTTTCGCCCATCAAACACCTAACGGCAGGCAGGACAGCGTGTCATCGTGCCTGAAGAAAATTCTGTGGATAACTTTGTGGACAAAGCAAAATTAACTTTCAGAAAAATGTGGACAGAAAATTTCGATCGCCGTCAAGAGCGGCACGCAAGAAAAATTACCCTTTTAAAATCAATGGCTTAAAAATTGATGCCCGGGAAGCCATAAATCCACAGGGCATTTCCGCCGCTGTGCATAACTGAACCATTTGTAATGTATTTATACAGAAATCAGCACCGTTTTGATGCATGCGATCCGCAAAAATACGGGAGGAATGAAGCAAAGTTGACAATTGCCGGGCAAGCGTTCGTTTTTTGCTGACGAGCGGCGAAACATTGTTCAATTATCATGCACTGCAACATGCACTTCAGGTGAAACCTGAACATCGGCGCTAAGTATCGGTTAACAAAATACTTTTCAATTTTATCCACAGAATCTGTTGATAACTTTGTGGACAATGAAGGAATAAGGCAAGCGAACGAAAGAATAACCTTATCAATAGCAACAAAGTCCGCCGAACAATGGATTTTTTATGTCTTAATAATCAAGCACTTGCAGAGCATCCCCGGGCATGGCTTTTACGGTGCCTCTTATTTCCGCAGCAAAAAAAATTGTGCATAAGTCGGTATTTCTTGCTAAGGCGCAGCAAAGAAAAAGGCAGGCTTCCGCTGGAAAGCCTGCCTTTTCTTGCCCCTGAACCAGGGGGAAGCGAATACTTACTGGCCGCTGCGCATGGCGCGGCTCATGCTGTGCACGGCTTCCACCATGGCTTCCACGGATTCCGGCGGCGTGAACTGGGAAATACCATGGCCCAGGTTGAATACGTGACCCGTGCCGGCCGATGGCGCGCCAAACGCGTTGAGCACTTTCGCCACTTCGGCGCGGATCTGCTCGGGGCTGGCGAACAGGATGGCCGGGTCGAGATTGCCCTGCAAGCCCACTTTATGGCCGACCAGCTGGCGCGCGCGCGTCAGGTTGACGGTCCAGTCCAGGCCCACGGCATCGGCGCCGATGTCGGCGATCTGCTCGATCCACTGGCCGCCGCCCTTGGTAAACACGATGGCGGGAATCTTGACGCCATCCTTGTCGCGTTTCAGCTGCGCCACCACTTGCTGCATGTAGGCCAGCGAGAATTCCTGGTAGGCGCCGTCAGCCAGCGCACCGCCCCACGAGTCGAAAATCATCACGGCTTGCGCACCGGCATCGATTTGCGCATTCAGATACTGCGCCACGGAGGTGGCGTTGATCGCCAGGATGTGGTGCATCAGGTCCGGGCGGTTGTACAGCATCTTCTTGATGGTGTGGAACTCTTTCGAGCCGCCGCCTTCCACCATGTAGCACGCCAGGGTCCACGGGCTGCCGGAAAAACCGATCAGCGGCACGCGGCCATTGAGTTCCGTGCGGATTTGCGTGACGGCCTTGAAGACGTAATCGAGCGACTCCAGGTCCGGCACTTGCAATGCCTTCACGTCCTGTTCCGTGCGCAGCGGACGCTCGAACTTCGGGCCTTCGCCATCGGCGAAATACAGGCCCAGACCCATCGCGTCAGGCACCGTCAGGATGTCGGAAAACAAAATCGCCGCGTCGAGCGGGAAACGCTCCAGCGGCTGCAAGGTCACTTCGGTCGCGTAATCGGGATTCTTTGCCAGGCCCAGGAAGGAGCCGGCCCGCTCGCGCGTGGCGCGGTATTCGGGCAGGTAGCGGCCCGCCTGGCGCATCAGCCAGACAGGGGTGTGCTCAGTTGGCTGGCGCAGCAGGGCGCGTAGGAAATTGTCGTTCTGGAGCGGAGCAAATTGTGGCATGGCAGGCAATCGAGCTTGGAGAAGCGGTATTATCGCATCCAATCGCTGCCATTTCATTGATTCCGGTGCCGCTTTGCAGCATTTGCCACGCACAGCGATGACTTTCGTTGTGCCTGCCCTTCCATTATGATGATGCACGCCGCCGCGCGCCCTGACCCTGCCTGGCGGCCCTTGATCCCCTCACTACACGGAGCCCGCATGACCTCGACCGCATCCAGCACCCCTTATGGCATCTGGCCATCGCCGATCAGCGCGGCCATCGTCGCCGCCGGCGCCTCGCCGCTGACGCAGCTGGCCTTGGGGGGGGCGGATGGCACCGACGTGTTCTGGCTGGCCGGGCGCGCCAGCGAAGCGGGCCGCAACACCCTGCTGCGCCAGCGCGGCGCCAAGGTTAATGAACTGACGCCGGCGCCGTTCAATGTGCGCACCCGCGTGCATGAATACGGCGGCGGCGCGTATGCCGTGGCCGGCGATACCGTATATTTCTCGCATTTTGCCGACAATTGCCTGTACCGCGTGGCCGGCGACAGCGCGCCTGAAGCGTTCACCACGGGCGGCAACACGCGCCATGCGGACTTCGTCGTCGATGCGGCCCGTTCCCGCCTGATCGCCGTGCGCGAACAGCATCCGGCGGAAGGCCATGCGCATCCGGAAAACAGCCTGGCGGCCGTCGGCTTCGACGGGCGTGAAACGGTGCTGGCGCGCGGCCACGATTTCTATGCGGCGCCGCGTTTGTCGCCGGACGGCAGCCAGCTGGCCTGGATCAGCTGGGACCACCCGCGCCTGCCGTGGCAAGGTACGGAACTGTGGCTGGCCGACGTGCAGGCGGACGGCAGCCTCGGGTCGCCACGCCTGATCGCCGGCGGCGCGCGCGAGTCGATTTGCCAGCCGGAATGGTCGCCGAACGGCTTGCTGCATTTCGTTTCCGACAGCAGCGGCTGGTGGAATCTGTACCGTCTGCATGGTGCCGACATCGAGGCGCTGTGCCCGATGGAAGCGGAATTTGCCACGCCGCACTGGACCTTCGGTGGCAGCATGTACGGTTTTCTGTCCGACGACGAAATCGTCTGCACGTATATCCAGGCCGGTGTCAGCTACCTGGCGCAATTGAACGTGGCGGCGGCCAAGCTCGAGCCGATACCGCATCCGTACCAGGAAATCCGCGAACTGCGCGTGGGCCCCGGCTTCGTCGCGCTCTTGGGCGGCAGCCCGACCATCGCGCTGGAACTGGCGCGCATCGATTTAGCTAACCATGAGCTGGAAGTGCTGGCCCAGTCGATCGCACAATTGCCCGCGCTCGAGTATTTGTCCGTACCGCGCAGCTTGAGTTTCCCTAGTAGCAATGACCGCACGGCCTACGCCTTCTTTTATGCGCCCACCAATGGCGACGTGCAGGCGCCGGCGGGTACTCTGCCGCCCGTCATCGTCATCAGCCATGGCGGCCCCACCAGCATGGCCAGCAATACCTTGAAACTGGCGACGCAGTACTGGACCAGCCGCGGCATCGGCGTGCTCGACGTCAACTATGGCGGCAGCAGCGGCTTCGGCCGCGAATACCGCGACGCGCTGCGCGGGCAATGGGGCATTGTCGACGTGGAAGACTGCATCGCCGGCGCGCGCTACCTGGCCGCCAACGGCATGGCCGACCCGGAGCGCCTGATCATCCGCGGCGGCAGCGCGGGCGGACTGACGACCCTGTGCGCACTGACCTTCCACGACGTCTTCAAGGCGGGCGCCAGCTACTATGGCGTGTCCGACCTGAAGGGCCTGGACGACGATTCGCACAAGTTCGAATCGCGCTACACCGATTACCTGATCGCTTCGCAGCCGCAAGCCGAGGCCCTGTACCGCGAGCGCTCGCCCATCCACCACACGGATAAACTGTCGCGCCCGATGATCTTCTTCCAGGGACTCGACGACAAGGTCGTGCCGCCGCAGCAGTCGCAGCTGATGGTCGACGCCCTGCAGGCGCGCGGCGTGCCTGTCGCGTATGTGCCCCTGGAAGGCGAGGGCCACGGCTTCCGCAAGGCGGAAAACATCGTGCGCACCCTGGACGCGGAACTGTATTTCTACCAGCGCGTGTTCGGCCTGCCAGTGGCGGCCGGCGAACCGCCCGTCCACATCGCCAATTTGTCCGCATGACAGACCAGCTCTTGCTTGACGAATTTGCCGCCCTGGAGCAGCACGAGCAGATGATCCTGGCCCTGCTGGCCATCGCGGGCGAACCGGTGGGCAAGCATGCCGTGTATGAACACTTGCAGCGCGCCAATGTCGTCGAACCGGATGGCACGCCGTTCGCCCTGCTCACCGTCACGAACATGCTGCAGCATTTGACGCGGCACGCGCTGGCGTCCGAAGTGGTGGGCCGGGGCTTTGCCTGCGAAGCGAAATTGCGCTGGCCCGCCATGCGCGCCGCCATCGAGCACCTGGTGTTTCGCGACCTGTGCCAGGCCATCGAGCTGATCAACCCCGTGCGCCGCAACTGGGATGGCTATGTGGAATTGCGCAGCTACCGGCAAGGCGTGGCGCGTTTGCGCATCGCCCTGCTGCGCAACGACGAGGTGCGCCACGTGGCCGCCATCCTGGCCGCCTGCATGGCCTGCTATGAAGCGCAGCAGCTGCATCCGCTGATCGAGATTTTCGGCCGCCCGTTCGAGCCGGAAATGCTGTCCTTCGTCATGCCGCAATTGCAGGATGACATCCTCGCCGTGCTGCTGGGCAACGCTCCGCGCGAACCGGCCACGGCGCACGCCATCCGCACGTATGCGCGCGCCCACCACGCGCGCCAGGCGGCCGCCGGCGACCACATCGGCGCCGCCCTGCCGCTGGCCCTGGCCGAAGACGCCCTGCTGTGCGGCGAACTCGACGCGGCTGCCCGCTACCTGGCGGGCCAGCAGGGGCCGCAGGCGCTGTTTGTCGACAGCAGCATCGCCTTGTTGCGCGGCGAACATGCGCACGCCGTGGCCGGCTACGAAACGGCCTTGAAGGGACTGCGCAAGGAAAGCGGCAAACGCAAGCTGTGCTTTACGGGCATCGGCGGTCACCTGTACGTGCTGGCCCTGCTGCGCGGCAACGACGCCAAGCTGCTGAAAAACGCGGAAACCTACCTCGATATCGCGCTGCACGCGCAGCCGAACCACGACAGCATCGTCTACCAGCAACTGAACACCTTGCGCCTCGTGCGCGCCGGCGTGCAGCAGGCGGAAAGCATTTCCACGCGCAGTTGGGAAACGGGACTGCAGCCGCAGCTGTTCCAGGCCTTGCTGTACTACTGGCTGGCGCTACCACAACTGGCCGAACGCAAGGACCAGCTGCGAGCCCTGGTGCAGCAAGCGGACGCCGCCGGCTACGATTTGATCGCCGCGCAGGCGGCCGGCTTGCTGGGCTTGATGGGCGAGCCGCAGCAGGAGCGCTATGCCACGGCCAAGCGGGCGCAACATGGATTGACGGACATGGCGCCGTGGTTCGAACGCCAGGAAGCGTGGCAGCGCCAGCTGAGCGCCCTGATCAACCTGCAGCAGAACGCGCCCGCCGAAGCGCTAGGCGGCGTGTCGCGGCTCGTATGGCTGGTGGCGTTCGATCCGCGCTTTGGTCTCACGGCAGTGGAAGTGCGCGAGCAGAAACGCGACGCGCGCGGCGGCTGGAGCAAGGGCCGCGCCATGGGTCTCAAACGCCTGGCCGAGGAAGCGGGCGACATCGATTTCCTCACGCCGCAAGACGCGCGCGCGGCCGGCAGCATCGCGCCGTTCAAACAATACTATTCATCGGCGCCGCGCTATGAAGTCGAGCTCGACAAAGCCGCCATCCTGCTCGTCGGCCACCCGCTCGTGTTCTGGCTCGATAATCCCGACACGAGAGTGGAACTGATCGCCGGCGCGCCGGAGCTGCTGATCAAGTCGCACGAGGG
This sequence comes from Janthinobacterium sp. HH104, assembly GCF_001758715.1. NCBI lineage: Bacteria > Pseudomonadati > Pseudomonadota > Betaproteobacteria > Burkholderiales > Oxalobacteraceae > Janthinobacterium > Janthinobacterium sp. HH104. Next base: position 83,237 of record NZ_LRIB01000038.1, on the reverse strand, counting down.
GCAGCTGTGGCTGGGCATGCAACCACCACTGCCCGACAGCGGCAGCAATGTCGTGGTGCAAAGGGAAACGCCGACGCGCCTGCGCGTGGTGCACATCCTCGACGAGCACCGGCGCATCGGCGCCATCGTGGGCCTGGGCCTGTCCGTGCCCCTGCATGCGGAAAAACAGGTGATGCAGGCGATCGGCGCCATCTCGTCGATGGTCACCGTGCAATCGGACATCGGCGGCGGCGCCGGCGACGCGGAAGCGATCACGGCCGACCACCGCCTGCACGTGCATTTGCTGCCCTACCAGCAGGGCCTGAAAATGCAGATTTTAGTCCGCCCACTGCTCGACAACGGCGCCTACTATGCGCCCGGCAGCGGCGCCGAAAGCGTGTTTGCCGATGTGGCAGGCCGTGCCGTGCAAGCGCGGCGCGACCTGAACGCGGAACGCGAAGCGCAGCGCCAGCTGATCGGGAAATGCCTGGTGCTGGAAGAGGCGGAAGAAGAGCATGGCGAGTGGCTGCTGGGCCAGCCAGCGCTGGGCCTGCAATTGCTGGTCGAGCTGCAAGCGCTCGACCCGAATGGCATGGTATTGGCGTGGCCCGAGGGCGAAACCATGCGCGTGTCGAAACGCATCGACAGCGGCCAGATGCGCCTGAATATCAAGAGTGAAAAAGACTGGTTTGCCGCCAGCGGCGAGGTGCAGATCGATGAAGACAAGGTGATGGATTTGCGCGCCCTGCTCGACTTGATGCAGAACAATAAAAGCCGCTTCGTGGCCTTGGGCGACAACCAGTTCCTGGCCCTCAGCGACGAGCTGCACCGGCGCCTGTCGGAACTGGCCGCGTATGGCGAGGCGCATGCCGACGGCGTGCACATCCACCCGCTGGCCGCGTTTGCGCTGGAAGAGCTGGCCAACGATGCGGGCGGCGTGAACGCCGACAAATTGTGGCGCGAACACTTGCTGCGCCTGCGCGCCCTCGACGACTATCAACCGCAACTGCCCAGCACACTGCAGGCGGACTTGCGCGACTACCAGCTGGCCGGCTACGAATGGCTGGCGCGCCTGGCGCACTGGGGCGTGGGCGCCTGCCTGGCCGACGACATGGGCCTCGGCAAGACCTTACAAGCGCTGGCCCTGATCCTGGCGCGCGCGCCGAACGGCCCCACCCTCGTCGTCGCCCCCACGTCCGTATGCATGAACTGGATCAGCGAAGCGCAGCGCTTCGCGCCCACCTTGAACATCAAACTGTTCGGCAGCGGCGACCGCGCCGACATGCTCGATACATTGCAGCCGTTCGACGTGGTGGTGGCCAGCTATGGCTTGCTGCAGCAGGAAGCGGCCATGTTTGCCGGCGTGCACTGGCATACGCTCGTGCTCGACGAAGCGCAGGCGATCAAGAATGGCGCGACCAAGCGCTCGCAAGCAGTGATGGCCCTGCAAGGCGACTTCCGCATGGTGGCCAGCGGCACGCCGCTGGAAAACCACCTGGGCGAATTGTGGAACCTGTTCCGCTTCATCAACCCCGGCTTGCTGGGCACCCTCGACCAGTTCAATTTGCGCTTCGCGGGGCCCATCGAGAAGGATCAGGACAAGCGGGCGGCGGCCGGCGCGCGCTTGCGGCTGCGCCGTTTGATCGCACCATTCATCTTGCGTCGGACAAAAACGCAAGTGCTGTCGGAATTGCCGTCGCGCACGGAAATCGTGCTGGAAGTGGAATTGTCGCCGCAGGAAACGGCGCTGTACGAATCGTTGCGCCGCGAAGCGCTGGAAAAGCTGGCCATGGTGGAAGGGCCGGCGTCCAAGAAAGCCATCCAGATCCTGGCCGAGATCATGAAGCTGCGTCGCGCCTGCTGCAATCCGCAACTGGTGGCGCCCGAGCTGGGCCTGGCCAGCAGCAAGCTGGCGGCGTTCGCCCAATTGCTGTCGGGCTTGCTGGAAAACCGCCACAAGGTACTCGTCTTCAGCCAGTTCGTCGACCATTTGACCCTGATCCGCCAGCATCTGGAACAGCATGGCGTGCGCTACCAGTATCTCGACGGCAGTACGCCCATGCAGGAGCGCAAGCGCCGCGTCGACGCCTTCCAGGCGGGCGACGGTGATGTTTTCCTCATCAGCCTGAAGGCGGGCGGCATGGGCATCAATTTGACGGCGGCCGATTACGTGATCCACATGGACCCGTGGTGGAACCCGGCCGTGGAAGACCAGGCCTCGGACCGCGCCCACCGCATGGGGCAATTGCGCCCCGTTACCATCTACCGGCTGGTGGCGAAACATACGATCGAGGAAGGCATCGTCGAATTGCACCAGCACAAGCGCGACCTGGCCGACAGTCTTCTGGAAGGCAGCGACGCGGCCGCGCGCATGTCGGCCAATGACATGCTGGGTATGCTGCAAGAGGGGTTGAAGCGATGAGATTGAAAAAATGAGCGGCGCCGCCGCGTTCCATGCGATGATCCATTTTCCCTGTTGCTCTCCCACGCCATGACCGACTATATCGCCACCAGCGCCGGCCAGCGCGCCACCTTTTTGTGCGGCAAATCCTGGACCGCCTACGTCAGCACCTTCCTCATTGCCGTGCTGCTGTTTTTTGCCGCCCTGCCGCTGGCCTTCAAGTACAACACGCGCGCCGCCTTCATCGTGCTGGTCGGTTCGGCCCTGATCGTCGGCTACCGCCTGCTGACGATACGCAGCTATCAGTTGTACTACGATGAGGCGGGCGTGTGGCTGGCGTCCGGCATCTTGCCGTGGAAAAAGAAACTCACGGGCGTCAAATGGCGCGACATGGATGAAGCCGTCTATGAAACGAACTTCTGGAGCTGGCTGTTCCAGTCCTACACGGTGCGCGTCAGCCAGCGCTACACGCAGGAAACGGAAATCCACGCCACCGGCATGGCGCGCGGCAAGGATGCCGTGGCGGCCATCAATGCGCGCCACCAGGAGCTGCTGCACGGCAGCGCCATCGTCGTCTAGCGCCGCAGGGGCAATTAGTGCTAATCTTTGGGCCGCCCAGGCAAGCAAGGCCAACCTTTCAATAGTTGTTTGTTACTTATATTATCAGTTTATTATTTTCTGATGAGGGCAAACGACAAAATATTCAAGAGATAAACTATGCTGATAAAAAATAAAGTTGCGCTCGCCGCATTGATGATGGCCTTTACCCTGACACCGGCCAGCGCCGCGAAGAAGCCGCAGAAAAACGGCAAGGCCAGCACCAGCAGCAGCAAGAAGAAAACCGTCGCCAAGAAAGCGGCCGTCGTCACGGCGGCAACGGCAGCCACGGTCGCGGCCGTCGCCAGCGAGAACAGCAGCGACCGCTCCATGAATAACCTGAGCGGCCAGTTCCTCACGGCCCTGTGGCGCCTGGACCCGGAAAGCGCGATTTCCGTCGGCAAGTACGATGGCGCCGCCAACCTGAGCATTCCCGACGCGGCCAGCCGCCAGAAGCAACTGGCCTTCATCGAAGAATGGCTGGGCAAGTTCGGCAAGCTCAATGCCGGCAAAATGTCGGACAAGCAACGTACCGACCTGGCCTTGCTGACGAATAAACTGCAATCGGACCGCTGGTATCTGACCACCTTCCGCGAATTCGAATGGAATCCCGCCCAGTACAACGTGGCCGGTTCCATCGACTTCATCCTGAACACGGAATACGCGGCCCAGCCGCAGCGCCTGCGCACCTTGCTCAAGCGCATAGCCACCGTGCCGCAATACTATGCGGCCGCGCGCGCCAGCATCGTCAACCCCACGCGCGAACACACGCAGCTGGCCATCGCACAGAGCGCAGGCGTGCTCAGCGTGCTTGACGACTTGAACAAGACGGCACAGGGTTCCATCCTGACGCCGGCGGAAAAACAGCTGTACAACGCGCGCATCGCTGCGGCCCGCACGGCCGTGCAAGGCTACGCGGCCTGGCTGACGGAACAGGATGCGGCGCTGGCGCAGAACGGCAATGCGCGCTCCTTCCGCATCGGCAAGGATTTGTACGAACAGAAATTTGCCTACGATATCCAGGCCAGCGTGAGCGCCGAGCAGATGTACCAGAAAGCCCTGGCCGCGCGCGAAAAGCTGCTCGAACACATGGAGAGCCTGTCCGATGAGCTGTGGGTGAAAACCATGGGCAACACGGCCAAGCCGGCGGACCGCACGGCGAAGATCGGCATGGTGATCGACAAGCTGTCGAGCAACCACGTGGCAGCCGCCGATTTCGTACCGGAAATCCGCCGTCAGATTCCCGAGCTGCAGGAATGGGTGGCCAGCCACAACCTGCTGACGATGGACCCGAAAAAGCCCCTCGTCGTGCGTGAAACGCCCGCTTACCAGCGCGGCGTGGCCGGCGCCAGCATCGAGGCGCCCGGCCCGTACCGCCCGCAAGACCGCACCTATTACAACGTGACGCCGCTCGATGGCGAAACGCCGGAACAGGCGGAAAGCAGCTTGCGCGAATACAACCACTGGATCTTGCAGATCCTGAACATCCACGAAGCCATCCCCGGCCATTACACGCAGCTCGTGTATGCCAACAAGTCGCCGTCCCTGGTCAAGTCGATCTTCGGCAACGGCGCCATGATCGAAGGCTGGGCCGTGTATGGCGAGCGCATGATGCTCGAATCGGGCTATGGCAACAACGCGCCGGAAATGTGGCTGATGTATTCGAAGTGGAACTTGCGCAGCGTCACCAACACCATCCTCGATTACAGCGTGCACGTGCTGGGCATGACGGAAGCGCAAGCGCTCGACCTGCTGACGCGCCAGGCCTTCCAGACCCAGCGTGAAGCGAAGGAAAAATGGCGCCGTGTGCAGCTGAGCTCGGTGCAGCTGACCAGCTATTTCAGCGGCTACAGCGAAATCATGGACTTGCGCGAACAGCGCAAGCAAGCGCTGGGCAGCAAGTTCGTGCTGAAGGATTTCCACGAGCAATTCCTCAGCTACGGCAGCGCGCCCGTGAAAGTCATCAAGGAACTGATGAATTAACTCGTACGCATCCTCTCCTTGCAAAGGGCGCCGCGGCGCCCTTTTTGCATGCGTTTGCGCCACCGCAAACCGCCGGCGTGCCTGTCCATTACGCTGACGGGAAGGCAGGCGCCACCGCACTCCTCACTGGCAATTGCCGATTTTCCTGCTAGGCTGGATACAGGAGCGTCCATGCATATGCCCATCCAGTTCGACACCCTCGATTACGCCAAACGCCTCGCCTCGGCCGGCGTGCCCACGCAGCAGGCGGAAGCCCATGCGACGGCCTTGGGCGACGTACTGGGCTCGGCTGTCGTCGTGCATGGCGAACTGGCGGCGCTCGAGCGCAATCTGCTGGGAGAAATCAAGCTGGTGTCGCACAACGTCGATACCAAGGTGGGCGCGCTGGAGTTGAAGATCGATGCGCTGGAGCTCAGACTCGATACCCGGATCGATGCACTGGACCTGAAACTCGATACGAGGATCGATGCGCTGGAGCACAAATTCGATACTAAATTAGACGCCTTGGAACACAAATTCGACGCCCGCCTGGAACGCCTGGACTTGCGCCATGGCGCGGACATGAAACACGTGTACTGGATGATGAGCACACTGATCCTGCTCAATCTGGGCATCCTCAGCAAACTGATGCTGCAGTAAGCACCCACCAACTTTCCGGACGATAAAAAAGCCGCTGCTCCCGAAGGAGGTCAGCGGCTTTTGCTTGTACGTGTCGTCAATCGTCTAGGACACTTCTTCCGGCGCTTGCGTGGCCTTGACGAAGATGGGCGCTACCAGCAGGCCCAGCTCGAACAGCAGACACATCGGGATGGCCAGCGAGAACTGGCTGACCACGTCCGGCGGCGTGACGATGGCGGCAATCACGAAGGCGCCGACGATGATGTAGGGACGCACTTCCTTGAGTTTCGCAATAGAAACAATGCCCATGCGCACGAGGATCACCACCACCACGGGCACTTCGAACGTGGCGCCAAAGGCCAGGCACATCGACATGACGAAATCGAGGTAGTTTTCGATATCGGGCGTGACGGCGATCGACGATGGCGAAAAGTCGCTGATGAAGTGGAAGACGCGGCCAAACACAAAGAAATAGCAGAAGGCCACGCCAGACATGAACAGCAGAGAAGACGAGATGACCAGCGGCGCGATCAGGCGCTTTTCATGCGTGTACAGGCCGGGGGCGATAAATGCCCACATCTGGTACAGCACCCAGGGCAAGGCGACGATGAAGGCGATCACCAGGGTCACTTTCATCGGCACCAGGAACGGTGAAATGACGCCGGTGGCGATCATTTTCGAGCCGGCCGGCAGCGAGGCGATCATCGGCGCCGCGATAAAATCGTAGATCTGCGAGGGGCCGGGCCAATAGAACAGCACGGCGCAGACGACGGCGATGCCGATCGACGCCTTGACCAGGCGGTTGCGCAGCTCGACCAGATGCGAGATAAAAGTTTCTTCCACCGGGGATTTGCTACTCATGAGTAAAAGGAGGAGGAGGAACTGGTGCGCGGACGGAAGCGCGCCACGCGGGCGGCCGCCGACTGCACGTGCAGCTTGCCGCCATGGCGCTGCTTGTACCAGCCAGGGATGGCGGAATTGCGCACCAGCTTCTTGCGGCGGAATTCGCGCGCCTTGCGAGCCAGGTCTTCATTGGTGGCGCGCAGCATGGCTTCATGGGCATCGTGATGCCCGTCATACGCACTGGCATCGCCGCGCCAGGCGTTTTCCACCTCGGCCAGGTTGCCCGAGATCGAGTTTTCCACGCCATGCATGGATTTCTCCACGCTTTGCTTGACGGAATGGGCCGCATCCTGCACTTCCTTCTGCAGGCTTTTCAGCTCTTCCATTTCAATTTCGCGCGAGACTTCGGATTTCACCTGGTTCAGGTAGCGTTGCGCGCGGCCATACAGGGTACCGGCCATGCGCGCCACTCTCGGCAACTTTTCAGGGCCGATGACTATCAACGCAACCACGCCGATGATGGCGATTTTAGAGAGACCGAGATCGATCATAAGCGGACAAGGGCCGTTACCGGACGAGGCAAGCGCCCCGCCACGCTATCAGGACTTGCTTTTCTCTTTCGTCTCGACGTCGATGGTGCTTTTGTCGGCCACTTGCGATGGCGCAGCAGGAGGGGTATTGGCTGCCGGGGCGTCATCTTCGCCCTTGACGCCATCCTTGAAGCCTTTGACGGCCTTGCCGATATCACCGCCGATATTGCCCAGTTTCTTGGTGCCGAAGACCAGCATCACAATGACCAGAACGATCACCCAGTGCCAAATACTCAATGAACCCATCACATTCTCCTTGCGGGACGGTGCCCGAATAGCGTCAACCAATGCCGGTAGTATACACGTGAACCCGGCGCGCAGCGAAATCAGTGTTGACCGCGCCAGGGACGGGGACCGCCGTACACATGCATGTGCAGGTGATACACCTCTTGCCCGCCGTTCGGGCCGCTGTTGATCATGGTCTTGAAGCCGCCGACAGGCGCGCCATCGGCGTCATACGTGACGGCGCAACCGAACTCGGCAGCAAGTTTCGGCGCCAGGCGCAGCAGCTTGCCCAGCATGTCCGTATGGCTGTCGTCGCAGTCGGACAGGCTGGCCACGTGGCGCTTCGGGATCAGCAGCAGGTGCATGGGGGCGGCCGGGTTGATGTCCTTGAAGGCCAGCAAGTCCTCGTCTTCATACACGATGCTCGAGGGAATTTGTTTTGCGGCAATCTTGCAGAAAATACAGTTATCCACGCATGCTCCAGTAGGTCAGTGTTTGTCTGTTTCGCCGGCGTCGCGCAGCTCATCCTTGCGTGCCGCCTTTTCTTCGAGACCGGACAGGCCTTCGCGGCGTGCCAACTCGTCGAGCACCTGCTGCGGCGTCAGGTCGAACTGCGCCAGCATCACCAGCGAGTGGAACCACAGGTCGGCGCATTCGTACAGCACCTTCGACGGATCGTTGTCGCGGCGCGCATCCTTGGCGGCCATCACGGTTTCCGTGGCCTCTTCGCCGATTTTTTTCAAAATCGCGTCATCGCCCTTGGCAAACAGGCGCGCGACATACGACGTGGCGGGGTCGCCGCCATTGGCCAGCTTGCGCGATTCGATCACGGCGGCCAGGCGCTTCAGGGTTTCGCTCATTTGCTCTTGCTTTCCGCGTAAATCGTCACAGGGTCTTTCAGGACGGGGTCGGTGACTTGCCATTCGCCCGTTTTTTCGTCGCCTTCGAATTTCTGGAAGAAGCACGAATGGCGGCCCGTATGGCAGGCGATGCCGCCCGCCTGCTCGATTTTCAGCAAGACCACGTCTTCATCGCAATCGAGGCGGATTTCCAGCACCTTTTGCGTGTGGCCCGACTCTTCACCCTTGTGCCACAGTTTCTTGCGCGAACGGCTCCAGTACACGGCTTCGCCCAGCTCCACCGTGCGCGCCAGCGCATCCCGGTTCATCCAGGCGAACATCAGCACGTCGTTGCTGCCCGCTTCCTGCGCGATCACGGGCACGAGGCCGTGCTCGTCCCATTTGACCTTTTTCAGCCACTTGGCATTGCTTGCTACGATGGTTCCGTTTTGCATGTTCTTCTATCCTGCTGATTTTACGCGAGACGCATGGGGATGCCCTGCTGCGCCATGAAACGCTTGGCTTCCTGCACCGTGTGCTGGCCATAGTGGAAGATGCTGGCGGCCAGCACGGCGTCCGCGCGGCCCACCTTGATGCCATCGACCAGGTCCTGCAAGCCGCCCACACCGCCCGAGGCGATGACAGGAATGCCGACGGCGTCGGACACGCCGCGCGTCAGGCCCAGGTCGAAGCCGACCTTGGTGCCGTCGCGGTCCATGCTGGTAAGCAAGATTTCGCCGGCGCCCAGGCTTTCCATTTTACGCGCCCATTCGAACGCGTCCAGGCCCGTGGCGGTGCGTCCGCCATGGGTAAACACTTCCCACTTGCCGGGTGACACCTGCTTGGCGTCGATGGCGACGACGATGCACTGCGAGCCGTGCTTCTGCGACGCCTCGTACACGAGCTGGGGATTCGTCACGGCCGAGGTGTTGATGCTGACCTTGTCGGCGCCCGCGTTGAGCAGCCGGCGCACGTCTTCCACCACGCGCACGCCGCCGCCCACCGTCAGCGGAATGAACACTTGCGACGCCACGGCTTCGATGATGTCGAAGATCAGGCCGCGGTTGTCGCTGGACGCGGTAATGTCGAGGAAAGTGATTTCATCGGCGCCCTGCTCGTCATAGCGGCGGGCGATTTCCACCGGGTCGCCGGCGTCGCGCAATTCCGTGAAATTGACGCCTTTGACGACACGGCCATTGGTCACGTCGAGGCAGGGGATGATACGTTTTGCAAGCATGATGGTATCCAGATTGTCGCCAGGCCAGGGCGTGCGCATGCACGCTCCCGGCCGGGCAGGCTTAAACGGCGGCGTCGGTCAGGTCGTCGGCGCGTTCTTGCGCCTGCGCCAGGTCGATCGTGCCTTCATAGATGGAACGGCCGCAGATCACGCCTTCGATGCCTTCGGCCTGTACCGCGCACAGCGCTTCCACGTCGCCGATATTGTGCAGGCCGCCCGAAGCGATGACGGGGATCTTGACGGCTTGCGCCAGCTTGACGGTGGCGTCGATATTGATGCCGCCCATCATGCCGTCGCGGCCGATGTCTGTGTAGATGATCGATTCGACGCCGTAGGCTTCGAATTTTTTCGCCAGATCGATCACTTCGTGGCCCGACATCTTGCTCCAGCCATCCGTTGCCACTTTACCATCCTTGGCATCGAGACCGACGATGATGTGGCCGGGGAAAGCGCTGCAGGCATCGTGCAGGAAGCCGGGGCTTTTCACGGCCGCCGTGCCGATGATGATGTAGGTGATGCCGGCGTCAAGGTAGCGCTCGATGGTGTCGAGGTCGCGGATACCGCCGCCCAGCTGCACGGGGATTTCCTCGATGTCGTTTTCCACGGCGAAATCCTGCACGGCCTTCAGGATGGCCTTGACGGCGCCCTCGTTCTTCGGCTTGCCGGCAAAAGCGCCGTTCAGGTCGACCAGGTGCAGCCGGCGCGCGCCTTGCATCAGCCAATGGCGGGCCATGTCGGCCGGGTCTTCGGAAAATACGGTGGCAAGTTCCATATCGCCTTGTTTCAGGCGTACGCAGTGACCGTCTTTCAGGTCGATGGCGGGAATGAGCAGCATGGTCAGTGTGATTTAAAAGTGAGTGATAGGCGGAAAAAAAGCCGGAGAGCTAACGTTAAGGTTGCCAGTGAACGAAGTTCTTGTACAGCTGCAAGCCAGCGGCAGCACTTTTTTCAGGGTGGAACTGTGTGGCGAAAATATTATCACGGGCGACGGCGCAAGCGAACGGCGCACCGTAGACAGTCTCGCCCACCGTGTGCAACGCCTCTTGAGGTTGAGCAAAATAGCTGTGCACAAAGTAAAAATAGGCGTTGTCGGCGATACCATCCCACATGACATGGGACGCCGTTTGCCGCACTTGGTTCCAGCCCATTTGCGGCACCTTGAAGCGCGAGCCGTCTTCCTGCACCTGGCCGTCGAGCTGGAAGCGCACGACTTTGCCGGGCAGCAAGCCCAGACCGGCCGCGTCGCCCTCTTCGCTGCCGTCGAACAGCATTTGCTCGCCGATACACACGCCCAGCACGGGCTTGCTGTCGGCGGCGCGCAGCAGCGCTTCGAGCACGCCCGATTCGCGCAGGCTGCGCATGCAGTCGGGCATGGCGCCCTGGCCCGGCAAGACGATGCGGTCGGCGCTGTCGATGTCTTGCGCCAACCCGGAAATGCGCACGTCGGCTTCCGGCGCCACGGCGCGCAGCGCTTGCGCCACCGAGCGCAAATTGCCCATGCCGTAATCCACCACCACAATTTTATTCATGTTTGATCTCGGAATCTACAGTGGTTCGCGGGCGCTTACAGGCTGCCCTTGGTCGATGGAATGATGCCGGCCGCGCGCTCATCGAGCTCGGCAGCCATGCGCAGCGCGCGGCCAAAGGCCTTGAACACGGTTTCGCATTGATGGTGGGCATTCGTACCGCGCAGGTTGTCGATATGCAAGGTCACGCCCGCATGGTTGACGAAGCCGCGGAAAAATTCCAAGGTCAGGTCGACATCGAAGCCGGCGATCATGGCGCGCGTAAACGGGATGTGGTATTCGATGCCCGGGCGGCCCGAAAAATCGAGCACCACGCGCGACAGCGCCTCGTCCAGCGGCACGTACGCATGGCCGTAGCGGCGGATGCCCTTCTTGTCGCCGATGGCCTTGGCCACGGCCATGCCCAGGGTGATGCCCACGTCTTCCACCGTATGGTGGTTGTCGATATGCACGTCGCCCGTCGCTTCGATATCGAGGTCGATCAAGCCGTGGCGGGCGATCTGATCCAGCATATGGTCGAGGAAGGGCACGCCAGTGTTCAGCTTTTGCTGGCCTGTGCCATCGAGGTTGAGGGCGACGCGAACTTGCGTCTCATTGGTGTTGCGCGTGATTTCTGCGGTGCGGTTCATGGGAGGCTCTGGCGGTAGGCTAAACGAGGGATGCCTTGAAGGCATCGTAAAAAAGGGAATTTTCTTCCGGGGTGCTGACGCTGATGCGCAGGCAATTGGCCAACGCAGCATGCATTTTACTCATATTTTTAATTAAAACCCGGCGGGCAAGCAGTTTTGCGCAAACATCGTCGGAATCAGCCACACGAATCAGAAGAAAATTTGCCTTCGAGGGAAATACCGTCACGCCGGGCAGCTGCGCCAGGCGCAGCGCCAGGTCGTCGCGCGCGCTGTTGAGCAGGGCCGCCTGGGCATTCAACACGTCGAGGTGATCGAGCGCGAATTCAGCCGCCGCCTGCGTCAGCACGTTCACATTGTACGGCGGGCGCACTTTCTCGAATTGCGCCAGCAGGGCCGGCGCGGCCGACATGTAGCCGAGGCGGATGCCGGCCAGGCCCAGTTTCGACACGGTGCGCATCACCACCAGGTTCTCGAACTCGGGCAAACGGCCCATGAAGCTGTGCTGCGCGAACGGTTCATACGCTTCGTCGACGATGGCGATGCCCGTGTCACCCAATGCGGCCAGGATGCGCTCGATGTCGGCGCTGGCAAACAGGTTGCCCGTCGGGTTGTTCGGATAGGCGAGGAAGACCAGCGCCGGGCGGTGTTCTTCGATCGCTGCCAGCATGGCCGGCATGTCCAGGCTGAAATCGGCCTGCAAAGGCACGCCGACGAAATCCATGCCGGCAAACTGCGCCGAGCGTGCATACATGACGAAGGCGGGAACGGGCGCGAGCAGCACGGCGCGCTTGCCCGGCTCCTGATGCGCGCACGCCGTGGCCAGGATGGAAATCAGTTCATCGGAGCCGTTGCCCAGCATGACGTCGTAGCCGGCGGGCACGCCGAGCTTGGCGCAGATAGCCGCTTGCAGGCTGGCATACGACGGCGGATAGCGGTTCAATACCACGCTGGCCAGGCGCGCGCCCAGTTCCTCGCGCAGATGCGGCGGCAGCGGATACGGGTTTTCCATCGCATCGAGTTTGATGTAACCGCTGGCATCGGCGACCTGGTAGCTTTTGACGGCCCGCACATCGGCGCGCACGGTGTTGCTGATTAACTGATCGAGGAAAGACATGCTGCAAACACTCCTGATGAAATTAGTGGAGACTAAATGACGACGTCTTCCGGCACGGCAGCGCTGCGCGCCTTGCGGGCCGGCGCTTTTTTCACGGCGGGCGGTTTCTTCACGGCGGCCGGCTTTTTGGCCGCCGCCGGTTTCTTCGCTGCCGCCTTGGCGGGCTTGGTCGCGGGCGGTGCTGCCAGCTCCTGCGTCAGCGCCGCCAGGCGCTGTTCGATGATGGCGCAGTAGTCGGGATTCAATTCAAAGCCGACGAAATCGCGCCCGCAGCGCTTCGCCGCCAGGGCCGTCGTACCGCTGCCCATGAACAGGTCGAGCACCACGCCGCCGGGCGGGCACGACGCCTTGACCATGCGCTCGATGATTTCGAGCGGCTTTTGCGTCGGGTGGTCGGCCCGTTCCGGGTGTTCCTTGTGCAGGCGCGACACGCTCCACAAGTCTTTCGGGTTGTAGCCCACTTCCAGCCATTTCGCGCCGATGAAGATCGAGCGCGAACGGGCTTTCTTGGTGGCCGCGTCGTAGGCGATGCGCACCGCGTCAAGGTCGAAGTAGTAATCCTTGCGCTTGACGAAGAAGCCGATGGTGTCGTGCACCGATGAAAAGCTGCGCACGCTGCCGCCCATGGACGGCACGCGGCGGTCCCAGATGATTTCATTCATCATCGCCATGCGCTGCTTCAGCATGACGAAGATCTCCGGCGAATAGCGCCAGGTGAGGAAGATATACAGGCTGCCGTTGGCTTTCAGCTTGGGCAGCGCCGCATCGATCCACTGTTCCGTCCAGCGCAGGTAGTCGGCCACCGACTGCTGGTCCGAGGCATTGCCGTAATCCTTGCCCAGGTTGTACGGCGGATCCGTCAGGATCAGGTCCACCGAGCCATCGGGAATGCGCGCCAGCCCCGCCAGCGCATCTTCGCAATAGACCCGGTTGACCCAGTCCGGCTGCTCCGCCAACTTCGTCATGGCTGCGGCTTCAGGCGCAGTTCGGCGCTGCGCGCGTGCGCCTGCAAGCCTTCACCGTACGCCAGGGTGGCGGCGACACGGCCCAGGGTTTGCGCGCCCGCTTCACTGACGTGAATGATGGACGAGCGCTTCTGGAAGTCGTACACGCCCAGCGGCGACGAAAAGCGCGCCGTGCGCGACGTCGGCAGCACGTGATTGGGACCGCAGCAATAGTCGCCCAGCGATTCGGACGAAAAGCGACCGAGGAACATGGCGCCCGCGTGGCGGATCTGCTCGGCCCACTGCTGCGGGTTTTCCGCCGAGATTTCCAGGTGTTCCGCGGCGATGGCATTGGCGATCTCGCACGCCTCTTCCATGCTGCGCACCTTGATCAGCGCGCCGCGGTCCGCCAGCGAGGTGCTGATGGTGGCCTGGCGCGGCATCGTCGGCAGCAGCTTGGCGATGCTCTCTTCGACTTTCGCGATGTAAGCGGCGTCCGGGCACAGCAGAATCGCTTGCGCCAGTTCGTCGTGCTCGGCCTGGGAAAACAGGTCCATCGCGACCCAGTCCGGGTCCGTCGTGCCATCGCACAACACGAGGATTTCGGAAGGCCCGGCGATCATGTCGATGCCGACGATGCCGAACACGCGGCGCTTGGCGGCGGCCACGTAGGCGTTGCCGGGGCCGACGATTTTATCGACGGCGGTGATGCTCTGTGTTCCATACGCCAGTGCGCCGACGGCTTGCGCACCGCCGATCGTGATCACGCGCGTCACGCCGGCGATCGCGGCGGCGGCCAGCACCATCTGGTTTTTCACGCCATCGGGCGTCGGCACCACCATGATGATTTCGCCCACGCCCGCCACGTGCGCGGGAATGGCGTTCATCAGCACGGACGACGGATACGCGGCCTTGCCGCCCGGGACGTAGATGCCGACCCGGTCCAGCGGCGTGATCTTCTGCCCCAGCACCGTGCCATCGGGCTCGGTGTAGGTAAAGCCGCGCAATTCTTCGCGCTGGCGTTCGTGGAAGGCGCGGATGCGCTGGGCGGCGATCTGCAGCGCTTCGCGCTGCGCCGACGGCAAGCCGTTCAGGGCCGCCTGCAATTCGGCTTGCGAAATATCGAAGGCCGCCATTTCCGCCGCGCCGCCATGCGGGATGCGGTCGAAACGGTTCGTGTATTCCAGTACGGCGGCGTCGCCGCGCGTTTTCACGTCGGCCAGGATTTTTGCGACCGACGTTTCAATCGCTGCATCGGTACCCGCCTCGAACGCCAGCAAGGTGTCGAGCGATTGTTGGAAACCATCCTGGCTTGAATCGAGCTTGCGTATCTGTATCGGCATAATCGGCTTTCTGCTACTGAATAAGTCTAGGCTTGCGAGGCGCGTTCAAACGCCTCGATAATCGGCTGCAAGCGCTCGCGCTTGAGCTTGAGCGCGGCCTGGTTGACCACCAGGCGCGACGAAATTTCCATGATGTGCTCGACTTCGACGAGGTTGTTCGCGCGCAGGGTGCTGCCCGTGCTGACCAGGTCGACGATGGCGTCGGACAGGCCGACCAGGGGCGCCAGCTCCATCGAGCCATACAACTTGATCAGGTCGACGTGCACGCCCTTGGCGGCGAAGTGTTCGCGCGCCGTGTGCACGAACTTGGTGGCCACGCGCAATCGCGCGCCCTGGTGCACGGCCTTTTCGTAGTCAAAACCGGCCTGCACCGCCACCGACATGCGGCAGGCGGCGATATTCAGGTCAATCGGCTGGTACAGGCCTTCGCCGCCGTGTTCGAGCAAGACATCCTTGCCCGCCACGCCGAAGTCGGCCGCGCCGTACTGCACGTAGGTCGGCACGTCGCTGGCGCGCACGATGATGACGCGCACGTTCGGATCGTTGGTGGCCAAAATCAGCTTGCGCGAGGTCTCCGGGTTTTCCAGCACCTTGATGCCGGCCGCTTCCAGCAGCGGCATGGTGTCCTCAAAAATGCGGCCTTTCGACAGCGCCAGGATCAGCTGGGAGCTGTCACCGTTGTTCGATCCGTTCATGCTCGTTCCTTGTTATTTGATGCGTACGATATTCGCGCCGACGGCCGACAGCTTCACTTCCATGCGGTCGTAACCGCGGTCGAGGTGATAGATGCGGTCGATCAGCGTTTCGCCATCGGCGGCCAGGGCCGCGATCACCAGCGACGCCGACGCGCGCAGGTCGGTCGCCATCACGGGCGCGCCGCGCAACTGCTTGACGCCGGCGATGATGGCCGTGTTGCCTTCGATGGTGATGTCGGCGCCCAGGCGGTTCATTTCCTGCACGTGCATGAAGCGGTTCTCGAAGATCGTTTCGGTGACGCGGCTGGCGCCATTGGCGATCGTGTTCACGGCCATGAACTGCGCCTGCATGTCGGTCGGGAAGCCCGGGTATTCCGTCGTGCGGAAGCTGACGGGGTTCGGGCGGGCCGACATCTCGGCGCGGATCCAGTCGGCGCCGAAGGTCATCGTCAGGCCCATGGCGCGCAGCTTGTCGAGCGCAGAGTCGAGGATATCGGTGCGCACGTTGCGCAGGGTGATATCGCCGCCGGTGGCCGCCACGGCGCACAGGAAGGTGCCCGTTTCGATACGGTCGGCGATCACCGCGTGCGAGGCGCCGTGCAGCGCGTCCACGCCCTGGATCACCAGGCGGCTGGTGCCGATGCCGTCGATCTTCGCGCCCATGGCCACCAGCAGGTGGGCCAGGTCGGTCACTTCCGGTTCGCAGGCGGCGTTTTCCAGGATGGTCTCGCCTTCGGCCAGGGTCGCGGCCATCAGCAAATTCTCGGTGCCGGTGACGGTGATCATGTCGGTGACGATGCGCGCGCCTTTGAGCTTGGCGCACTTGGCGTAGATGTAGCCCGCCTCGATGCGGATCTCGGCGCCCAGCGCCTCCAGCCCCTTGATGTGCTGGTCGACGGGGCGCGAACCGATGGCGCAGCCGCCCGGCAGCGAGACCTTGGCTTCGCCGAAGCGCGCCAGCATGGGGCCGAGCACGAGGATCGAGGCGCGCATGGTTTTCACCAGTTCATACGGCGCTTCCAGGGTGTCGATGGCGCTGCCGTTGAGCACCACGCGGTCGCCGTCCTGCCGTACTTTCAAGCCCGTCTGGCCCAGCAGTTTCAGCATGGTGGCCACGTCGTGCAGATGCGGCACGTTGGTCAGGTCCAGGTCGCCGGCGGTCAGGAGACCCGCGCACAGGATGGGCAGGGCGGCGTTTTTCGCGCCGGAGATGGCGATGTCGCCGTTCAGGCGGTTGCCGCCGTTGATGAGGAGCTTGTCCATGTGCTTATCCTTGGAATTCTTCAGGTGTCAGGGTTTTCATCGACAGCGCGTGGATTTCCTCGCGCATGCGGTCGCCCAGCGCCGCGTAGACGATCTGGTGGCGCTGGATCAGGCGCTTGCCGGCAAATGCGGGCGAGACGATCACGGCCTGGAAGTGCTGGCCATCGCCCTCCACTTCGAGGTGCGTGCATTCGAGGCCGGCCGACAGATAGCCGTGGATCAGTTCTGGAGTGGTGGTCACGATAAGTCCTTGATATTGAATAATGTAGTGATGTGATATGCCGCAATCAACGGCGCAATTAGTGTCGCAGTCGGTAGCCGCTTTTCAGCAGGCGGATCGATGCCAGCGCCAGGATCACGAGGAAGCCGGCGACGATGGAAAGACTGAGCCACGGGCTGACGTCGGACACGCCGAAGAAGCCGTAGCGGAAGCCGTCGATCATGTAGAAGAAGGGGTTCAAATGCGATACCGTCTGCCAGAAGGCGGGCAGCGAGTGGATCGAATAGAACACGCCCGACAGGAACGTGGCCGGCATGATCAGGAAGTTCTGGAAGGCGGCCAGCTGGTCGAATTTCTCGGCCCAGATGCCGGCGATCAGGCCCATGGTGCCCAGCATGGCGGCGCCGAGGAAGGCGAAGACGACGATCCACAGCGGCGCGACGAACGACAGGTCGGCGAACCAGCAGGTGATGGCGAACACGCCAAAGCCCACGGCCAGGCCGCGCGCGACGGAAGCGAGTACATACGCCGAGAAGATTTCCCAGTGCGACAGGGGAGTGAGCAGCACGAACACCAGGTTGCCCGTGATCTTGGACTGGATCAGCGAGGACGAGGAATTGGCGAACGCGTTTTGCAGCACGCTCATCATCACCAGGCCGGGAATCAGAAAGGCCGTGTAGCTGACGCCGGGACTCGGCTCGACGCGGCCGTCGAGCACATGGCCGAACACCAGCAGGTACAGCATCGACGTGAGCACGGGCGCGGCCACGGTTTGCGTCGCCACTTTCCAGAAGCGCAGCGTCTCTTTGTAGACGAGGGTGCGAAATCCTGTCGAAATCATACGGTACCTTTATCCATGATCTGCAAGAAGATATCTTCCAGGTCGGCTTGTTGCAATTGCATTTCATCGATCTCGGCACCCGCTTCGCGCAGGCGGGCGAGGATTTTTTCGACTTCGCTGTATTCGTTGACGCGCAGGCTGAACTTGTTCGGCGCCTGCTGTTCTTCCGCATGCAGCACCAGGTGCCGCAGGTCGTCCGGCAGGCTGCCGTTTTTGAGGTGCAGCTGCAGCTGCGAGCCGGCGATGCGGCGGATCAGGGCCGACATGGTGTCGAGCGCCACCACCTTGCCCGTCTTCAGCATGGCCACGCGCTGGCACATGGCTTGCGCCTCTTCCAGGTAGTGGGTGGTCAAGACGACCGTGTGGCCGCCTTCGCGGTTCAGGCGCGAGATGAACTTCCACAGGGTCTGGCGCAGTTCCACGTCGACGCCGGCCGTCGGCTCATCGAGCACGATGACGGGCGGCTTGTGCACCAGCGCCTGTGCCACGAGCACGCGGCGCTTCATGCCGCCGGACAGCGCGCGCATGTTGGTGTCGGCCTTGCCGGTGAGGTCAAGGTTTTCCATGACCTCGTCGATCCACTTGTCGTTGTTCGGCAGGCCGAAATAGCCGGACTGCAGGCGCAGGGTTTCGCGCACGGTGAAAAACGGGTCGAACACCAGTTCCTGCGGCACCACGCCCAGGTTGCGGCGCGCGTTGCGGAAGTCCTTGACCACGTCGTGGCCATGGATCTTGACGGTGCCCGCGTCGGGGCGTATCAGGCCGGCGATGATGGAAATGAGGGTGGTCTTGCCGGCACCATTGGGACCGAGCAGGCCGAAAAACTCGCCTTCTTCGATGGCCAGCGACACGCCGCCCAGCGCCTTGAGCGATTTATAGCTCTTTTCTACATTCGTTATTTGAATTGCGGTCATGTGCTTGTTTCAAGTGTAATGCGTCTGGTGTGATGCGCCAGTTGCCGGAGACATCGAGGCCGGCAGGCCGGTGCAGGGCGCCACCTTCAGGCGAGGACGGCGCAACAGTCAATTATAGTTGGAAAATTCGTGGAACACTTGGAGATCAATCCGGCGGCGCTGCTGGCCTGCCGGCTTGAAAGCTACTGCTGATGCGGGGAGTGGGACAGGATCAATGATGATGCAGGTCGGACGGGCTGCGTTCGGCGTGGCCGCCGGCGCTGGCGCAGTCGTCAGCCGTCAACGTGCTCGAGACGAGCGAGCAGACGCCATACAGCTTGGTGAGGTTTTTCAGGTTGTTCGGCAGGTTTTTCAGCTCCAGCACGGCGCCGGCATCCTGCGCGGCGCGCTGCCACGTCAGCATGACGGAAACGGCGGCCGAATCGACAGCCTTGACGTTACGCAAGTCAAACTTCGTCTGACCCGAGCGGATGGCGTCCAGACCCTGCTCCAATGCCGAAGTGGCATTGTGCACGGTCAGGGAAGTCAGGGACTGCAAGGTGTCGAGAGAGTCGGGCATGGCGTCGGGCTGCGCTGGTCTGGAGCTGGGTCAGGAGCTATATGATAGCCGATTATTTGGCTTTGGCAGCGGGACGGCTGGCCAGGGCCTTGTTTTTTGCCTGCAAGGTCTTGATCAGGCCATCGATGCCGCCCTTGCTGATCTCGCTGGCAAAGCTGCTTTTGTACGTTTCCACCAGCCATGCGCCCAGCACGTTGATGTCATAGATCTTCCAGCCGGACGGGGTTTTCGCCACGCGGTAGTTCAGGGGCACGGGTTCGCCGCGCGCCACGTTCACTTGCGAACGCACTTCCACTTCCGTGTCGGCCGGGTCGGCGCGCAGCGGCTTGAATTCCACGGTTTCGTTCTTGATCTGCGACAGGGCGCCCGAGTACGTGTAGATCAGCAAGGTGCGGAATTCCGCGGCCAGCTGCTTTTGCTGGTCGGGCGTGGCATCGCGCCAGTGGCGGCCGGCGGCCAGCGACGTCATGCGCTGGAAATCCACGTACGGCAGGATCTTGCTTTCCACCAATTCGGTGACGCGCTTGATATCGCCAGCCTGGATGGCCTTGTCGGCCTTGGCCGTGTCGATCACGTCCTGGCTGATGCGTTTGACGAGGACGTCCGGCGCTTCGACAGCGGGGGCGGCCTGGGCGGCGGTGGCAAAGGCGATGGTGGCCATCGCCAGCAGTTGTTTCATCAATTTCATGGTTTTACCTTTCATGGTGTTGCTATGCACCGGCTGGCGTTGATCGCAGCCGTGGTGTTCTTGCGTCCAGTTTACTCCTGCGGCCTGGCCTGGGAAGCAACGGTATTGCTACCAGATGTTACGAGGTCCGCTGGCGCCACATCGGCGGCGGCCGTGGCCGCAGGCGCGTCATTGGCAGGCTGCGGTTTTGCCTCGTACTCCGGCTCGTAATCGCTGGTGTCGTTTTTTGGCACTTTGCGGTCGCGGCGGTCCGTATCGCCATCGAACACCTTGCTTTCGCGCGCCTGCAGGAAGCCGTCGCGGATGAACTCATAACGGTCCAGCGCGGCCGCTTCCATCAGGTTGGTCGCGTCGAGCAGCGCGGCGCGCTTGTCAACCACGCGCGTCACCGTGCCGATATTGCGCACATACGCCGGATCCTTGTAGCGCCATGGGTCGCCCGCGATATCGAGCGGCAGGGCCGCCGTGTCGCGCACGGTCGATGGGCCCAGCAGCGGCAGCATCACGTACGGACCGGACTGGACGCCATACCAGCCCAGGGTCTGGCCAAAGTCTTCGTTATGCTTGGGAATGCCGGCCTGCGAGGCGATGTCGATCAGGCCGAAGATACCGAAAGTCGAGTTCATGCTGACGCGCACGACGTCTTGCAAGCCCGCTTCGCCCTTGCCTTGCAGCAAGTTGTTCATGGCGCTCCACACATCGGACAAGTTGCCGAAGAAGTTGCCCACGCCCGTTTGCACGAACGATGGCGTGACCTTCTTGTAGGCCGTGGCGACCGGCTTCAGGGCGACCTGGTCGACCGTGTCGTTGAACTTGAACATGGCGCGGTTATACCCTTCCAGCGGGTCGCGCGGATTGGTGCCGGTGGCGCACGCGCTCACGCTGGCGGCGATGGCCAGGGCCAGGCCGATACGCGCCAGGCTGCCTTGGGATTGTTTGGTCGACTCGCTCATTTGCTGTCCTTTCCTTCCGCTGCCTTGCTGTAGATGAACTGATTGATCAGGTCTTCCAGCACTGTGGCCGATTGAGTACGGGCGATCTTGTCGCCCTCTGCCAGGTTCGCCAGATCGCCGCCTGCTTCCAGGCCGATATATTGCTCACCAAGCAAACCGGCCGTCAAAATCTTGGCCGAGCTATCTTTCGGAAATTTGTAGCCATCTTCGATGTCGAGTTTCACCAGCGCCTGGTAGGTCTTGTCGTCAAAGACGATTTCAGAGACCCGGCCCACCACTACGCCAGCGCCCTTGACGGGCGCCTGCGGCTTGAGGCCGCCAATATTGTCGAACTTCGCACTAATGGTATACGTCTTGCTGAAAGACAGCGAGCTCATATTGCCGGCCTTGAGCGCCAGAAACATCAATGCCGCCACACCGAGCAAGACGAACAAGCCGACCCAGACATCCAAAGATTTACGTTGCATAAACAATCCTAAATAATTTTTACTTGCCGCCACCTGCGCAGAACACTGCCCAGGCCGATAATTTTGTCGCCTATCGGCAATTACTTGCTAAACATCAAAGCCGTCATCATGAAATCGAGCCACCACACCATCAACGACGAAATGACCACCGTGCGCGTGGTGGCGCCGGACACGTCTTCCGGCGTCGGCTGTGCTTGGTAACCCTGGAACAGCGCGATGAAGGTCACCGCGATGCCGAACACCAGGCTCTTGATGGTGCCATTGCCCACTTCTTTCCAGACATCCACGCCGCCTTGCATCTGCGACCAGAACGAACCTTCATCGACGCCGATCAGCACCACGCCGACCAGGTAGCTGCCGATGATGCCGACGGCCGTGAAGATGGCGCCCAGGATCGGCATGGCGATCACGCCGGCCCAGAAACGGGGCGCCAGCACGCGCTGGATCGGGTTCACGGCCATCATTTCCATGGCCGACAGTTGCTCGCCCGCCTTCATCAGGCCGATTTCCGCCGTCAGCGACGTGCCGGCGCGGCCGGCGAACAGCAGCGCCGTGACGACGGGGCCCAGTTCGCGCGTCAGGGACAGCGCCACCAGCAAGCCCAGCGACTGCTCGGCGCCATACGTGGTCAAGGTGTAATAGCCTTGCAAACCCAGCACCATGCCGACGAACAGACCGGAGACGGCGGTAATCACCAGCGAGCGGTTACCGATAAAAAACAGTTGCTCAATCACCAGGCGCGGACGGCGCCACAGGCCGCCCGACGAGGCGATGATGATGAAAAACGACCGCACGGCAAAGCCGAGGTCTTGTACCGAACGACGCAACCACGCTCCGATCGACGCCAGGAAACGCGCGATCATCGGCCGCCCCCCGCCTGCAGACCCAGGTCGTCGGCCAGCGACTTGCCCGGATAATGGAACGGGACGGGGCCATCGGCCTCGGCATTGACGAACTGCTTGACGTACGGATGCGTCGACACGGCCATCTCGGCCGGCGTGCCGTGCGCCACGATCTTGCCCGATGACAGAAAATAGACGTAATCAGCGATGGCGAAACACTCCTTCACATCGTGCGATACCAGGATAGACGTGGAGCCCAGCGCATCGTTCAGATTGCGGATCAAATTGGCCGTCACGCCCATGGAAATCGGGTCCAGGCCGGCGAACGGCTCGTCGTACATGATCAGTTCGGGGTCGAGCGCGATGGCGCGCGCCAGCGCGACGCGGCGGCCCATGCCGCCCGAGATCTCGGCCGGCTTCAATTGCGCCGCATTGCGCAGTCCCACGGCGTGCAGCTTCATCAGCACCAGAGTGCGGATCAGCTCTTCATTCAAGTCCGTGTGTTCGCGCAGCGGGAACGCCACATTCTCGAACGCCGTCAAGTCCGTAAACAGCGCGCCGTGCTGGAACAGCATGCCCATCTTGCGGCGCAGCTGGTATAACTCGTCGGTGCCCAGCGTATGCACGATCTGGCCGTCCACATTCACGGAACCGGAACTGGGGCGCAACTGCCCGCCGATCAGACGCAGTACGGTCGTCTTGCCACTGCCGGAGCCACCCATGACGGCCACAACTTTTCCACGTGGGAAATCCATTTGAAGGCCCGATAAAATCGAACGTTCTCCATAGGCAAAGTGTAAATCACGGATCTCAACAAGATTTGGCACGACGAAGCTCACTATTTTAATGGCGTATTGTAGTGCAGAAACGCCAACCTCTGCTGAGACACCCCTGCTTACAGCCCGGGACAGGGGAAGAATACAACACTAATGAATCGAAAGTCAGATATTGTAGTGGAAATTCGGCCGCCACATAGCGCCCCCATCGAGCCGCGTTCATGGCCGTTGACCTGACAGGCAAAAATAACAAAAGCCACGTCGCGATCCGCGCCGTGGCCCTGTCAAAAAACGAACAATTGCTCGTTTTTTTTAGCGCGGCAGCAGCGATGCCCCCATCAGGAACTCATCGACGGCGCGCGCGCACTGGCGCCCTTCGCGGATGGCCCACACCACCAGCGACTGGCCACGGCGCATGTCGCCGGCCGCAAACACTTTGGCCACCGAGGTCTGGTAGCAGCCGGCGCCATCCGTTGTCGCCTTGACATTGCCGCGCGCATCCGTATCGACGCCGAACGCTTCCAGCACTTGTTGTACAGGTGAAACAAAACCCATGGCCAGGAAGACCAGGTCGGCCTTCATCTCGAATTCCGAGTTCGGCACTTCGCTCATCTTGCCGTCTTTCCACTCGACTCGGCAGGCGATCAGCTTTTCCACCTTGCCGCCCTTGCCTTCGAAACGCTTGGTGGCCACGGCCCAGTCGCGCTCGCAGCCTTCCTCGTGCGAGGACGAGGTACGTAGCTTGGTCGGCCAGTACGGCCAGACGAGCGGCTTGTTTTCCTGTTCCGGCGGCTGCGGCATCAGTTCGAACTGGGCCACCGAGGCGGCGCCATGGCGGTTCGACGTGCCGACGCAGTCGGACCCCGTGTCGCCGCCGCCGATCACCACCACGTGCTTGCCCGTCGCCTTGATCTGGTCCTTGAGCTTGTCGCCCGCGTTGACCTTGTTTTGCAGCGGCAGGAAATCCATGGCGAAATGCACGCCTTTCAGTTCGCGGCCCGGTACGGGCAAGTCGCGCGGCTGCTCGGCGCCGCCGGCCATGATGACGGCGTCAAATTCTTTTTCCAGGTCTTCGGGGAAAATGGTTTCCTTGGCCCAGTTATTCACGTGGGCAGGGAAATCCTTGCCCACCAGCACGCTGGTGCGGAACACCACGCCTTCGGCTTCCATCTGTTTCACGCGCAGGTCGATGTGCGATTTTTCCATCTTGAAGTCGGGGATGCCGTAACGCAGCAAGCCACCGACCCGGTCGCTCTTTTCAAACACGGTGACGGCATGGCCGGCGCGCGCCAGCTGCTGCGCGGCCGCCAGGCCGGCAGGGCCGGAACCGACGATGGCCACTTTCTTGCCCGTGCTGAATCCCGCCGGCTGCGGCGTAACCCAGCCGTGCTCCCAGCCCATGTCGATGATTTTATGCTCGATCGACTTGATGCCGACCGGGTCTTCGTGGATGCCCAGGGTACAGGCCGATTCGCACGGCGCCGGGCAGATGCGGCCCGTAAATTCCGGGAAGTTATTCGTCGAATGCAAGACGTCGAGCGCTTCGCGGTAGTTACCGCGGTACACGAGGTCATTCCAGTCGGGAATGATGTTATTCACGGGGCAGCCCGTGGTGCAGAAGGGAATGCCGCAATCCATGCAGCGCGCGCCCTGCACCGTCGCTTGCGCGTCCGACAGGTGCAGCACGAATTCCTTGTAGTTCTTCAGGCGCGCGGCAGGCTCCAGATAGTGTTCGTCCTGGCGCTTGAATTCCATGAAGCCGGTAATTTTACCCACGATAGTTCCTTTGTATTTGGCTGGCGGGGAGCGGCCGGGCCGCTCCCTGGTCATTCATTCGGCAATGAGCTTGGCTGGCTCAGGCGGCGACGGCTTGGACTTCCATGGCGGCGTCGGCTGCCATTTCAATCAGCGCGCGCTTGTATTCGTTCGGGAAGACTTTCACGAACTTGCCGCGCGCCGCGGCCCAGTCGTCGAGCAAGACGCGGGCGCGGGTGCTGCCCGTGTGCTTGAAATGACGCTCGATCAGGCGCTTGAGGATCACCTCGTCCGCTTCCGGCACACCATCGCGGTGCTGCGTATGCCAGGCATCGCGGTCGACATGCTGTTCCGCTGCCGACACGACCTTGTCCAGGCCGACCATGGCCGTGTTGCACTTGCTGGCAAAGTCGCCGGCCGGGTCATACACATAGGCGATGCCGCCCGACATGCCGGCCGCGAAGTTGCGTCCCGTGTTGCCCAGCACCACGACCGTACCGCCCGTCATGTATTCGCAGCCATGGTCGCCCAGGCCCTCGACCACCGTGGTGGCGCCCGAGTTGCGCACGGCAAAGCGTTCGCCTGCCACACCATTGAAGAACGCTTCGCCGGCGATGGCGCCGTACAGCACCGTGTTGCCGATGATGATGTTGTCCACGGCCCAGCCGCGGAACTCGGTATTGGGCCGCACGATGATGCGCCCGCCCGACAAGCCTTTACCGACGTAATCGTTGCCTTCACCCACCAGGTCGATCGTGATGCCGTGCGCCAGGAAGGCGCAGGCCGACTGACCCGCCGTGCCTTGCAACTGGATATGGATGGTGTCATCCGGCAAGCCGGCGTGGCCATATTTCTTCGCCACTTCGCCGGACAGCATGGTGCCCACCGTGCGGTTCAGGTTGCGTACGGGCGAGATGAACGAGACGCGCTCGCCCTTTTCCAGCGCCGCGCGCGCTTGCGCGATCAGCTTGTGGTCGAGCGCCTTTTCCAGCGCATGGTCCTGGAACTCCACATGGCGGCAGGCTTGGCCATCTGGTGTTTCCGGCTTGTGGAAGATGGCCGAGAAGTCCAGGCCCTGCGCCTTCCAGTGCGAAATCGCCTTCGATTTATCCAGCAGGTCAACACGGCCGATCAGCTCATCATACGTACGGATGCCCAGCTGCGCCATCAATTGACGGGCTTCTTCGGCAACGAAGAAGAAGTAATTGACGACATACTCGGGCTTGCCCGAGAACTTGGCGCGCAGCACCGGATCTTGCGTGGCCACGCCCACCGGGCAGGTATTCAAGTGGCATTTGCGCATCATGATGCAGCCTTCGACCACCAGCGGCGCCGTGGCGAAACCGATCTCGTCGGCGCCCAGCAGGGCGGCGATGACCACGTCGCGGCCCGTTTTCATCTGGCCGTCGGCCTGTACGCGGATGCGGCTGCGCAAGCCGTTCAAGACCAGCGTTTGTTGCGTTTCAGCCAGACCCAGCTCCCACGGCGTGCCCGCATGTTTCACGGACGACAATGGCGACGCGCCCGTGCCGCCGTCATGGCCGGCAACGACCACGTGGTCGGCTTTCGCCTTGGTGACGCCGGCGGCGACCGTGCCGATACCCACTTCCGACACCAGCTTCACGGAAATCGACGCGCGCGGATTGGCGTTCTTCAAGTCATGGATCAGCTGCGCCAGATCTTCGATCGAATAGATATCGTGGTGCGGCGGCGGCGAAATCAAGCCCACGCCCGGCACGGAAAAGCGCAGGCTGGCGATGTATTCCGACACTTTATGGCCCGGCAACTGGCCACCTTCGCCCGGTTTCGCGCCTTGCGCCATCTTGATCTGGATCTGGTCGGCCGAGTTCAGGTAGGCGGCCGTGACTCCGAAACGTCCGGACGCCACCTGCTTGATGCGCGAGCGCATGGAATCGCCTTCCTGCAGCGGAATATCGACGACGATCTGCTCGGCGCCCACGATGGACGCCATGGTGTCGCCCTGGCGGATCGGGATGCCCTTCAATTCCTGCGTGTAGCGGTTCGGATCTTCGCCGCCCTCGCCCGTGTTCGACTTGCCGCCGATACGGTTCATGGCGACCGCAAGCGTTGCGTGCGCTTCCGTGCTGATCGAACCGAGCGACATGGCGCCCGTGGCGAAACGCTTGACGATTTCCTTGACCGGCTCCACTTCATCGAGCGGGATGGCCTTGGTCGGGTCGAGCTTGAACTCGAACAGGCCGCGCAGGGTCAGATGGCGACGGCTCTGGTCGTTGATGATTTGCGCGTACTCTTTATAGCTGGAGAAATTGTTGCTGCGCGTGGAATGCTGCAGTTTCGCAATCGCGTCCGGCGTCCACATATGGTCTTCGCCGCGCACGCGGAACGCATACTCGCCGCCCGCGTCGAGCTTGTCCACCAGCACGGGATCGTTGCCGAAGGCCAGCGCATGCAGGCGCAGCGCTTCTTCCGCCACTTCAAACACGCCGATGCCTTCCACGTTCGACGCCGTGCCCTTGAAGTATTTGTCGACCAGCGACTTGTTCAAGCCAATCGCTTCGAAGATTTGCGCGCCGCAGTAGGACATGTAGGTCGAAATACCCATCTTCGACATGACCTTCATCAAGCCCTTGCCGACAGCCTTGGTGTAGTTATAGATGGCTTTGTCGCCCGACAAATCGCCCGGCAAGCCATGCGCCATATCGGCCAGGGTTTCCATGGCCAGATACGGATGGACGGCTTCCGCGCCATAGCCAGCGAGCAAGGCGAAGTGGTGGGTTTCTCGGGCCGAGCCCGTTTCCACGACGAGGCCGGTCGAAGCGCGCAAGCCCTTGCTCACCAGGTGCTGGTGCACGGTGGACGTGGCCAAGAGCGCAGGGATCGCCACCTGGTCGGCGCAAATGGCGCGGTCCGAGACGATCAGGATGTTGTGGCCGGATTTCACGGCGTCGACGGCTTCCGCGCACAGCGAGGCCAGGCATGCTTCCACGCCTTCCTTGCCCCAGGCCAGCGGGTAGCAGATGTCCAGTTCGTACGACTTGAACTTGCCGCCCGTGTGGGCGCTGATGTTGCGCAGACGGGCCATGTCGTCAAAGCCCAGCACGGGCTGCGCCACTTCCAGGCGCATCGGCGGGTTGACGTTGTTCGTATCGAGCAAGTTCGGTTTCGGGCCGATGAAGGATACGAGCGACATCACCATCGCTTCGCGGATCGGGTCGATCGGCGGGTTTGTCACTTGCGCAAACAGCTGCTTGAAGTAGTTATACAAAGGCTTCAATTTGTTCGACATGACGGCCAGCGGCGAGTCATTGCCCATCGAGCCCGTCGCCTCTTCGCCGGCCACGGCCATCGGCGCCATGAGGAACTTCAAGTCTTCCTGCGTATAGCCGAACGCCTGCTGGCGGTCGAGCAAGGACGGCTGGGCTTTTTCGCCCTGCGCGCGGTCCAGCTTTGCCTGGCCTTCGGCCAGCTTGATCTCGTCGAGCTTGATGCGCACCGAGTTGATCCACGCTTTATAGGGCTTGGCGTTGGCGTAGGTGTTTTTCAATTCCTGGTCGTCGATGATGCGGCCCGCTTCCAGGTCGATCAGGAACATTTTGCCAGGCTGCAAGCGCCATTTCTGGATGATTTTCGACTCGGGAATCGGCAGCACGCCCGATTCCGACGCCATCACCACGAGGTCGTCATCCGTGACGATGTAGCGGGCTGGACGCAAGCCGTTGCGGTCCAGGGTGCCGCCGATGTGGCGGCCGTCCGTAAACGCCATGGCAGCCGGGCCGTCCCACGGTTCCATCATGGCGGCGTGGTATTCATAGAAGGCGCGGCGGTTGTCATCCATCGTCGTGTGGTTTTCCCACGCTTCCGGAATCATCATCATCATCGCCTGGGCGATCGGATAGCCGGCCATCAGCAGCAATTCGAGCGCATTGTCGAAACACGCCGTGTCGGACTGGCCTTCATAGATCAGGGGGAACAGCTTTTGCAGGTCGTCGCCCAGCACGGCCGACTTCATCACGCCTTCGCGCGCGCGCATCCAGTTGAAGTTGCCTTTGACGGTGTTGATCTCGCCATTGTGCGCGATCAAGCGGTACGGGTGGGCCAGCGGCCATTCCGGGAAGGTATTCGTCGAGAAACGCTGGTGCACGAGGGCCAGGGCCGAGATGCAGCGCGCATCCTGCAAGTCCTTGTAGTACACGCCCACCTGGTCGGCCAGCAGCAAGCCTTTATAGACGATGGTGCGCGCCGACATCGACGGCACGAAGAATTCCTTGCCGTGCAGCAGTTTCAAGGCCTGGATGGCGTGGCCCGACGATTTGCGGATCACATACAGTTTGCGCTCGAGCGCGTCGGTGACCATGATGTCCGGGCCGCGGCCGATGAAGATCTGGCGGATGACGGGTTCCTTGGCGCGCACGGTAGGCGACATCGGCATGTCCGTATCGATGGGCACGTTACGCCAGCCCAGTACGACTTGTCCCTCGATGCGCACGGCGCGTTCGATTTCCTGTTCGCAAGCGATGCGCGATGCGTGTTCCTTCGGCAGGAAAACCATGCCCACGCCGTATTCGCCAGGCGGCGGCAATTCCACGCCCTGCTTGGCCATTTCTTCGCGGTAGTACTGGTCGGGAATCTGGATCAGGATGCCGGCGCCATCGCCCATCAGCGCATCGGCGCCCACGGCGCCCCGGTGATCGAGGTTTTTCAGTATCAGCAAACCCTGTTCGACGATCGAATGGGTCTTGTTGCCCTTGATATGGGCGACGAAACCGACGCCGCAGGCATCGTGTTCATTGGCTGGGTCGTACAGGCCTTGCGCTTTCATGGGCTTCTCCGCTGCATATGACTATCGAAAAACTAGAGTAGTGCAACGCAACAAAAAACTCAACCAGAACAATTAGGGTCGGAGTCGAATTAAATCTGATTCTGTCGCCCTGAAAATTTAATAGGGACATAGTCGAGGCGATTTCAATAAAACGTCAGAAAGGAGTCATTTTTTGTTTTAAATGCGAATGGTTTTCAATTGGCGTCCGCTTCGGCCACGATTTTTCGGGGACGGCCGCGCTTGGCAGGCAGCACTTGCCGCTGCATTTTCTGCTCCAGCGCGTGCTTGAAAGCGTCGGAACCCAGCGGCCAGCCCTTCAATACAGCCTGTTCCAGGGTTTTGACCTGGCTGCTACCCAGGCCTTGCTCGAACAAGCGCAGATACGCCGCCTCGCGGTCGAACGGCGTGTTGCCCAGCGCCCAGTACAGCGCGTGGTCGGTGATGACGGGATCGGGCCGCACGCCGGCATGGTGGGCATAGCTCGACCACGCATGGTCGAGGGCATGTGCCACCAGCCCCGTTTGCACGGGCACGCATTCGAGGTAGCGGCAGCAAGTGAGGAAGAAATTGTCGGGATCGATGACGGAAGTTTTGTAGCGTCCCTGCCACAATGCCCCTACACGGCCGTATTTTTGGTTGAAATAGGGCACGTAATAGCGTCCCAGCCACTGCATCAGCTGCCCCAGACCCGTCGCATCGCTGGGCGTGGCCAGTAAATGTAGCTGATCAGGCAATAAAACGTAGGCGTGGATGGCCACCTTGAACATTTTCGCGCCTGTTTTCAGCCAGGAGAGGAATTGCGCGTAATCTGCCGCGTCCTCGAACACGGGCTGGCGGTTGCTGCCGCGCTGGATCACGTAATGGGGCAGTGCTGGAATGATAAGGCGGGGCAAACGGGCCATGGCAAGAGTCGGTAAAGATAGGCTAAGGCCTTGATTTTACACACTTGTACGCACAAGACGTGACTCTGACCCTGTTTTATTTGACATGCTGAAAAAAACGGATGACTCTGTCCCTTTTATGCCGCCACCTCGTGCGGGCGGCTGGCATCGGGTATCAGGACAGATTAAAACTGGCCGACAGGCTGTAGCCCTCGCCATACGCGCTGCGCAGCGGCAAGTCCTGGCCCAGACCTGTCTTGGCTTTTTTGCGCAGGCGGTAGACGAGCATGTCGACCCGGCGGCCCGCGTCGGGATCTTCGCCGCCCATGCCGGCCACGATGACATCGCGCGGCACGGGGCGGGTATTGATGGTCAACAGGTGCAGGAAGTTGAATTCCTTTTCCGTCAGGGCGATGACGGCCCCCATCAGCTCAAGTTGGCG
This sequence comes from Janthinobacterium sp. HH104, assembly GCF_001758715.1. Lineage (NCBI taxonomy): Bacteria > Pseudomonadati > Pseudomonadota > Betaproteobacteria > Burkholderiales > Oxalobacteraceae > Janthinobacterium > Janthinobacterium sp. HH104. The sequence continues at coordinate 52,272 of NZ_LRIB01000038.1, read as the reverse complement.
AGCGCTTACTTTCAAGGTCCACTTGCCCGGCTCGGGCACGGGGTCTTGCGGGCCGACGCGGCGGTCGAGCGCCTCGATGTGGGCGGCCAGTTCGGGGAATTTGATCGGCTTGGTCAGATAGTGGTCGGCGCCCAGGCGCAAGCCCAGGATGCGGCTGTCGAAGGCGACGCGCCCCGTCAGCACCAGCACGCCGATTTGCGGATACAGCTGGCGCATGCGGGGGATGACGTTGAAGCCATCCTCATCGGGCAAGCCCAGGTCCAGCACGACCACGCCAACATTGCCATGGCTCAACGCCGTCCACATCCCGCCAGCGGAGCTGGTGATATGAACTTCGTGTTCGAGCTCAACGAGAAACTCCGCCATGTCCTCGGCGTAGTCCAGATTGTCTTCGACGATCAGTATTTTCGTCATTGCAACGCCATTCTTCCGTTAGTGAGCTACCGTGGGCAAACCATGCCATTCACTTCTACACCATGATGGACGGCACAATAGGTTTACGTCAAGGAATTATCACGGTTGCCTTCAGCGGAAGCAACTTTTTTCTAGTCTAGCCAGGAAGCGGCAGCCAAATCCGGAAAAGTGCCCCGCCTTCGGGCAGATTATGCCCCTGCAAACTCCCGCCATGCACGTCGACGACGGCGCGCGCCATGTACAGGCCCAGGCCCGCGCCCGGATGCGTCGCATGGCTTCCGCGGCTTCCTTTGTCGAACAGCTGCGCCAGTTCTTCTTCCCGCAAGCCGGGTCCCGCATCGCGCACGCACAGCGCCACGCCGCCTTCGGGTACCAGCCTGGCCGACAAGGTGATGGCGCTGCCCGGCGGGCTGAACTTGACGGCGTTATCCAGCAAGATTTTCAGGCACAGGGCCATGCCGGGCACGTCGCAGCGCAGCCGGGCCGGCAAGTCTTCGTCGAGTTCCAGCTGCACCGGGTGGCTGGCAGGCACGGTGGCGGCCGCCTGCTGCAGCAAGGCCAGCGGCGCGATGCCGTCGGCGGCCCGCTCGCGGCCGATGGCCGCCATGCGTTCGGGCGACAGATAGTCGTCGATCATGGCCAGCAGGCGGTCGACGGCCGTCTGGATTTTTACGTAGCGCTTGCGCGTGGCCTCGTCGGCATCTTTCGATGTCGAGACGAGGCGCTGGATGGCGCCGTCGATGGTGGCCAGCGGCGTACGGAATTCATGCGACAGCATCGAGGCGAAGCGCTTCTGCTCCTTTTCCCGTTCCGCTTCCTGCGCCTGGGCCGCGCTGACGTCGCGCACCGTGCCCGCCAAGGTCAGGCCCCTCCCTGCCGCTGCGGGCACGATGGTCGAGCTGATTTCCAGCGCCAGCAGGTGGCCGTCGGCGTGCGGCAACTCCACTTCGCGCAGCAGGGTCAGGCGGCTGGTGTCGCCATCGCGCCAGCGTTGCAAGCGGGCCGGCACGTCGGCTGCCAAACGCGCCGCATGCTCGCGCAAGGCAGGCATGTCATGGCCCGTCAGGCGCTGCGTGGCGGGGCTGATGTAGAGCAATTCGAGGGTGGTGGCGTCGAGCAGGAAGGCCGCGTCGCGCCCGTGCTCGGCCAGCAGGCGGAACTGCGCTTCGCCCGCCCGCGCGCGCAGCAGGGCGCGGCGCAACTGGACGAAACGCAGCGCCATGAGGATGGCGCCGGCAAGCAGCAGTAAGAAAATGGGCAGCATGCGTTATACCTGGCAAGAAAGAATCGCCAAGTATAAGCGTGCGGCAGCGTTAATCTTCCAGCGGGGCGAAAATCTGCTGCAAGTCTTCCTGCGTGAGGGCCATCTTCTGCGATTCGCCCTCGGCCAGGATCGATTGCGCCAGTTCCGATTTCTTTTGCTGCAGCAGCTGGATTTTCTCTTCCAGCGTGCCCTTCGCGATCAGCTTGTAGACGAACACGGGCTTGTCCTGACCGATGCGCCAGGCGCGGTCCGTGGCCTGGTTTTCCGCCGCCGGATTCCACCACGGGTCGTAGTGGATCACCGTGTCGGCCGCCGTCAGGTTCAGGCCCACGCCGCCCGCTTTCAGGCTGATCAGGAAAATCGGTACGGCGCCCTGCTGGAAGGCCGCCACTTGCGCCCCCCGGTCCTTTGTCTCGCCCGTCAGCAAGGCGTACGGGATGTCGCGCGACTCGAGTTCTTCCTCGATCAATTCCAGCATGCTGGTAAATTGGGAGAACACAAGAATCTTGCGCCCTTCGTCGAGCAAGTCTTCCACCATCTGCATCAGGTCGAGCAGCTTGGCCGAGCCGGCCGACTGCTTCTTCGCCGGCAAGGATTTCACCAAACGCGGGTCGCAGCACACTTGCCGCAATTTCAGCAGCGCTTCGAGGATGACGATCTGGCTGCGCGCCACGCCCTTCTTGTCGATTTCTTCGCGTACCTTTTGATCCATCGCCAGACGCACGGTTTCATACAGGTCGCGCTGCGGCCCCGTCAATTCCACCTTGCGCACCATTTCCGTTTTCGGCGGGAGCTCCTTGGCCACATTGTCCTTCGTGCGGCGCAGCAGGAAAGGCTTGATGCGGCGGTTCAGCAGCATGCGGCGCAGCGGATCGTCCTGGCGCTCGATCGGATGGCGGAACTGGGTGTTGAAGGTCTTCTCGTCGCCGAGCAAGCCCGGCAGCAGGAAGTGGAATTGCGACCACAGCTCGCCCAGGTGGTTTTCCAGCGGCGTGCCGGACAAACACAGGCGGTGGCGCGCGCGCAGCAGGCCCGCGCTTTGCGCCGCCTTGCTGCGCGTATTCTTGATGTAGTGCGATTCGTCGAGGATGACCAGGTGGAAATCGTGCTCGCGCAAGGTTTCCTCGTCGCGCGGCAACAGGGCGTAGGTGGTCAGCACCAGGTCGCATTGGTCGATCTGGTCGAATTGCTGGGCGCGATCCTTGCCTTGCAGCAGCAGCACTTTCAGCGAAGGCGCGAACTTGGCCGCCTCGTCCTGCCAGTTGCCCATCAAACTCGTCGGTGCAATCACCAGGGCCGGATGCGTGAGACGGCCCGCCTCCTTTTCCACCAGGATATGCGCCAAGGTTTGCACGGTTTTACCTAAGCCCATGTCATCGGCCAGGATGCCCGCCAGGTCATGGTCGCGCAGGAATTGCATCCACGCCAGGCCATCGGCCTGGTAATCGCGCAAGGTCGCCTGCAGGCCGGCTGGGGCCGCCACTTTTTGCACGGAACCGAACTGGCTCAGCTTGCGGCCCATGGCGCGCAACTGCTCGCCGCCCGTCCATTGCATCTCCAGGCCCCGTGCCAGCTCTTCCAGGCGCGCCGCGTCCAAGGTCGACATGCGCACGGCATGTTTGATCTTGTCGCTGAAATACAGTTCGCCCAGGGTGTTCAGGATGGGGCGCACACGGCCCCACGGCAGGGCCACGCGCGTACCGTCCGGCAAGGTTGCCAGCATCTGGTCATCGTCCGCGTGCGCTTCGATAACTTTCGGATTGAAATCGTTGGGCGCGTTGCGGATCAGCTGCACCAGCACGGGCAGCAGCGGCACTCTTTCGTGGTTGACGACGATGCCCAGTTCCAGTTCGAACCAGGCGTTGCCGCTGTCCGGGTCCTGGTCGTCGATTTCCGCGTACCAGTCGCCCACGTCGCTCACGTCGTAGCGGTACTTGGCCGTCTTTTCCACGATCCAGCCCTGCTCCAGCAAGGCGTCGATGCCGGACTCGGCAAAACGCAGCCATTCCGCCTGGGACGGCAGTTGCAAGGCGCCCTTCAAGCCGCTCAATGGGGCCGAGCCCGGCTTCTTGAATTGCAGCTCGGCCAGGGTGGCCAGCGCACGCGCTTCGTCGACCGTATTTCTCTGGATAATTTCCGTCACGTCGCCCACTTGCCGCACCACGCGCTGCGACGGGTCGAACGAGACGCGCTCGCCATCGTAGTCGTAGGACAGCACGGCAAAATCGCTCCAGCGCTGGATGCTGCCATCGGCCAGCATGGCGCTATCGAGCAGCAAGACCGGTTGCGCCGGCACGTCCTTGCGCAAGCGCTGCGGCAAAGGCTGCGGCAGCGGCATCAAATGCTGCAAGCCCTGCGCCAGCAGCAGTTGCGACACGCGCACCTTGTCGTTCGCGTTCAACGGCGGCGCCTGCGCCACCAGCGCCTGCAAGTCGGCCAGGGAAATGTCGGAGCCGCCCTGGTTCAGTTCCAGCACGCCGCACGACAGATTGTCGATGTACCACGGCGGATCGGTGGGCAGCATGTAGTCGATCTGGTCGGCGCCATGGTGCTTCGCGCCTTCCGGCGGGTCCACTTGCCAGCCCAGGCGCATGGTCTTGCCCTCGTCGCGCCAGAACAGGCGCGCGGGACGCACGGGACCTTCCTTCAACGGGTACACGAGGCCATTGCCGACATCGGCCCAGGAATTGGCCCACAACAATTTATCCTGCTCGGCCAGCATTTTCAGCAGGGCCGCGCCCACCTTGCCCTTCGGCTCCGTGGCGCTGCCCGTCTGCGAATTCTGCCCGCTGCGCATGGCCACGAAGAAACGCACGAGGTCTTCGTCGGCCGGCGTCAAAAACGTGGGGGGCGCCGACAGCAGCGAGAAGATTTCGCTGATGGGCGACGCCGCCGCCACGTCGCCGTTCGGCCGCAGCCGCGCCTTGTACAGGCACAGGGCCACGTGGCGGCCGCCGCTGGTGGGCGCCAGCACGTAGATCAGGCGGTGCTGGTTGAGTTTGGGATCAGGCTCGGCAATCGTCAGCACGGCCTTCGGATGGGCGGCAGCCTCCACCCGCTGCAGCCAGGTGGCGACGGCATACGGCAAAGGCGCTCCCGGCGCGCTGGCCGGGGCAACTGGGGTTTCACTGGTTTCGTCGCGGGTAAAATCCATGGGGCGCATTTTTGTGTAAAGGTCGTATCCAAATCGGCAACAGGCAATATTATCCGCCATACAGCCGTTGCTGGCTTGATTCACACACGCTCTTTGAGCAGTTTTAATGCGCGATGCCTAAAAAATAAGTATTTAATACGACACTTGAGACCCGCAGATGGCAAAAATGGCCCGTCGCGGGCCATTTTTCCTCCACTGGACGGCTTATCAGGCCGGCACAGTTTCTTCTTCTGCCACGCTGGCGGCCTCGACTACCGGTGCGGTGCTTGTATCGACCGGCGTAAAGTTGCGCAAAAACAAGAAGAACTGGCCCATCATCTGCGTCCACAGTTGCAGATTGATATTCAGGTACTCCGTGCTGACGCCGCCGGCGACCAGCACATCCATCTCCAGCACGACGAAATCGCCATGCTGGGCCACGCGGGCAAAACGCTTGCTGCGGTGCCATTCGGCCAGCAAGCCGGCCGGCAAGTCGCCGCCCTGCACGCGCAGCGGGCAGCTCAGGGTCAGATCCGCGTACTGGCCAGGCGCGGCTTCATTGCCCCACAGCACCTGGAAGCCGATGCCATGGCTGGCGCTGTGCAGGCGCACGACGCCGTCGTGTTCGATACTGGTCACGGCGCAGCCGGCCGCCTTGATGGCGTCGGCCGTTTGTTCCGCATTCAGGGTGGTCAGCAAGTTGTTGGTGTTTTCCATCGTCATTCCATTCATTTCAAAAAAATTATTGGGGGGCCGGCGTTTCTGTTTGGCGTGCATCAAAGCGGCCCTGGTACAGCTGGTCGCCATACTGCTGCGCGATTTGCTCGAGTTTCACCCTGCTTTGCGCGGCGAACGGCTGGCGCGCCTTCATGACGTCCAGCACGCCGAGGCCCTCATACGCTTGCAGGATGTCCTGCCCAGCCGCATACAGCTGGGCATTCTTGCTTTCGCAGCGCGCCAGGGCGCCCCGCTGGGCCGTCACTTCGCCGTCGAGACGCGCGCGCTCCGCTTCCAGCCGCTTGCCCGTGGCAGTCAATTGCTCGCTGGCCTGGCGGTACTGCGCCAGGCTGGCGGCCGCCTCTTGCGCGGCGGCCGTGCTGCGCTGTTGCTGCTCGCCCAGTTTTTCCCGCTGCGCGCGCTCGTGCGCCAGTTGCGACTGGCTGCGCGCCAGCTCCTTTTTCAAGCCATCGCTGGCGGGCGCGGCCGCAGCGGGCGCCGCCTTCGCGGCCGGTACACCCTTGGCTTTCAGCAGTTCCAGCTCGCCGCGCGTCTGCTGCAATTGCGCCGTCACGTTACGCAGTTCAGCCCGCAAGCGCTCTTCCATGCTTTGCCCCTTCTGCGCCTGGGCCGTGCCGGCGGCCAGCAAGCTCAGCAGCAATAAAGGCAGGCGCATTTTGTTGGATATCAACATCATGGCTCCTTAAAAACGCGCGTTCAATTCGATTTGCAAGGTGTCGATCGACAGTGCCGAACCGAACACTTCGCGGCTCGACGTCCAGCGGCCGTTCAGCCACGTATTCTTGTCGAGCGCATACGCGCCGCCCAGGTAGTAGCCGCGCGCATTCGTGCCGCCCAGGTGGAAAGTGGAATCGTTGTAGGCGTCAGGCAAGGCATCCGGTTCGATGCGCTTGTAGCCAAGCAAGACGTTCCAGTCGCCGCGCGCAGCCGGGCTGGCCTTGCCCAGGGTCGCTTGCAGCATGTAGGCATTGCCGCCGCTCTTGAAATCGGCTTGCGAGACGCCGCCCGTGCCGCCGAAGTTGTTCATGATGCCGCCCTTGGCGCGCGCCCACATTTCGTTCTTGTCGTAAGCCATGTTGCGCACATAATCGCCTTCGATGCGCAAATCCGTGCCGCCCGCGACCTTGCTATCCCAGCGCGCATTCAGGTTGGCCAGGCGGAACTTCGAGGCCAGGCCCACGAATTGCGGCTGCGGCGTATTGGCCGGGTCCAGCGGGTTCAGAGCGATATTGCGCAGCAACATCAAGCTATTGCCCTTTTGCATGCTCGATGGACGCGACCAGTCCGTGCTGCAGCCATCGGCGCCCGCGTACAGCGCGCACGGCTGCGAGTACTCTCCACTGATGTTGCGGAAGTTGTAGTAGGCCAAGGCGCCGCGCAGCTGATGGTCGCTATTGATCTTCCACGACGCGCCCACTTGCGCGCCCAGCAGCCATTTGTTTTCGCTCGACATTTTTGCCTGGCTGCGGCTAGGCGCATTGTCGGACGAATACTCGAGCGGAATCAGGCCCAGGGTACCGAAGACGGTGGCGTCCTTGCTCTCGCCGACCGGCTGCTGCACCTTGGCGGCGATGCCGTCGAAATTGAGTTCGCTGGAAAACAGTTCATCGCCGGACACAAACGGATTGTCGAAGCGGCCCGCCGTCAGTTTCAGCCAGGAAGCGGGCTGGTACGACAGCCAGGCCTGGTCCAGCCAGATGTTTTTCTTGCCCAGGCCGCCACCGAGGGTTTGCGTGGTGGACACAGGACTGTCATCGTTGCCGCTGGCCAAGCGGATGCCTGCCTGCGTGGTGTCGGAAATGTCGGCCAGGATACCCAGGCGGGCGCGCGCGCGCAGCAAATGCTTGCGGTCTTCGCGCGTGTTCAGCAACGCCGGCAGGGCCAGGTTGGTGTTCGAATTGACGTCGTAGCCGCTGCCGCTGTTGAGCGAGCGCCAGTCGATCTCGATATTGCTGTTGGCCATGTCGTAATAGCGCGACTCGTAGCGCGCGCGCACGTCGCCTTCCAGGCGGATGCGCTTGGTCCAGGCCGGTGTTTCATTCGGCGCCGCCCAGCCGCCCGCTTTTGCCTCGGCCATGACCTGGCCCTTGATTTCGTCACGGATCTGTTCGCGCACGGTTTGCGAAATATACGGCACGCGCACGTCGCCCGGCTGCACCTGCGCCAGGGCGGCCGGCGCGGCGGCCGGACGGGCCTGCGCTTGTGCCAGCGCTTCGCTCTGCGCCTGCGCCAGCAGCGCTTCGCCGGCATCCTTGTTCAGGGCGCCGCTCTGGATCAGGCCGCGGATCAGCTTGACCATGGTGCTGTCGGCCGGTGCTTGCGCTTGTACCGCGCCCGCCGCCATGCTCAGGGCCAAGGCGGCCAGCGCCAGCGGAAGGCGGCGCATGCGCTGTGAGGGAGAGAATAAGGAATTCATTGTTTCTTTCGGAAAAAATTAATATGAATTTGGGGACGCTATGGCCGGCGGCCCTTAATGGAAACGCGGGCCGGGAAACGCAGGGACGCCGGTGGCCGTTCATCGGCACGGAAATCGCGCACCATGGCCAGCACTTGTTCATCCGTCTGCGCATTGCCCGTGCCCTGCACCAGCTGCACTTTCGTCGTCCTGCCTTCCGCATCGAGCCACAGGTCAACGCGGATATCGCTAAACGCCAGCTGGCGCGTGCGCGGATCGCGGGCAAAGGCGAGCTGCAGCGCGTTGGCCACATAGCGGCCATACGATCCCGCGCCGAGTCCGCCGCCACCACCGCCGCCCGTCATGCCGCCGCCGCGTCCGGCCTGGATGCCGAAGGCGTCGCTGCCGGCCTGCGCCGCACCGTCGATCGTGACGGGGTCGCCCTTGTCCGGCGACGGACTTTCCGGCGCGTCATCCATGGGCTTGTCAGCCGGCGTCGGTTCCGGCTCCGACACTTCCGGCACCACCTTGTCCGGTGTCGGTTCCGGCAGTTTTTCCGGTTCCGGCGGCGGTGGCGGCGGAGGGGGCAGCATCAGCATCGGCGGGGCCGCCACTTCGCGCTTGGTGGCGGCCGTGTCCGACAGCAAATACCAGACCAGCGCGGCCAGCGCAGCGGCCAGCAGCACGCCGCCGGCCACGCCGCCCCAGCGGCGCCACCACTGCGCCGCGCCCGACGATTCCGGCGCGGCCATCTTCATCATGTCGTCACGCTTCACCTTGCGCTCCTCATGCCGGCTTGCCGGTCACCAGGCCCACCTGGTTCAGGTCGATGCGGCGCAGCAAATCGAGCACTTCGACCACTTTCGCGTACTGCACGGCGGCATCGCCGCGCACGATCACGGGAAAGTCGGGCGTCAGGGCCTTTTCCGTGCGCAAGCGCTCTTCCAGCTCGGGCAGGGTGACGGGATAGGCGTCGAGAAAGACCTGGCCCGCGTTGTCGATGGTGATGGCCTTGGTCTTCGGTTTTTCCAGCGCCATGGCCGAGCTGGCCTTGGGCAGGTCGACCTTGATGCCGGGAATGCTGGCGTTGCTGGTCAGAATAAAAATCACCAGCACCACCAGCAGCACGTCGACGAAGGGCGTGATGTTGATGCCGCCGCTACGCTTGCGGGGGGTAAACTTGGCGGAGGTGGCCATGGTTATGCGCCCCTCACGCCTGCTGCAGCACGGGACGCATCTGGCGTCCGTCGCCCTGCTCTTCAGCCAGGCGCGTGGCGAATTCGTCGACGAAGACGGCCATGTCGGCAACGATGGCGTCCGAACGCGAGGACAGCCAGTTGTAGCCGAACAGGGCAGGGATGGCCACGCCCAGGCCAGCGGCCGTACACAGCAGCGCGGCAGCCATGCCCGGCGCCACGGAGTTGATGTCCACGGCGCCGGCCATGGCCGCCACGACGAACACCAGCATGATGCCGATCACGGTGCCGAACAGGCCGACATACGGTGCGCCTTCGATGGTGGTCGACAGCCAGATCATGCGTTTGGACATGCGTTCGCTTTCGCGCACCATCACGCCATCCATGGCGGCGCGGATAGCGCCAATCGTTGCGTTCGAGACGGCGTTCAGGTCGTAGCCGCGGTCGTGGCGGCGGCGCATCTCGTCGATGGCTACGTCATACAGACGCCACAGCGAGGAATCGGCCTTCACGGAAGCGCTGAGCTTGCCGTTGCGCGACAAGTGGTCGAGCGGCGCGCCGGCCGCTTCGTGGAACGATTGCATGAATTGCGCATTGGCGCGCGAGATGGCGCCATAGCTGCGGCCCTTGCCGATCATGATGATCCACGACAAGACCATCATCAGGCCCAGCACGCCGACGACGATCCAGGCGTCGAGCGGCATGGCGGCGATGATGAAACCGAAATGGCTTTTACCCGCTTGCTGTTCATCGGCGCCAAACACGGCCAGGCGCGATTCGGAACCTTGCGAGACGGCGTCGGCCAGCAGCAGGGCGTCGGGACGGGCCGTGCGCGACAGGCGCAGCTCGTCGATGGCGCCCGTGAAGTTGGCCAGGGTGGCGGTACCGGAAGCGACCGGCGGCGCATCGGCGCCCACCGAAGCGGCAGTGGCGAAGGCTGGCAGCGCGGTGGCCAGCGACACGGCCGGACGGCCGCCCACGTACAGGGCCACGTTGGCTTTGTCGGCCTTGACGGCCAGGTGCGACCATTGCGCGGCCTGGATCGGCTGGCCCGGCTTGCTGCGCTGGCCATTCACCTGCACGAAGGGCACGCCCTGGTCTATGCCGATCAGCAATTCATTGGCGCCATCGCGGCGCGCATACAGCACTTGCTGCGCGCCCAGGCTGTCGGGACGCACCCAGGCGGAAAACGTGAACGGCGCACCGGCGGCCAGCGCCAGCGATGGCGAGGCGGGCAGCATCAACGGCATGGAGCCCAGGCGGGCGCCGGCGCCGATGACGGAACCGTCGAGCGCCGGCACTGCCGTCTGCGCATGGTTGCCATAGGCGGTGCTGTCGCGCGAGGGCACGCCAGGCTCGGTGAAGTGGTACACGAGGCTGTAGTCGGGATCAAAAGTACGCTGGCCATTGCCGGAAGCGGGCGCCTTTGGATTGCCGTAGTACATCCACAGTTGCTGCGGCGTACCGGCCGTCAGGGCCGGCACGTCGACCCAGATCAGGGCGATGCCCAAGAGCGGATTGAATTGCTCGATCTGGTGGTTCAGCACCGTTTTATCGTCGCCCGCCACGAAGCGCAGGTCGGCGCCGTTGTCGCTGACGCCTTCGAAATTGAAGTTACCCGAATGCAAGCGCAGCAGCACGGGAATGCGGCCGGGATCGCCGCCCACGGCGCCCGCCTTCGGGCCGGCGTCGACGGTGACGGGTTTGCGGTAAGCCCAGTCGGGCTGCCACCAGGCATGCGCCAGGCCGGGAACGAGCGTGCCCAGGATCGTGAGCAGGAAAAAAAGACGTTGCATGACAGTGATTCTCCGAAGAAAAGTCTAAAAAAGTGCGGTGCTGGTGAGCTGGCCCGTCAGTAGCTGGCCGACAGGTTGAAATTGATGCGGCGCACGTGCTTGTGCGTGCGCGGGCCATCGCGCAGCGGGTAGGCGAAATCGATGCGGCCATTCAGGTAGCGCAGGAATTGGAAGCTGCTGCCCACGCCCACCGAAGCCAGGCCGAACAGGTCTTTCTGTTCCGGCAGCGGGTCGCGCAGACGCAGGCGCGCGCCATCGGCAAAGGCAAACAGACGCCAGTTTTCCAGGCGGCTGAAATACGTCAGCTGGGGCGTGCGCCACTCGACGGTGCCGGAGACGCCGTAGTCGCCCGTCGCTTCGGCCGACAGGTAGCCGCGCACGGAATTGGCGCCGCCGGCGGCCATCTGCTCGCCCGACACGAGCGCCGCATCGGCCAGCTGGCCCGCCAGCTTGCCGTACAGCTGCGCGCCGCTGCTCAGGGTGGTGGTGGCGTTGGCATCGCCCTTCAGGACGAGAAAGCTGGGCGAAGCCTTGTAGCGCTTGTTGTCATAGGCGGCGCTGTTGCTGCCATAGCCGAACGCGGCGCGCGTGCCGACCACCAGCGACAGGCCCAGGCCGTAGGTCGCCGTCTCCGTCTGCGCAAAGCCGTTGTAAGCCACGCTGAGCGGCACATACTTCAGGGGAACACTGGAGCCGGCGCCATTCAATTGCAGCGCTTCCTGGTTATCCTTGAAATCGATGCCGCCGCTAAAGCTGTGCCACCAGATGCCGCTGTTGGGCACCGTGTAATTGAGCTTCATGCCCAGCGCATGGCCCTTGCCCAGCACGCTGGTGCCGCCCGTGCTGGCCACGTTGCTGTTCGACTGGTAGCCGGTCGCTTCCACGCTCCAGCCCTGCGTGCCGATGGGCGCCACGTACGAGGCCGACCACACCTTGGTCTGGTTCAAGTCGCCCGGCGTGCCGAAAAAGCTGATGGTGGCGCTATGGCCCATCTGCCACAGGTTGTCGTGGCCGAGCGAGATGCTGCTGCGCAGCTTCTTGGTATCGGCGCTGTAATCGTTGTTCAAGCCGACGCTGGCGCGCCACGGGCTGCTGTCCTCGACTTTCAAGTCCACGTCCATGGTACCGGGCAGGCTGCCCTGCTTGACCAAGGGCATCACCTGACGCTTGGGACCGCGGTTCAGAGCCGTCAATTCCACTTGCGCCTGGGTAAAATCGGGCACCTTGCCTTCCGTCAGGGCCGGCACTTGCTGGCGCACGTCGAGCGGCGAGTTGTATTGCGCACCGACCACGCGCAAGCGCCCCACCTTTGTTTCGCTCACCTGCAGCACCACCACGCCCTGCTCCACCTGCTGCTCGGGCAAGTCCACGTAGACGGACTGGTAGCCGCGCGCTTGATATGCAGCAACGAGGGCGTCGCGCGCCCCTTCCACGTCCTTCAGGGTGCGGCCCGGCCCCAGGAAGGGCGTGACCGCTTCTTCGATGGCACGCGCGTCGAGCACGGTATTGCCGCGCACCAGGTATTCCTCGATCGTCACCTGCCGTTCCGGCGCGGCCACGGGGGCCGCTGCCGGCACCGCGTCCTGCGCGCGCGCCATGCCGGGCAGCGCCAGCATGGCCAGGCACAGCATCGTCAAGGCGGTCGCGGGTGCCGCGGGTGCTGCCCCCTTGCCCTGTTTTTTCATTTCACGCATCTTCCATTCACCTTAAAATCAAACGGTTGCCCTGTGTTGCGGCGCTGGGCCGGCGTTTTTTCTGTTAATGCTGATCTACTGATGCCTAGACAGCCGCCGCGCGCGACGACTGCCGAATGTCATCAAATGTTCATAAAACTCACGGCTGCAAGCCGCGCCGCTCGTTCGGCGTGAGCGCCTGCAACTGCGGCGCCGTCAACGGCCCCGCGCCCAGCACCTGCACCACGCCGGCCGGCTGGTAGCTGGACGCCTGCGGCTCGCCGCCGTTGCCCTTGCCAACACCGGCGTCGTCCGCCTGCTCGTTGCCAAAGCCCAGTACCTTCACCGTGAACAGCGACGGCAGCGCCTGGCGCGTGGCGGCCCGTTCCCGTTGCAGCACGTCTTGCGCCGCCGTGACGGCTTGCGTGGCGGCCGCGCTGGCATTGCTGAGCGCGCCCACGTTCACGGTAGCGATCACGGGCAGGCCCGCCGACTTGCCCTGCACCTGGACGTTTTCCGCATTGATCACCTGCAAGGCCGCCAGGTTGACGTTGCCCGAGACGCGGATACCCGCCTCGCCCGCGTCGATGCTGCCCAGCGGGGCGATCAGGTCGATGTCGCCGGGCGGCACCTCCGGGATCGGGTTCAGGGTGGCGATGCCGGCGCCCGTGGCCGGCGTGCTCGGCGACAGGCTGACGAGGCCGATGCTGTCGTAGCTGCGGCGCTGCGGCGTGTAGACGACGGTGGACTTGGTGCCGCGGCCCGCATTGATGTCGCCCGTGGCCGACCAGGCCAGGATGTTGCCGCCGAAGGTGGTGAAGATGCGGCTCTGGCCCAGCAGGATGCTGTCCTTCGCGTACATCTGGATCTCGCCCGCGCCCTGCGTCAGCACGCCCGAGCCTTCGCCCGGCGCATAGCCGCCATCGACGCCGATCAGCGCCCGTCCGCCCGGCACCGTGATGCCGATATCGCCGCCGACATCCGTGTGGATGCCCGCGTCGTTGACGATCACGTGCGGCACGTTGACCGTCGGACGGCCCGCCTCGGCCCACTCCTGCGGGCTCAGGTAGCGCACGCCCGCGACCGGCCGCTTCGTGTAAACGCCGTCGTAGTCGTTGACCGTGTACAGCGCGCTGCTGAACATCGTCAGGTCGCCCTTGTACTCGATCTTCTGGCCCGCCTTGTCCTGCGCCGGGAACAGGGTGGCGATCGCTTCGCGGCCGCGCAGGTAGCTGCCGCGGCGCATGCCGTCCGGATCGTTGTATTCGCGTCCGGCCGCCTTCAGTTCGGCAAAGTAGACATTGCTCAGGTAGACCTGCTGCTGTTCCTTCGGCAAGGCGGCAAAGAAGCTGCGCGCATCGGTGGCCGGGTCGTAGCGGATGCCCAGGCCGCTGTCGCCGCCAAAGCGCGTCGTCAGCCAGTTCACCAGGTGCAGCTGGCTGACCTGCGCATATTCGCGCGCCAGGTCGCGCCGCACGGCGCCCGATGCCTGGCCGGCCTTTTCCAGTTCCGCCTGCTTCGTGCCGAGGAAGGCGGACGCGCCCGCCTCGTCGCCGCTGTAGGCGAACTGGCCGCGCAGCCAGTCGGCCAGGGTCAGCTTGCCGCCGTAGACGTACACGGCGCTGCCGGCCTGGTCGGCCAGCGGCTTGGCCGGATCGGCCAGCTTGGCCGGGTCCAGGTAGCGCGCCGCGAAAGCCGCATAGTCGGGACCATTGCGGCCCACGCCGGCCGCCACGCTGATGCCGGCGCCATTGCCGCGCTCGCCGGGGCCCGTGTTGACGATGGCGCCGAGGCTGCGCAATTCCGCCTTGTCGGCCATGTACAGGTCGCGCCCGGCGCTCACGTTCAGCTGGCCCGGTCCCGCCACATAGAAGGTGCTGTAGCGGATGTCGCGCCCGGCGCTGACGACGGAAACGTCGTCGGCATGGCGGTGCACGAACAGATTGCCGCGCGCGGACGAGACGCCGGAGACGACCGGCTTGTCCGGAAAATCGGGCCGGCCGACAAAGCTCTGGCTGGTCCATCCGGCCGCGCCTTCCGGCACGCCTTCGACGCTGCCGAGCGGCGTGCCGGAATTGACGATGTCGCGTCCGGCCCGCACGGCCACGGCGCCGCCGCCTTCGTACCACACGCCCAGCGGACCCGTTTCGCCCTTCAGTGTTCCCCGGTACACGATGCCGCCCGTGCGCAAGCCGACGATGTCGCCGCTGTTGGCATAGAAATGCGCGGGCTGCTGACCCACCGGCACGTAGTCCGACACCGTCGGCGCCGTCATGCTGAACAGCGGATACAGTTGCTGCGAGGCATCACTGGCGCCATTCGACGACGAACCGAACCATTTCAGCGCACCGGGCGCCAGCCCGTTGGTGCTGACGTTATGCAAGGGCAGCAGGCCGAACCAGACCGGGTCCAGGGCGCCGACGAAGCCCGGGTTGAATGGACTTGGCAACAGGCGCGGATCGGCGCCCGATGCGGTGATCGGATAGCCGGCCGCATGGATGGAGTCGGCCGCCAGCATTTCCAGCTGGCCCGTGCCCGTCTTGACAAATTGCGGCGCCACCGGCGACGGCGCCAGGATCACGCCGTTTTGCGGCATGTCAACCTTGCCACCCTCGCCCAGCCTGCCCAGGCTGGCATTGCCGTAATACAGGCTGCCGCTGGCGGCCACGGCGCGCAACACGGATGGCATGACGAAACGTGCATCCGTTGGCGCGTGGTTATCGCCCATGTCCGATTGTATCCAGGCGGACGTCGGCGTCAGATTGCCGCCCGCGCTGAACAGGTCGATGGCGGTGGCTGGCGTCCACAGCGAGAACCAGCTCCAGCCCTCGCCCTGGCGCTCGACGCCCTGGTAGTTGAACGGCGAACCATTGCCCAACTGCTTGACGCGGCCCGCATCGGCCGTACCGCCCAGCACCAGGTCGCCGCGCGCATCGATGCGCACGCCGCTGTCGCCCGGCACGAGGATGGGCCCGCCGCTGGCAATGGCCGTGCCCGCCGCATAGGTTTCATACGGCCGCGATTCCTTCGGATCGGCGCGGTCGAAGCGCAGTTCGACGCCGCCCACGGCGCCCGCCTCCATGCGCAGCGCGCCGCGCAGATTGGTGAAGGTGCTGTTGAGTGTCGGATACTGGCGCTCGAAGCGCGTGTCGGCATTCGGGGCATCGCTGTTGGCATCGAAGCTGCGCACCTCGGCGACAGGGTTGAGCCCGCCGCCGATGCGGATATCGAGGTCGCCACCGCCCGTCAGCAGCAGCTTGCCGTCCGGCGTCACCCTGCCCGTGCTGCCCACGGCCACGTTCAGGCCCTGGCTGCGCGGCGCGAACACGCCGCCCGGATCGGCGCGCGAGGTCAGCATGCCGGCGTTGCCGCCCGCCTGCAGCAGCACATTGCCGCCGCCGAGGGTGCCGATGCCCGTAAAGCCCGACACGACCGGCAGACCCGCAAACAGGTCGCCGCCTTCGGGACGCGCGACATAGGTGCCGAAATTGATCCACCATGCCGTCGGCACGCCCGCCCCCGTGCTGCCGCTGCCCTGGCGCCACAACCAGGCGCCGATGTCGCTGGTGTCCTGCTGCGCGCTCAGGGTGCCGATGGCATCCTCGCGGCGCTGCAGGGCGGTGCCCACGGTGTCGCCCTTGACGTCGCCCTGGGCGCGCAGCAGCAGGTTGCCGCCGTGCTCGGGATACCAGGCGCGGTACAGGCTCTCGCTGCCGCCATCGACGAAACGCGTCAACTTGTCGTCGCCCAGCGCGCCGAGCAGCTTGCCCTTGGCGTTCAGGCCGCGCGGCAGGTTGAACAGATCCTTGCCATCGACCAGCGGCGAGGCCGACTGCGTGCCCGCCGTGTAGACGCCATACAGCGAACGCATGTCGAAATCGCCGGCGGCGAGCAAATCGAGGTCGCCCATGCCCGTGCGCAGCACGCTGAACAGAAGCTGGCGCGCCGGCTCATCCTTGGTCACCATTTCGGGCGGCGTGCCGTCGGCAATCTTGGTCACCAGATCCGCATAACTCTCCAGCATGTTCGCTTCGGTACCAAACCACATTGTGATATCGACCTCGCCTTCCGGGAATCCCAACATGGTGGCGTACTCGTTGAAAATATAGGTGCCTGGCAAGCCCGTGCCCGGCTTGACCGACGTCCGTTCCTCCATGCCGTAATGCGTATCGGCCAGCATCAGATGGGCGTCCTTCGCATGCGGGAGCAGCGCGCGCGTATCGGCGGCGGCCGTATCGGCGCCGCCCACCAGGCGCAGCGACCACGCTTGCGAACCCTGGGCCAGCATGGGCGCCAGCGCCAGGTTGCGGCCCTGGCGGCCCGCGCCATCCTCGGCGCGCAACGCCACCATGGTCGCGTCGCCAGGCAGCTTGACCAGCGTGCCGGCCGGCAGCACGCTGCCCTTGTCCAGCGCCAGCGCCGCCGCCAGCACCACGCCGTTGACGGGATTGACGCTATCGCCCGTGTCCCGCGGCTTGCCTTCGGGGAAAGGCAAAGCCACATTCGCCGGCCACAGCATGGCCGCCACGCTGGCCGCGCCGGGCAGGCGTAGGCCGGGATCGAGCTGCATGCCGCTCGATAAGGCCAGCGCCTTCGGCAAGACCGTGCCGGCCGCGTACAGCACCTTGCCGGCGGCATCGCGCACGGCGCCGCCCAGCACACTACCGGCCGGCAAGTTCAACTCCGCCGTCAGGGTGGCGCGCGCCGCCAGCAAGGTGCCGCCGCGCAGCTGCATGGCCTTCATCGGCACGGCGAAATTGACGCTCGTGCCCGATTGGAAATACGTGTCTTCGGCCAGGGTCACCAGACCCGCTTGCGGCACAACGACCTCGCCACCCCATGGCAGGCGGCCCTTCACCAGTTGCCAGCCCTTGTCGTCCGACGTGACGGGCAAGGTGCGGGTATCGAAGCCATCCGTGATACTGCCAAAGACGCTGAGCTTGCCGCCAGCGCGCACGACCAGCGCGCCCGCCTCGCCCGAGCCGTACACGCCGCTCAGGCGCGCCAGCGGATTGACGCCGTCGTAGCGGTGGCCGGACAGGTCGATGTCGCCATCGATGTGCAAGTCGCCGCCCGGCGTGGCGCTGACGATCTCGACGCCAGGGCGCAGGTGGAAAGCGTTGGCATCGCCGCGCAAGCCGCGCAATTTGTTGTTCATCAAGTTGCCGTTGGCCAGCGCGTGGGCCATGAAGAGCTGGCTGTCCCCGTGTTTCTCGTCCAGATAGGCCTGGTTGATGCCCTGGTAGCTGCGGCCGTCCGCATCCTTGCCGGTACCGGCCGGGGCATCCTTGTATTGCCAGAAAGCGTTGACGTTGATGGTGCGCGCGCCGGCGATGTTCAGCGCGCCAGCCGCATCGATGTCGATATCGTCGCCCGTGGCGCCACCGAGGCGCCGCGCGTTCAGGTCGATGCTGCCGTAGTTGCCGCCCTTGTCTCCGCTGCGCAAGTCGAACCGCGCGCCATTTTCCAGGCTCAGGCGTCCACCAGGCGCGGCCAGTTCGATGACGGCGCGGTTCGGCGCCTCGATCGCTTGCCCGTAGCTGTCCGTGCGCAGCACCGTGCCATGCGCGTCGAGCACGGCGCCGGACTGGATGGTGACGCCGTCGCGGCCGGCCAGGCGGATGCTGCCCACCTGCTCGCCGCTGGCATCGATGCGGCCGCTCACCGTCAAGCTACCGCCATCGACGGAGACGCTCACTTCGCGCGCCTTGACCTCGTCGCCGATGGTCAAATTGCCCTGCTTGAGCTGGAAGCTGCGGCTGCCAAACACCTTGCCCGTGTTCAGGCGCTGGTTCAGGCCGGCGAAGTCGCCGATCTGCTGGGCGCGCACCTCCACGCCGCCGGCCGCGTACGGCACGAGAGTGCCGCCCGCGTCATAATGGCCGCTGGCGCCGCCCAGCAAGGCGCCGCGCAAATCGGCCGTACCCGCTGCGTCGCCCGTGGCGATCACGCTCAGCTTGCCGGCGCGGTTATTCACGGCCGACAGGTCGATCACGGAAGCGGCCGCCTGGCGCACGTCGCCTGCGCGGCTGTCGAGGATCACGTCACCGCCCCAGCTGTACTTGCTGGTGTCGTAGAAATCGATCTTGCGGCCCGCCAGGTCCAGCTTGGCCTTGTCGCCCAGCAGCACATCGCGCTCGGCCGACAGGGTCAGTTTTCCGCTTGGCAGAACCACGGACGTATCTACGCTGACACTATTGCCGTTCAGCGCCACTTCGGCGCCCAGGGCGCCGGCCAGCGCCGCATTCGTCGGCGTGGCGGGGGTAGCGCCGACCGGCGCGCTCACCTTGAGGTCGCCGCCCGCCGTGATGCGGTTGACGGAACCGGCCGCGCCCGTCAGCAGCGGCGTGTTGATCAGCAGATCGCCGCCGCTGTAGCGGTAGCCATTGGTGGCCGTATCCCACGCGCTTTGCGACTGGTAGACGGACAGGCTGCCCTTGTTGTTGGCGGTCAGCTGCTCGCTGGCATTGAGCGCCACCTGGCCGAAGCCCAGTATCAAACGGTCGAGGTTGTGGATGGTGTCGGGACGGCTGTCCGGCGTGAAGCCGAACTCGATGCGCTTGGCGTCGATCTGCAAGCGGCCACTGCCCGTGCCGGGGCCGTTGGCAACGACGGCGCCGGGCGCATTCGTCGCACCCTGCCACACGAGGGTGTCCGTGTGGATGCGCGCCAGCGCGTCCGTGCCGCCATAGCCGTAGATGGCGGGCGTGTTGAGCACCAGGCGCGACAGCGAGGACTTGCCCGTCGCCGCATCGATGGTCGACAGCTGCGACGAATCGTAGAAGTTGAAGGAATTGCGCGCCGTCAAGCCCAGGCTTTCCAGTGCCGGTGCGCCCGTGCTCGTATCGCCGCGCAGCAGGCGGTCGAGCACGTCCTGGTTCAGCGCCAGGCCGTCCGGCAGGGCGCCGCGGGCGCTGGCATCGGCCAGCGAAGCTGCGCTGCCGATATTGATCGAACCCATCCCCAGCACCAGGTTGCGCGTGCCGTAGCGCACGTTATCGCGCAGGGTAAATGCGCGTTCCGTCACGGCGGCGATGGTGCCTTCCGAATACAGCGAGGTGGTGCCCGCGCAGGCGCCGCCCACCTTGGCGCACGTACCGATGTCGATGATGCCGGGGCCACCCGAATCGGACGGCGTGCGCACGGCCGGCAGCATGTCGAGCCAGCCGTTCGAGACAGCCAGCACGCTGCCCATGGGCTGGTACACAAAGCCGTCGCGCGAATCCCAGGCCGCCTTGCCACGGCCCAGCGTATTGATGCCGGAACCTTGCTCGAGGAAGATGCCGTCGTCGGTTTTCGTGGTCACCAGGAACACTTCGGCCGCCTTCAGCACGGCACCGTCGCGCAGCACGATGCCGCCCGCCGATTCGTTGATGGCGGCGATATTGGCGCGCTGATTGGTACCCGTGGCGAAATCGCTGTAGGTGACGCGCGGCAAGCCGCCGATGCCCAGGCGCTGGGCGCCGAAGGCGTTGATCTGCGAAGCGTGCACGGAGACGCCATCGAAGTCCGCCTGCGCTGCCGTACCGTCGGCCAGCACTTGATAGCGGGTACCCGCATGGCCACCCGTGCCCAGCAGCAGCGAGCCGCCAAAGCCGCCCTCGGCCGGCGTGTACAGGGCGCTGCCATCCATCATCAATGGCGTGTGGTTATTTTCAACGCTGTGCAGGGACGGGGCGATCAGTTGCACCCGCACGCCCTTGGCGTCGCGTTCCAGCGTGGCGCGCGGCACGCCATCGCGCGTGGCTTGTGCCACGGCGAAGGCGGCATAGCCCGTTTCATTGTATTGCGAGTAGGTACGCAGCACGTCGGCCGGCGTCAGGATAACCTGGCTCGGCACGGCGTCGCGGATGGCCGTGCCGGCGATGCCCGTCTGCGCCGCCGTCGCGTACGAACCATTGCGCATGGCCACCGTGCCGCCCGCCTCGACGGCGCCGGCCAGGCCATTCAATTCCACGCGGAAGGCGCCCGGCAGCAAGGCGAAATTCGATGGCAGCAGGGTGTAGGTACCGGCCGCCAGGCCGGGCACGCCCGCGGCGATGGTGATCTGGCGTCCCACGGCCGGCTTGCCCGCGCCCTGCTCGGCCGTCAAAGGCGCCACGTCCGGCTGCACGCCGGGAATGATGGCGTACACGGGGTTGGTATTCAGGCCGGGCAAGGTAAAGCCGCCATTCGGCTTCATCTGCACCAGCGGATTGAGGCGCGCATCGGTGGAGCCGCCCCGTCCGGCCAGGAAGGCCGCGCCCGTCAAGGTGCCGCCGCCCGACAGGTCGAGCACGGCGCCGGCTTGCACGTCGACGGCGGCGCCGACCAAGGCGATCTCGGGGCCGTTGCCCACGCCCTTGAAGACGACGTCGTTGCCGTCATACAGGTAGCTGAGGCCATCGAGCGTGCCGCCGTACGGCATCGTCAAGCCTTTTGCGCTGACGGACGTCAGGCTGCCCGGCAACAGATTGACATGGCCCGTATTGGCTTCAAAGCCTTCGGCCCCCAGGGTGATCTGGCCCAGCGGCGCGCGCAGCACGCCATGCTGATTGATGGTGGGTGCAATCAGGCTCAGGCTGCCGAACACGGAAAACGGCTGGTTCGGCGTGACGCTGCCGGCGCTGCGCTCGACAGTGAGCGTGCGCAGCGGATCGAGCGTGACGCGGATATTGCCGTATTCATCGACCCGGCTGCTCTGGCCCACCGTGACCATGCCGCTGTCGCCCGTGGCAGGGTAGATTTGCGCGGCGACCAGGGTCGCGTTGCCCGGCTGGTACAGGGCGGCGTTGTTCGACATGCGCAAGTCGCCGCGGCTGTTCAGGGTCAGCTGCTCGAAGGCATCGCGTTCGACGGCCAGCGGCGCGCCGCTGCTCTGCACGATCTCGCCGCGCGTACCTATGTTGACCTCGCCCGCGAGATCGAGCATGCCCGCATCGATCTGCAGCAGGGAGCCGTCGGCCACCAGCGGCACGCCCAGCATGCCGCGCCCCTTGCCCGAGTTTTTCGAGCCTTTCACGGCATTGGGCACGATGTAATTGTCTTTCTGCGCGCGCGCGGCCGTTCCCAGGCGCACATACGGCGCCGCCAGGTGCACCTGGCTGGCAAGGCTAGGCACCTTGTCCTGGCCTTCCCCATCCAATTGCGGCAACGGCTGTTGCTGCTGCGCCAGGCCCAGCGAACTGGCGCTCAGGCGCAGGCTCTGGCCCAGCGCCAGGCTGACGTCGCCATCGACGCTGAGCATGCCGTTCACATGCATGGCCAGGTTATCGAAGCCGCCGGCCTTCACACGGTCGGCGCCCAGGCGCGCACTGCCGTAGCGCAAGGCTTCATCCTGCTGGCCGGCGCGCAAATCAACCGGCAAGACGCTGTCGCCCTGCACTTGCGCCAGCACGAATTCGCGCGGTACCCGCACCGCATTGTCGACGCCATCGCCTTCCAGCGTCTGGCGGTTCACCTGGCCGTAATTGGGCGTGTCGAGCGCCATCGCCAGGGTGCCGCCGGCCGCCCCGGCGCCACCGGCCACCGCGCGCAGCGTGCCATCGGCAAAGATGCCGTTGTACGAACTGAGCGAAATCAAGCCGCCGCTGCCGGCCACGTTGACGGCGCCCTGGTTCGGCAAGTCCAGCGTGGCTTGCGCGCCGCTGGCGTCGAGCAGGGCGCCCGGGCGCACGACGACAAAGGCGTCGGCCGCGTCGACGCTGGCCGCATCGGCCTTGTAGCGGGCGCCGATTTCGATGCTGCCGCCCTTGTCGGCGCGGCCATAGCGGCCGCCGCGCATATCGGTGGCGACGGTGGCGCGGCCGGCGACGTCAAGCACCGCGTGTTCGCCGATCCAGATCGACGTGGCTTGTCCCTTGCCATTCGGCACATCGGCATCGCTGCCCGTGCCCAACGTGCCGGGCAGGATGGCGATCTTGCCGCCCCAGGCGTCAAGGCGGCCGTCGATGCTGACCTGGCCATTGCTCGTCATGCTGATCTGGCGGCCAGGATCGACCGTGACGACAGCGCCTTGCGCGACCGCCAGGGCGCCCTTCACGTACGGGCTGCCGGCCGTCAGCGTCAGGTCGGCGCCGGCGCGCTGCGTCAAGCGGCCCTTGCGCGCATCTTCCTGGTACAGCTCCGGCGTCCACACTTCCAGCGCGGCAGCCGGATCGGTGCCACTCGCCACCGTGTGGCCGGTGGCGGGATTGAAGCGCAGCACGGGCATCTTCACCTCGATCCGCGCATCCTTGACCACCACGACACCGTCGCGGCCCGTGACGGCGTAGTCAGCAAAGCCGCTCTGGAACAGGCTGGCGTCCAGCGCAAGCATGGGCTGGACGGCAACGTCACGCCCCAGCATGGTACCGGTCGGCAGCAGCACGCCGCGTGGCGCGCGCACGTCGTCGGCGGCGATGCTGCCGGCCGCATACTGGGTCGTTATCGGCACGATGGGCAAGCCATTCGGAAAAGCCGCCGCCGAAACCTCGAAGCCTGTAGCGAGGCCATTGATGGCCGTCACCACGCTGCCTGCGGGAACGATGGAACCGCCCCAGACATACGTCGTGCCGTCGATGAAGAAGCTCGCGCCCGGCGGCACCAGCAAATCACTCTCCAGCACCAACGGTTTCTGCGCCGACACGTCCACCGTCACGGGCATGCTCAAGGTCTGGCCCGGCTTGATCACGCTGGTGCTGAGCGCGAAATCGAAGGGAATCTTCTCGCCCTTGGCAATCAAAAATTCATCGGCCAGGCGCAGGCCGACGGGAGCGCTGCTTCCTCCTGGCAGCACGTCGCCGTCCTGCAGCTTGCCGCCGATGCTGACGGCCGTGCCGCTGTCGATCGTCAGGCGTCCGCCGCCCTTCACGCCGTGGCCGCGCAACTCGCCGTCAAGCTTGAGCAAGGCGCCCGTCGGCGTTTTTTCGCGCGGCAAGTCGACGGCCAGGGCGATGTCGCCGCCGCGCCCGCCCTGCAGGCTGCCATTGCTCATCAAAGCCGCGCCCGATGAAACGTCGATGACGCTGCCGCCGGCCAGCTCGATGCCGCCCGAACTCTTCACCGTGACCTTGCCGCCATTCACGTACGGCAGGCCGGCGACCGCGCCCGGGTCCAGTTCCAGGTTGCTCCACAGGCCCCGCGTATCGAGACGCACGCCCGGCGCCACGCGCACGCCGGCCGAGCCCGCGGCGCGCCCTTCCGGCGACACGGTCCCTTCCACCCACACGGCGCCCGCGTTCGCCAGGTAGCGCGAGACGATGTCACCGGCGGCGATGCTGCCGCTGCGCGCGCTCACGTTCGCCTTGATGGCCACGTCGGTGGCGTGCAGGGCGATGTCGCCGCCATCGGCCACGCGCACGTCCGCGTTGACGTCGAGCTTGTCGTAGGCGTAGATATTCAGGGCCCCCAGTTCCAGCCCATTGAGCCAGTCGGCATCGAGCTGCAAGGTCTTGCTGCGCGCGGCCGGCAAGGCTTCACTGAGCAGCTGGCCATCGGCGACGGGCGCCACCTTGCCGATCTCGACGTTTTCCAGCACGGCTTGCGGGCTGTCGCGCAGCTGGCCCGCCTTCGTATCGAAGACGGGCGTCATTTTGCCGACGATCAATTGACCGGCGCGCGCGGCCGACGTCTGCGCCTGCTTGTAGCTATCGACGCCGTCATCGCGCTTGCGCTGCTGGCGCTCGCCCTGGAATACGGACGTGTCGATATCACCTTCCAGCACGGCGGCGCCCGTGGAAACGATCAGGCGGCCCGCATCGCGGCCCACCGTGTAGCCGTTTTCCAGGCGCTCGCGCGGACCGATCAAGGCATTCGCATGGGTTTCCGTCGTGTTCGCGCCCCAGCGCGCATGCGTGCTTTCATAGCCGCGGTACAAACCCGTGTACAGATTGTCGCCAGGGGCCGTGCTGAGCTTGTACATCGCGCCATCGGCGCCTTTCAGCCACGTCTGCTTGACCATGCCCGTCTGCACGTCCAGCGAACCGCCGGCGATGTTGATGCGCGAACCGGCCTGCGTCACCACTTCGCCGCCGCCAAAGCCGACAGTGCCGCCCTGGGCCGCCCATTCGCCGATGCCGTGGCCGCTGGTATTGAGGTAGCCGCTCACTTCCAGCAAGCCGCCCGCCGTGTACCAGCGGTCCGTCGCGTAGCCGTTGGTGCCGGCCGGCACCAGCACCAGGTCGCGGCGGTCGACCCACACGTCGCTGTTGTTCAGGTATTTGGCGTCGCGGCTGCCCGGCGCGTCGCGCTGCTCGTTGCCCTGCACATTGATCAGCACATTGTTGCTGCTCATGTCGACCTTCACGCCGACGGCGCCGGAGACGTCGATGGCGGCGCCGCGCGCCAAGTGGCTGCGGCGGGCCGCATCGGCCAGCACCTGGCCGCCCGTAGCCAGGGTCAGCGAATCGCCTTCGAACTCGATGTTGCCGGCGGAAACGATGCGCACCAGCGACTGGTCGCGCCGGTCCTGCGGCGTGTCCGTGCCCTTGCCCGTGTCTTTCAGCAAGGTATCGCGCTGCACGTCGAGCGCCGTGGCGCCGTTGTCATCGATGACGATGGCGCTGACGCTGCCGCGCGCCAGGGTCACGCCGGCGTTCTCGCCCGCCGCCGCCAGGTGGATCGTGCCGCGGCCATTGACGGTCGTGCTCGACAACAGCACGCCATCCTGGCGCACGCTATTGCCGCTGAGCGTGATGTCGCCCGTGGCCGCCTGGATCAGGCCGTTGTTGACGACGCTGCCGGCGCCGCTGTCGGCCACGCGCAGCATCTCGACTTCATTGCCGCGCGTGCTCGAATACTGGTTCTTGTCCGTGCCCATGCCCTGGCGCACGGCGATGGCGTCGCCGGCCGCCAGGGTGGTCTGGCCGTTCGGCGTGGTGATGGCGCCCGCATTCTCGACGGCGCGGCCGGCCAGCAGCACATAGCCGCCGCCTTCCGTCACTGTCTGCGGCTTGCGCGTGTCGATGCGCGCGCCGGCGGCGACGACGACGTCCGCCTCGGCCGCCGCATGCGTAAAGGTATTCTGGCCCAGCAACAGATCATTCGCGAAGGTCGGCACGGCGCCCGCGCCCTGCGTCTTGCCGTACAGGCCGCTCTTGAACTGGCTGTCGCTCATGCCCATGGCGGCGGCCGCCAGGTTGCGCGTATCGACCTGGCTGCTGCCCGTAAACACGATGCCGTTGCGGTTGACGATCATCACCGTGCCGTCGGCCTTGATCTGGCCCTGGATCTGGCTGGGGCGCGCCAGCGGATCGTTGACCCGGTTCAACACGGACCAGTGCGATTTCTGGTCGAACTGCAAGGTGGTGTTCTTGCCGACGTTAAAACTTTCCCAGTTCAGGATGGCCTTGTCGTCCGTCTGCACGACCTTCACGACGGTCTTGCCGTCGGCCTGGGTCTGCACGGGGCCCTGGGCGTTGAGCCAGCCCGCCGTCAGGCTGTTGCTGTCGACCTGCAAGCCGCCCTTGACGAGGCCATCGGGCGCGCCACCGGCCGCCAGCGCCGCCTGGCGCGCGGCCGCCTGCACCGCCTGTTCGGCGGCGATGCCGCGCGCGGCCAGCAAAAGATTGTTCAGCGATTGCTGCAGCTTGCCTTCGGCCTTTTGCTGCTGCAGCAAAGGATTGTTCAGCGCTGTGGCCGGCTGGCCATTTGGCAAGCGTCCCGTGGCGGCTGCCGTGCCCTGCTGCGCGCCCTTGCCCGCGAACCAGGCGCCGCTGAACGGCTGCTGCGCCTGCGCGCCGCCCGCCTGCAGCAGCATGGCGATGGCCAGCGCCAGCGGTTTCAAGCGCACCGGGCGCCCGTTGTGGCTGCCCGCCATGGCGGAGGAGGATGCGTGTTTCGTGACCGACTTGCTTCGCTGCATGGCGACATTCCCTTTTCATGTTCCGTTGCTGACCGATATCGCGAGGCGGCGCGCGGCACGCACGGGGCGGGCGGCAGGCACTGATTCGCGGCTTCCAGCAGCATTGACAGGGAACAAGGTCCGGGACTGCAAAAGGTCATGAAAATGTCATAATTGGCGCCAGGCCTTTGCGCTCAACCAAACAGCACGATACCGCCAGGCAAACGCGTCACGCGTGCGCCATACGCGTCCTGGATCAGGGCGATCACGTCGTCGAGGCGGTCGAGCGAAAAGCTCGCTTGCACACGCGTGTGTTTCAATGTGTCGCCATTAAGGATCAGCTTGCCGGGACGGTAGCGGTTCACCTCGTCCACCACCTCGGCCAGGGTGCTTTGTTTGAAGACCAGCAGGCGGTGGCGCCACGCGCTGACGTCGCCCCTGGCCACCGCGCGGGCGATGCCAAAATGCTCGGGCCGGTAACGCAGCTGCTGACCGGCGGCCAGTTCCGCATCGTTGCCGGCCTGCACCACGCGCAGGCGGCCCGCCAGGCACGTCACGCACACTTCCTGGCCGAACAGCCGGATATTGAAGCGCGCGCTGCCGGCCGACACGGTGCCGTCGCCTGCCTGCACGCGCACGCTTGCCGCGCCGTGCAAGCCGGCCTGGAATTCCGCCTCGCCCGCCAGCAGCACCAGCGACGCGGCGCCGTCCTGCACGGGCGCCGCATCGAGCCGCGTCTGCGTATTCATCTGCACCAGCACGCCGCCATCGAGCGCCACTTCGCGCTGCTCGCCCGTGCCCGTGGCATAGTCGGCGGCCAGACCCGCCACGGCCGGCCACAGGTCCGTCGGCGGGCGCAACACCAGCAAGCCCAGCGAAGCAGCCACGGCGCCGCCGAGCCAGGCGCGCCGCGCCACGTTGACAGGCGCCTGCGCCCGCTTGACGGCGCGCGCGGCCGGCGCCATGGCGCCCCACACGGCGCGCGCTTCGGCAAACGCCGTCGCATGCTTACGGCTGCGCGCGCACCAGTGACGGAACACTTGCGCGTCGCGCTCGCTGACCTGGCCCGAGGCCAGGCGCACGACCCACGCCTGCGCTTCCTTCTGGATGACACCCATGTCGTCTTCCGTTTGTTCAATCATGATGTTTAGACGTTTTTCCCGCGCCGGGACCGAAGCGCTGGATGAAATCGCGTCCCATGCGTTCACAGCAATGTTCGAGTCCCGCGCGCAATTCCTTCTCCACGGTGCGGGCGGAAATGCCGAAGCGCTCGGCGATATCGCGGTGCGGCAACTGGTCGACGCGGGCGGCGATGACGATGGCGCGCCGGCGTTTCGGCAACTCCTGCAAGGCCCGTTCCAATTCTTCGAGCTCGGCGCGCGCGCTGAAGGTGCGGGCCGGGTCGGCCAGCTCATCGGCCATCTCGTACAGATCGTCGATATCGGGCAGGCTGAGCAGGCGCGCATTGTCGCGGCGTTGATCTTCCGCAATGTTGATGGCGATGCGCATCAGGTAGGCGGACGGGTAGCTGATCGCCTCGGGCGCCGTCATCCGCTCCACCCGCAAATACGTTTCATGCAGCGCGTCATTGGCCAGGTCTTCCGAGCCCAGGCGGCGCTGCAAATGGCGGCGAAACTGTCCGTAGCGTTCCAGGAACAGCTTGCGCAAAGTGGCTTTCAGCAAATCCGACATGGTCAGGGCGCTCCGGCCACGAGGTAGGGCGCGCAATCGGCATCGGGATCGGGCCGCGGCGTCAATAAAATCGTCAGCGGCTGCGGCAAGCCCGCCGGCGGCGCGCCATCGATCAGCAGGCTGCGCAGGCGCTGCAGCACGGCGCGGTCGCGCTGTTCCACGCCGCTCGGTTCAAGCACGTGCACGGCGCGCACCTTGCCCCGCTCGTCGAGCCACAGCTGGAAGGCCAGGCGGTAGCGGCCGAAGGCGTCCGGATGCAGACGGCACAGGGCGCGCGTGAGCGAGCGCTGCAGGACGGCCGCATAGCCTTGCAATGGTGCGGTGGCGGGGGCAGCTCCGGCCGGCACGGGCGCCGACGCCACGGGTGCATCGGCCAGCGCCAGCAAGGTGAACGCATTGCTGCCGCTGAAGCGCGCGCCCAGCTGGGTGCCGGCCAGCAAACGCTGCAGCGCTTCGGCAGGCGTGTAGTCGCCGCGCACGGGCGAGGCCACCCTGCCGGCCGCCAGCTGGCTGCTGACGAGCACGGAATACCCGGTCACTTCGCCAAACGCCACCAGGGCCGCGTCGAGCGGCTGGGCGGGCAAGTCGAAGCGCAGGGTTGCGTGCGCGGCGGCGTCAGCACCGTCCGCGCCCGCAGCCGGCCGCACGAATGTCATGAATGTCATCAATGTCATCAGCAAGCAGGCGGACAGGGCATTGCCCTTTGCGGCGCGGCGGTGGCTTAGTGTCATTTTCCAGGGGACGCAACGAAAAGTCCTGCTCATGAAGTGTCTTGACTGCAATAGATCAAGCAGAATGGCAAGATGGTAGCTTCGTAAAATGACAACTGCATGACATGGCATCAGCCCGCACCCCGGCCTGTGTCATCGCCGCGACACATGACCTTGCTATGCTGGACGCTGATTCCACCGTTCCGGGAGCCGCCATGGCACGCCTGTCCTTGCTGTTACTGTTGGCCTGCGCCGCCCTGCCCGCGCAGGCGGACGAGCACACCATTGTCGTAAAAGCTCCCGCGCCGCAGAAGGGCTGCGTGGAGGTGGAAGTCAGTGGCCAGCGCGTGCAGTCGATATCTTGCTTGAATGAAAAATTATTGCCGAATAGCAACATCATGAACCGGCAGCCACCCGCCCTGTCCGGCGCGGAAGCGGTCATGCAGCGCCCGTCGAACCAGCTGGGCCTGTACAACCGCGCCGCCCTCGAACACCGCATGGGCAATGCCTTTGGCAAGTCCGTCACGCCGCAGCGCCCGAGCACGCCACCACCCGCCAGCCCGCTGCTGCCGCCACGTTGACCTTGTTGTCAACGCACAGTCCATTTGCGCTGTCAAGATTGCGCAATCGCGCCGATTGCGTATCATTCCAGGCTTGATCGCTCTGGAAACAACCATGCTGCCCACTATCGAACAACGCCTTGCCCTTGAACTTGCCGCCAAACCGGTGCAAGTTGCCGCCGCCATCGAACTGCTCGACGAAGGCGCCACCGTGCCCTTCATCGCCCGTTACCGCAAGGAAGCGACCGGCGGCCTCGACGATATCCAGCTGCGCCTGCTCGAAGAGCGCTTGCGCTATTTGCGCGAACTGGAAGAGCGGCGCGCCGCCATCGTGGCGTCGATCACGGAACAGAACAAGATGACACCCGAGTTGCTCGACGCCGTCATGCACGCGGAAGACAAGACGCGCCTGGAAGATTTGTATTTGCCGTACAAACAGAAGCGCCGCACAAAGGCGCAGATCGCCATCGAAGCGGGCCTGATGCCGCTGGCCGACGGCTTGCTGGAGAACCCGGAACTGACGCCGGAAACGGAAGCGGGCAAGTTCCTGCGCGACGCGTTTACAAGTGCCGACGGCAACAACCCGGGCGTGCTTGATACCAAGGCGGCCCTCGACGGCGCGCGCCAGATCCTGATGGAACGTTTCGCCGAAGATGCGACCCTGCTGCAAACCTTGCGCGAATACGTGCAGGAACACGGCATCGTCGAATCGAAAGTGGTGGAAGGCAAGCAGGACGAAGGCGAAAAATTCGCCGATTATTTCGATTACTCGGAAACCATCTCGACCGTCCCTTCGCACCGCGCGCTGGCGCTGTTGCGCGGCCGCCGCGAAGGCATCCTCGACGTCACCCTGCGCCTGGACACGGAAGCGGAAAAACCGAAATGGGATGCGCCGCACAACCCGTGCGAAGGCCGCATCGCCGCCCGCTTCGGCATCAAGCAACAGGGCCGCCCTGCCGACAAATGGCTGGCGGACACGGCGCGCTGGACCTGGCGCGTGAAAAGCTTCATGCACCTGGAAACGGAACTGATGGGCGCGCTGCGCGAACGCTCGGAACTCGACGCGATCAACGTGTTCGCCACCAATCTGAAGGCGCTGCTGCTGGCTGCGCCTGCCGGCCAGCGCGCCACCATGGGCCTGGACCCAGGCTTGCGCACGGGCGTCAAGGTCGCTGTCGTCGATGCCACCGGTAAAGTCGTCGACACGGCCGTGATCTACCCGCACCAGCCGAAGAACGACTGGGATGGTTCGCTGCACACCCTGGGCCGCCTGGCCGCCAAGCACAATGTGTCGCTCATTTCCATCGGCAACGGCACGGCCTCGCGCGAGACCGATAAACTGGCGCAGGACCTGATCAAGCAGCATCCGGAAGCGAAGATGACGAAGATCGTCGTCTCGGAAGCGGGCGCGTCGGTGTATTCGGCGTCCGAGTTCGCCTCGAAAGAATTGCCGGACATGGATGTGTCGCTGCGCGGTGCCGTCTCGATCGCGCGCCGCCTGCAAGACCCGCTGGCCGAACTGGTCAAGATTGACCCGAAATCAATCGGCGTGGGCCAGTACCAGCACGACGTGAGCCAAAGCCAGCTGGCTCGCTCGCTCGATGCCGTGGTGGAAGATTGCGTGAATGCCGTCGGCGTGGACGTCAATACGGCGTCCGCTCCGCTGCTGGCGCGCGTGTCCGGCCTGTCGGCCAGCGTGGCGCAAAGCATCGTCACCTACCGCGACATGAAGGGCGCATTCACTTCGCGCGCAGCCTTGAAAGCCGTGCCGCGCCTGGGCGACAAGACGTATGAGCAGGCAGCCGGCTTCCTGCG
This sequence comes from Janthinobacterium sp. HH104, assembly GCF_001758715.1. Taxonomy (NCBI): domain Bacteria; kingdom Pseudomonadati; phylum Pseudomonadota; class Betaproteobacteria; order Burkholderiales; family Oxalobacteraceae; genus Janthinobacterium; species Janthinobacterium sp. HH104. The sequence goes on along the minus strand of NZ_LRIB01000038.1, from coordinate 21,085 downwards.
CGTGATGGGTGGCGAGAATCCGCTGGACGCCTCGGCCGTCCACCCGGAATCGTACCCGCTGGTGGAAAAAATCCTGGCGGACATCAAGAAGGATATCAAGGCCGTCATCGGCGAAACGGCCTTGCTGAAAACCTTGAGCCCGGCAAAGTACGCGGATGAAACGTTTGGCGTGCCGACCATTTCCGACATCTTGAAGGAACTGGAAAAGCCGGGCCGCGACCCGCGTCCGGAGTTCACCACCGCCACCTTCAAGGAAGGCGTGGAAGAAATCCGCGACTTGCGTCCGGACATGATTCTCGAAGGCGTGGTCACCAACGTGGCCGCCTTTGGCGCGTTTGTCGACATCGGCGTGCACCAGGATGGCCTCGTGCACATCTCGGCCCTGTCGAATACCTTCGTCAAGGATCCGCACACGGTGGTGAAGGCTGGCCAGGTCGTGCGCGTGAAAGTGCTGGAAGTCGACGAAAAGCGCAAGCGCATCGCGCTGACCATGCGTTTGACGGACAGCGCGCCGCAAGCGGGCAGCAAGCCCGAGCAACGTGGCGACCGCAACGACCGCCGCAGCATGGCGCAGCACCAGTCGCAATCGCGCAACGCGCCCGAGCCGGCCGGCAGCATGGCTGCCGCGTTCGCCAAGCTGCGCGGCTAAGTCCATGGCCGCCAGGCATGATTTCGTCATCCTGGCGGTGGACGCCGCCAGCGTTGAGGCGCAGTTGCTGCTCGACGCATTGTCGGACGCGCTGCTGCGCATCAATGGCGACAGTGGTCGTTCTTCCTTCGATGTCGAAGCGGCAACGCCGCGCGGCGGCTTTTACCTGGCCCGCGATGTGGCTGGAGAACTGCTGGGCTGCGCCGCCTTGCGCCCGCTGGGCGAAGCGGACAGCGCCATAGGCGAACTCAAGCGTATGTATGCGCGCCCGGGTTCCGCTGGCGTGGGCGCGGCCCTGCTGGCCCATGTGGAGGCGCAGGCGCGCCGGCACGGCTACCAGGCCCTGCACCTGTCCACCCGCGTGGCGAATGTCCGCGCCGTGGCGTTTTATACCAAACACGGCTATGCACCCGTCATTGCCTGGGGCAAATACGTGGGTGCGGCACAATCGACCTGCCTGGGCAAGACCTTATAAGCGTCAACGTGGCTGACTTGCCCAATTTATGACTTGAGCGCATACCCGTGCCGGCGTTTTCTTATAAAATGACGGCATCTATTTATTTACCCATCAGAGGCAGCTATGAGCGACGTACAAACCTGGATCAAAGAAACCGTGACGAACACGCCAGTCGTGCTGTTCATGAAGGGCACCGCCCAGTTCCCGCAGTGCGGCTTTTCCGGCCGCGCCATCCAGATCCTGAAAGCGTGCGGCGTGGAAAACATCGCCACCGTCAATGTGCTGGATGATCCGGAAGTTCGCCAGGGCATCAAGGATTACTCGAACTGGCCAACCATTCCGCAGCTGTACGTCAAAGGCGAGTTCATCGGTGGTTCCGATATCATGAATGAAATGTTTGAATCGGGCGAACTGAAGTCCCTGCTGGATGCCTGATAGCCAAACGCAGCGGCCGCGCCGTATCATCGTGGCCATCACGGGCGCCACGGGCGCCGTGTATGGCTTGCGGCTGCTGCAATTGCTGGGCGCCACTCGCGGCGTCGAGACGCATCTGGTCTTGTCGGATGCGGCCGTATTGACCCTGCACCAGGAAACGGACGTGGGGCGCAAGGAAATCGAAGCGCAGGCGCACGTGGTGCACAAGCTGCGCGACATCGGCGCCTCTATCGCCAGCGGCTCGTTTCAATCGGATGGCATGGTCGTCGCTCCGTGCTCGATGAAGACGCTGGCGGCCGTGGCGCATGGCTTGTCGGATAATTTGATCACGCGGGCAGCCGACGTCGTGCTCAAGGAACGCCGCCGCCTGATCCTGATGGTGCGCGAAACGCCGTTCAACCTGGCGCACCTGCGCAATATGACGGCCGTGACCGAAATGGGCGGCATCATCTTCCCGCCCTTACCGAGCTTTTATCACCACCCGCAGAGCATCGCGGAGATGGTCGACCATACGGTGGCGCGCGTCATCGACCTGCTCGGCATCGAGCACAGCCTGGCGCCACGGTGGAATGGTCTCAAGTCTGCAAGCGACACCCCTATTCTGTAGTTGGCGTCACGATGTAACTCTGGCGTCACGATGCCTGACAAAAGCGTAGCGAGCGGAAGGAAGAGGTGGTCGAGAAGCGCAACCGTACTCTAGTACGGTGAGCATCGCAGGCCGCCTATGCCGACGCGCAGTAGCTTTGGTCAGGCATCCACCGTTCAGCGTTTTTCGAACTGCGTGGCACTTGCCTGCTTCAAATCCCTGGCTTCTTCAACCATCCTGCGGTGGGCGATCCGTTTGCGCATCACTTCCGCATGTTGCGCGGCAGTCATGGGGGGCACGGTCATCAAGTCCTTCAGCTGCGCGGTATTGCTGTAGTTACTTTTCATAAGACGGCTCAAATGCTCGGCTCCGTAGTGGATGAACTGGCTGCTTCTGATGTGATTATGCGCTGGTATTGGCCGCTGCGCCGCCGCACGCGGGATTATTGTCAAATAATTCCGCTGCAGCGCAACATGCGAGGTCTTATTGTGCGGCAAAATCATGTCTCCAGTATGACCTTGCGCAAATAAAAGGACAGGGGGAGCACCGCCAGCGAAAGGCGGACGGCGCCGGCCGGGGATGGCCTGGATGCTTACTTTTGGTAGTTGACTCGTACCAGCATGCGAATAAATTCTCGCGCGATTTGACGATGATGTTCATCTAATCTTTGCAAATCGGCAATTAATTTCACATCAGCGGACTCAAAACGCGACAAAGCGCTGCCCGCTTCGCCATTCGGCGTGGCGCTTTCCGGGCCGCCAAAACGCAACCATTCCGCCGGAACGCCCAACCATTGGGCAATCATGCGCAATTTCTCTTGCGTCGGAATTGCTTCACCTACTAACCATTTCCTAGCTGCATGCACGGTAATCGGGCGCCCGTCGAAACGGATATTGAATTCCCGGGCCAGTCTGGTCGGGCTGTCTGGAGAATAATGGGCGTTTTTGAGAGCCAACTGAAGTCGCTGGCTGAAGCTTTCGCGTTCGTTAGAAGAATTCATAGGTGTACTATTTCATGTTGTAACATGAAAGTCAGTTTCTTGAATGACCATACAGATTGTTACATTTGAAAAGAGCATCAATTAACAATTAACACTCCAGCCGGGCTTTTCAGGTCAAAAAGTGGGCCGAATTTTCTCTTGCGATTCTGCGTGGCTTCGGTTCAAATTCGCGGTTAGCCTTGATTTTCGCACTGCAGCACGATTCAAAGCCTCGGTTTGGCATTACAACGTACGGTATCGGATAATGCCCTCCTCTACCGATACATGCAATGCCGATGTCATACAATTTCTTGTAGACAAAGTTTTCAGAAGGGCCATTTTGTTTCCAATATAGAAACGACATGAACAACGTGCTCATAGTGAAACGTTGTTTTTTGATCGTGCCTATTGGAAAGAGTCTGCGCCTAAAAATTTTACTGCCATCGCAGCGAAAAGAATGTCGCCGTTATGCCAGGAAAGCTCTTTTTGGTGTCATCTTGGCCACCAACTCTCGATCTTAAGCGCGTTTGTGCAAGAAGAATCAATTTATTTTCAGTAATTGTTGTCTGATTCGCCAAATTCTCCCGTTCACGCCCTCTCTTTTCTTTGTTGCAGCACGGGCAGGGCACGCTACAATAGTATTGACGTTGACGTAAACGGCACCTTGCCACCATTGCCTCGCAGCACCCATCCACACCCATCCAGTGACCGACCACCCATGCAACCGACACCGCCCGCATCCATGACGACCTATACGATTACCGAACTGGCGCGGGAATTCGACATCACGGCGCGCGCCATCCGTTTCTATGAAGACCAGGGCTTGCTCAGCCCGAAACGCGAAGGCGCTGGCGGACGCAGCCGCGTCTACACGCCGCGCGACCGCACCCGCTTGAAACTGACCCTGCGCGGCAAGCGCCTGGGCCTGGCGTTGTCGGAGATCAAGAGCCTGGTCGACATGTACGAGTCGCCGAAGGACACGCGCGCGCAGATGGACCGCTTCCTGGGCGTGCTGGCGCAGCACCGGCAGACCCTGGAGCAGCAGCGCATCGATATCGAAATGGCGCTGGCGGAAATCAGTGCGCATGAAGATGCGTGCGCGCGCATGCTGGCGGACTTGAACCTTGATAAGGCGCAAACAAACTAAATCGATGCGGCGGCGCTTACCACGCACAGCGCTTTGCACGCCTCACTTTACGTTTACGTAAACGTCACAACTGAGTATCATAGCTTCAATGACCCGGCACCCATGACCGCCACACTTATAACGACGACGAGGACGACATGCTCCATCTCCCAGGCTTGACCTTTGACCACGGCGACGACATCGCCTCGCTGCGCGAAGCGATCCAACAATTTGCCGCCGCCGAAATCGCGCCGCGCGCGGCCGAAATCGACCGTACGGACCAGTTCCCCATGGACCTGTGGCGCAAGATGGGCGACATGGGCTTGCTCGGCATCACCGTCAGCGAAGAATACGGCGGCGCCGGCATGGGCTACCTGGCGCACATCATCGCCATGGAAGAGATCTCGCGCGCCTCGGCTTCCGTCGGCCTGTCCTACGGCGCCCATTCGAACCTGTGCGTCAACCAGATCAAACGCAACGGCACGGCCGAGCAAAAAGCGAAATACCTGCCGAAACTGATCACGGGCGAACACATCGGCGCCCTGGCCATGTCGGAACCGAACGCGGGCTCGGACGTCGTCAGCATGAAGCTGCGCGCCGACTTCAAGGGCGACCGCTGGGTCTTGAACGGCACCAAGATGTGGATCACCAACGGCCCCGACGCGGACGTGCTGGTGGTGTATGCGAAAAACGACCTGGAAGCGGGTCCGCGCGGCATGACGGCTTTCCTGATCGAAAAGAATTTCAAGGGCTTTTCCATCGCGCAAAAGCTCGACAAGCTGGGCATGCGCGGCTCGCACACGGGCGAACTGGTGTTCCAGGACTGCGAAGTGCCGGCCGAAAACGTGCTGGGCGGCTTGGGCAAGGGCGTCAATGTGCTGATGTCGGGCCTCGATTTCGAGCGCACCGTGCTGTCCGGCGGCCCACTGGGCATCATGCAGGCTTGCATGGACCTGGTCGTACCCTACGTACATGACCGCAAGCAATTCGGCCAGGCCATCGGTGAATTCCAGTTGATGCAAGGTAAGCTGGCCGATATGTATTCGACCATGATGGCGTGCAAGGCCTATGTCTACGCCGTGGGCCAGGCCTGCGACCGCGCCACCACGCCGGAAGCCGTGCGCCAGTTGCGCAAGGATGCGGCCGGCGCCATTCTGTATAGTGCGGAGAAGGCCACCTGGATGGCGGGTGAAGCGATCCAGGCCCTGGGCGGCAACGGCTACATCAACGAGTATCCGGCCGGCCGCCTGTGGCGCGATGCCAAGCTGTACGAGATCGGCGCCGGGACCAGCGAAATCCGCCGCATGCTGATAGGCCGCGAACTGTTTGCGGAAACCAAGTAAGCACGGGCGCGCGATTATCGACTGGGTGATGAGCTTTCAACGCGAGCACAGATATGACGCACATTGCCTTCCCCAAATTGCTCTCTTCCCAGATTGCATTCGATATCGCGCGCACCATCCGCGACGGCTTCGACAAGCATTACCGTCTGTTCCGCGCCACCAGCCAGCAAGCCAAGCAATATTTCGAGCAAAGCGCCTGGGCCGCGGCGCAAACGGCGGCCCGCGAACGCATCGACTTTTATGACAAGCGCGTGCAGGAATGCGTGCAGATGCTCGAAGATGAGTACGAAGAGTCGGAGTTGAGCGACGAAGTGTGGCGCGAACTCAAGTTGCACTACATCGGCATGCTGACGGAACACAAGCAGCCGGAACTGGCCGAAACCTTCTTCAATTCCGTCTGCTGCAACATCCTGCACCGCACGTATTTCAATAACGACTATATTTTCGTGCGCCCTGTCGTTTCCACGGAATACATCGAAACGCAGGATCCCGTCCCCACCTACCGCGTGTATTACCCGGGCAAGGATGGCTTGCGCCATACCCTGACGCGCATGGTGAGCAACTTCCAGCTCGACTGCGCATTTGCCAACCTCGAGCGTGACGTGGCCCAGGTGGAAGCGCGGCTGCAGCAGCTGTTCGGCGGCGAGCGGCTCGAGCCGAACCACCAGATCCAGGTCTTGACCAGCTTGTTCTACCGCAACAAGGGCGCCTATCTGGTCGGCAAGGGCATCAACGGCAACCGCGAATATCCGTTCGTCGTACCGATCCTGCACAACCGGCACGGCAAGCTCGTGCTCGACACGGTGCTGTTCGAGCACCAGCAGATCGCCGTGCTGTTTTCATTTACGCGCGCCTATTTCCTGGTCGATATGGAAGTGCCGTCGGCCTATGTGCAATTCCTGCGCAGCTTGCTGCCGCGCAAACCGCGCAGCGAAATCTATACGATATTGGGCCTGCAGAAACAGGGCAAGACCTTGTTTTACCGTGACTACCTGCAGCATCTGAAACATTCGTCGGACCACTTCGAAAGCGCGCCCGGCATTCGCGGCCTCGTGATGCTGGTGTTTGCCCTGCCCTCGTTTCCGTATGTCTTCAAGGTGATCAAGGATTTTTTCCCGCCGCCCAAGGAAACCACGCGCGCGCAAGTCCAGCAAAAGTATTTGCTGGTGAAACACCACGACCGGGTGGGCCGCATGGCCGACACGCTCGAGTATTCCAACGTGGCCTTTCCCCGCGCCCGTTTTGCCGAGGAATTGCTGGCCGAGCTGAAACAGTTTGCGCCCTCGCTGATCGAAGAAGACCACGAGCAGATCATCATCCGCCACCTGTACATCGAACGGCGCATGGTGCCGCTGAACATGTGGCTGAGCAATGCTGAAAAGGACGGCCGCGATGACCTGGTCGAACACGCCATCGTGGAGTACGGCAACGCCATCAAGGAACTCGTGGCGGCAAATATTTTCCCGGGCGACATGCTGTATAAAAACTTTGGCGTGACCCGTCATCAACGCGTCGTTTTTTACGATTACGATGAAATCGAGTACATCACCGATTGCCAGTTCCGCGTCATCCCCGAGGCGCGCACGGAGGAAGAAGAAATGTCGGCCGAACCGTGGTATCCCATCGGCAAGCACGATGTGTTTCCCGAACAATTCGGCACCTTTCTGCTGGGCAATCCCCGCATCCGCCGCTATTTCATGCAGCACCATGCCGACCTGCTGACGGCGCAATACTGGCAGGCGCGCAAGCAGCGCATTGAAGACGGCCATATCGAGGACGTCTTCCCGTATCCGCAGCACCTGCGTTTTTGTATGCAGTCACCCTCCCCACCCTTAACCGGAGATCCAACATGAATGATCCAGTCGTAATCGTCGGTGCCGCGCGCACCCCCATGGGCGCCTTCCAGGGCGACTTTGCCAACGTCACCGCCAGCGACCTGGGCGCCGTGGCCATCCGCGCCGCCGTCGAACGGGCCGGCGTGGCGCCGGACGCCGTTGAACACGTGTATTTCGGCAATTGCCTGATGGCAGGCCAAGGCCAGGCTCCCGCGCGCCAGGCCTTGCGCAAGGCGGGTTTGCCCGATTCCACGGGCGCCGTGACCCTGTCGAAAATGTGCGGCTCGGCCATGCAGACGACCATGTTCGCGCATGACACCTTGCTCGCCGGCAGCGCCGAGGTGGTGGTGGCGGGCGGCATGGAATCGATGACCAACGCCCCCTATCTGGTGCCGAAGGCGCGCGGCGGCTACCGCATCGGCCATGGCATGATCTATGACCACATGATGATGGATGGCCTGGAAGACGCCTACAGCCGCGATGAAAAGGGCAATGCCCGCTCGATGGGCACGTTTGCCGAAGAGTGCGCCAGCCAATACGCCTTCACGCGCGAAGCGCAGGATGCGTTCGCCATCGAATCCGTGAAGCGTGCGCAAGCGGCCACCAAGGATGGCAGTTTCGAGTGGGAAATCGCCCCCGTGACCGTTTCCGGCCGCGGCGGCGACACCGTCGTCAGCATCGATGAAGGCCCGCAAAAAGCCCGCCTGGAAAAAATCCCGACCTTGAAGGCGGCGTTCAAGAAGGATGGCACGATCACGGCCGCCTCGTCTTCATCGATCAACGATGGCGCGGCAGCCCTGGTGCTGATGCGTGAATCGACGGCGAAAAAACTCGGCTGCACCGTCATCGCGAAAATCCACGGCCACGCCACGCATGCACAGGCGCCGAACGAATTCACCACGGCCCCCATCGGCGCGGTGAAAAAGCTGTATGCCAAGACGGGCTGGAGCAGCGGCAATGTCGACTTGTTCGAAATCAATGAAGCGTTCGCGGCCGTGCCGATGGCCGCCATGCACGACCTTGACATTCCGCACAGCAAGATCAACATCCACGGCGGCGCGTGCGCGCTGGGCCACCCGATCGGCGCCTCGGGCGCGCGCATCATCGTCACCCTGCTGGGCGCCTTGAAAAAAACCGGCGGCAAGCGCGGCGTGGCGGCCCTGTGCATCGGCGGCGGCGAAGCGACGGCGATGGCAATCGAACTGGTATAAGCTGCTCTGTTGACGACAGGCGCGCGCGGCGTGGTCACGTTCGCTGCGCGCCTTTTCATTGATTACTCAGGGAGAAAGACATGCCTACCGCATTGATCATCGGCGCCTCGCGCGGCATCGGCCACGAAATCGTCCGTCAATACCGCCACGATGGCTGGCGAGTGATTGCCACGGCGCGCACGCAAGACGCTTGCGACGCCCTCACGCAACTGGGTGCGGAAGCGCACCTGCTCGACGTGACGGATGTGGACGGCTGTGCCGCCCTGGGCTGGAAGCTCGACGATGAAATACTCGACGTGGCCATCCTCAACGCGGGCGTGTATGGCCCGCGCCACGACGGTACCCCCACGCAAGAAGATTTCGATGCCGTCATGCACACGAACGTGCTGGCGGCCATGCGGCTGCTGCCGCTCCTGGCGCCGCTGGTAGCCAATGCCAAAGGGAAACTGGCCGTGCTGTCCTCGCACATGGGCTCCCTGAGCGAACGGGGCAACCCCAGCGGTTCACTGTACCGCGCCAGCAAGGCCGCCTTGAATTCCGTGCTGATCGACACGTCCCTCGTGTACGGCCCGCAAGGCGTCAGCTGCGTGGCCTTCCACCCGGGCTGGGTGCGCACGGACATGGGCGGCGCCGGCGCCGACCTTTCCACAGAGCAAAGCGCTGCCGGCATCCGCGCCACCCTGGCCAGCTTGCCGGCCACGGACAAGGCCGTGTTCCGCAATTACGATGGCAAGCCCATCAGCTGGTAATTCCACCACACACCATAAAAACAAACGAGACGACGTCCCATGATACTCAATGAAGAACAGACCATGATCCAGGAAGCGCTGCGCAGTTTTTCGCGCGAGCGCCTGGCGCCCAATGCGGCCCGCTGGGACAAGGAACATCATTTCCCGAAAGAAGAATTGCAGGAACTGGCCGCGCTGGGCGCCTTTGGCGTGGCCGTGCCGGAAGCGCTCGGTGGTGCCGGCCTCGACTACGTGTCGCTGGCCCTGGTGCTGGAAGAAATCGCCGCCGGCGATGGCGGCACGTCGACCATCATTTCCGTCAACAATTGCCCCGTGTGCAGCATCGCCATGATGTACGCCAACGACGCGCAAAAGGAACAATGGCTGCGCCCGCTGGCGCAAGGCACGATGCTCGGTGCGTTTTGCCTGACAGAACCACACACGGGCAGCGACGCCTCGGCCCTGCGCACGACGGCCACCCGCGATGGCAATGAATACGTAATCAACGGCACCAAGCAGTTCATTACCAGCGGCAAGTATGCGGACGTGGCCATCGTCATGGCCGTCACCGACAAGGCGGCTGGCAAGCGTGGCATCAGCGCCTTCTGGGTGCCGACGAACACGCCTGGCTACATCGTGGCAGGACTGGAACAGAAGATGGGCCAGCACTCGTCGGACACGGCGCAAATCCTGTTCGAGAATTGCCGCATCCCGGCGGAAAATTTGATAGGCGAAGAAGGACAAGGCTACAAGATCGCCCTGTCCGGCCTGGAAGGCGGACGCATCGGCATCGCTTCACAAGCCGTGGGCATGGCGCGCGCGGCGTATGAAGCAGCGCTGAGCTATGCGCGCGAGCGCGAGAGTTTCGGCAAACCCATCTATGAACACCAAGCCGTGCAATTCCGCCTGGCCGACATGGCCACGCAGATCGAAGCGGCACGCCAGCTGATCCGCCATGCGGCGGCCATGAAGGATGCGGGCCTGCCCTGCCTGAAGGAAGCGGCCATGGCCAAGCTGTTTGCGTCGGAAATGGCGGAAAAAGTGTGCTCGGACGCCATCCAGGTGCATGGCGGCTACGGTTATGTATCCGACTTCCCCGTCGAGCGCATCTACCGCGACGTGCGCGTGTGCCAGATTTATGAGGGGACCAGCGATATTCAGAAGATTTTGATTGCGCGGGCTTTGTAAACCCCAGGGCAAATACTGGGGTCAGACCCGGCGGGTCTGACCCCATACGCCAACTATGGACGAAAAAAAAGCCCGCTAGCGCGGGCTTCGTTCCAATGTATTACCAATGCTTTAATCGTGTCATGGACGCCAGTGCTATCTGCAAAGTGCCTCCTGATTTTCGGACTCCCATGCTATCTGCATGGTGACTCCAAGTGTAAAATCGACCATCGTATCCGGAATTACAAAATCCATTTCTTCGCACTGTCACGCCATCGACATTACACCTGTCGGTCGCCGCGCTGAAACTGGATGGTGAGATAATTTGCTGCCAAATCTCAATCACTGAACGGAGTATAGCACAGCTTTTTGTGCGGTGCAATAATCTTTTTAAATCAAGTCCTTAGCGCCAGCGGCTTGTCTTCTTCGCCGCCACGGGCCACTCTTTCGTATTCGGAAATCACTTGCGCGCCCAGCAACAGCAAGGTGGCGCCGATTTCCAGGCTGAACATGACGACGATAGCCGTCGTCATCGAGCCGTAGACAATATTCACCTGCGACAAGGTAGAGAAATACCAGACCAGCACGTGTCGCGCGATTTCCCACAGCAGGGCTGCCGTCACGCCGCCGATCAGCGCATGCGTGATCGATAATCGCCCCACCGGCATGACCAGGTAGATCGAACTGAGCACGAGGATTTCGCCCGCCAGCCCCAGCAAATACAGCAGCACGCCCGATACCCCTTCCAGGCCCCAGTCATGGCGCAGGAAGCGCACGCTTTCCTCCCCCATCACTTGCAGGCTGCCCGCCACCAGGGTGATCAGCAAAATACCGATACCCAGGCACAGGATGTAGCAATACGGCAGCACGGCGGAAATGAGGAAATGGCGGCGGCGGATGGCGACGCGGTGGATGAAGATCACGCTCATGGCGTTTTCCAGCACGGTAAACGCCAAGGAACTGAAAAACAGCATGGTCAGCAGCAAGAGCCAGCCGATCACGCCCCGGTTGTTGAGGAAATGCGCGACCTCGGCCACGATGGCTTTCGATTGCCCGGGCACCAGCCATTCCAGGTAATGGCCTATGGTTTGCAACAATTCGTCCTGCGCGATCACGTGCGACAGGGCCACCACCACCAGCATCAGCAGGGGCACGATGGACAGCAGCGAGTAATACGCGACGGCACCCGCCAGCAGCAAGCCCTGGTTGGCGCGGAAACCCTTCAGCACCTGCAGCACGAAGGCCAGCGGGTGGCTGAGGATGTAGGTACTGGCGTGGCGGTTGATCATGTCGGGTACGGTGAAGAAGGCGGCGCGGCCTCGTGCCACGCCTGCATTCACACTAGCATACTGACCATCGACCCGCTGCACCGTACGCTAACAGACGGCCGGCTCCAATAAGGTCAAGGTTTGCCGGTCCGCATCCAGGGTGGCGAGGATGCCCATCGGTATCGTGAACTGGTGGCGGATGTGGCCAAACGAATAGCCGCTGACGGCCGGCACGCGTAAAGGCTGCAAATGCTGGTCCACGGTGGCATCGAGGGTCAGCGCGGTATCGCCCTCGGCCGCCTCGCAATGCTCGAAGATGCCCAGCATCAAGGCCGCGGCCTTGTTGAACCCCATGGACAGGTCGAGCTGGCACAACATCCTGTCGATGCGGTACGGCACTTCGTTGATTTCTTCAAGGAACAAAATATGCTCGCGGAAATCGGCCGCATACGGCGTGCCGGCCAGCGCGCTGACCATGCACAGATTGCCGCCCGTCAAGCGTCCCGTCGCCTGGCCGCCGTGCACGGTGCGGATGGCGAAGTTCGGCTGCGTCTGCGCGCGGCGGTGATTGTCGAGCGCCATCGGGATCGTGTACTGCTCTTGCGGCGTCATCAGCACGTTTTGCAGCTGCGTCACCGTGTACTCGGAAAACGTGGACGAGGCCACGGGACCGTGGAAGGTCACCAGACCCGTCTGGCGGGCGATGGCCAGGTGCAGGGCCGTGATGTCGGAATAGCCGATCAGCACTTTCGGGTTGGCGCGGATCAAGGCGTAGTCGAGCAGCGCCAGCAGTGAAATGCAGCCCGAGCCGCCGCGGATGGCCCACACCGCCTTGACGTCCGGGTCGCGGAACGCCGCGTGCAAATCGTCCAGGCGTTGCTGCACCGTGCCCGCATAGTTGCCGTGCACGGCGCGGATATTCGCGCCCAGGCTGGCGCGCAAGCCCAGCGATTCGATATTGTGCACGGCCTTGGCGATGGACTCCTCATCCGTAAAACCGCCCGGCGCGATGATGGCGACCAGGTCGCCCTGGCGCAAACGCGCCGGCTTGATCAATGCGTGTTGCTGTTGCATGCGTTTGCCCTTCCCTTGCGTGGCCGCCGCCAACACCGGTGTGCCCGCCGCCCCCAGAGTGGCGGCCAGCAAGCCGCCGAAGCGGCGCCGGCTGAGATTGGTCTGACTGGACATGCGGCCCTTTCCTGGAATAAAAACGGCGACGCCAGGCGCCGCCGCACGAGGTTAGCACGCCAGCGGGATCGCCGCCGGCATGGTTGCCTTACATGAACTTGTACTTCAGCTGGAACGACAGCGAACGGCCGCGAGGATCGGCCACGCGCGGGTCCCAGCCGGCGCCCACCACTTCATCCACGTTGTGCGCGGTGAATGGCGGATCGCGGTCGAACAGGTTCTGGATGCCCACGGTAATCGTCGTATTTTTGAAGCCCGTGTACGTGCCCGACAAGTTATACGTGGTGTAGCTGGACACGTCCGGCTTGAAGCCCGGTGGCGGCGTACCCTTGCCGCCATTCGGCAGCTGGTCCTTGTAGCCCGACGAAAAACTCTGGATCAGCAAACCGCTCCAGTCGCCGCGCGACACGCCAAAGCTGGCATTGTGTTTCCAGCGCAGGTACAGATCGCGCGTATAGAACTTGCCGACCAGTTCCTGGTATTCCTGGCCCTGGTATTCCGCAAACTTGAAGCTGTCCATATACGTGCCGTCCAGGGTCGCCGTCCATTTCGCGTCCTGGATCTTGCCTTCGCCACGCAAGCCCACGTCGAGGCCGCGCACGCGGCTGCCTGCCGCATTGATCCAGCCCGCCTGCACGTACTCGATGGTGCCGTCCGGATTGCGGTGGATATACTGGTTCAGCGCCTGGTAGTTGGCCAGCACGATTTGCGGCGTGCGGTTCAGGATGCGGTCCTTGGTATTGATGGCCCAGTAGTCGAACGAGGCCGAATAGCCCTTGAATGGCTCGATGACAAAACCGACGCTGCCCTGCTTCGACGTTTCCGGCTTCAGGTTCGTGTTGCCGCCCGTCTTGTAGTCGAGGCGGTCGATGGCGCAATACTCGGGCACGCCCGGATGCTTGGCGCAGCCTTCCTGGTCGATCACGCCGTTCGGCAATTCCTGGCTCAGCGAACCCGAATACAGCTGCTGGAAGCTTGGCGCGAGGAAACCCTTGCTGGCCGAACCACGGAACAGCAGGAAGTCGGTCGGCTGATAGCGGAAGGCCACTTTCGGATTCGTCGTCGCGCCCACCAGGCTGTAATCGTCGCGGCGGATGGCCAGCTGCATTTCCAGGTCCTTCGTGACCGGCACCAGCAGCTCGGCATACACGGCCTTGACGGTACGGCTGGCATCTTTGAGTGCGGCATTGCCCGGCGACAGCAAAATCTGCGTGGCATCGACGTCTTGCGCAAAGCTGTAACCTTCGCGGCGCAAGTCAAAACCGGCCGCCATGGCCAAGGCACCGGCCGGCAGCTGGAACAGCTCGCCCGAAACGGAACCGTCGATCTGCGTCAGGGTCGTTTTGCCGTGCTGGAAGTCGCCACGGAACTTGGTCGATTCGATCAATTGCTTGGCCGCTTCCGTCTGGCTCTGGCCGGCGCCCACCCATGGATTGATGATGCCGCTGGCCAATGCCGCGTACAGCTTGTCCGTGTAGGAATAGCCATCCGTCAGCTTGGTCTTGGTGCTGCTTTCGGCGCGCGAAATGCCGGCCTTGTAATCCCACTTGCCAAAGTTGCCTTCAAAGCCCACCAACACGCGGGCATTGTCTGTCGTGTTTTCCTGCGTGCGGTTGCCCACGTCATTGGCGCGCCATTTGTAGGAAATCGGCTTGGTCCTGTCGAACGAGGGGATGTAGGCCGACAGGTCCTGGTAATACGCGCCACCGACCGGATACAAATTCTTGTTGGCAACGGTCGCCTGCACCTGCATCGGCGTCAAAATGGCCGTGGCCTTGGTACGCGAACCGAGCACTTCGACAAACATGCGGTGGTCGGGCGCCAGCTGGAAGGTGCCGCGCGACAACAGATTGGCACGTTCAACGGGGAATTGCAGCACATAGTCGGCGCCATAGTCATACGCGCAGGAATACGTGGTGCGCAGCGGCGAGGTCACGTCTTTCCACAGTGCCGTCTGGTACTGCGACATGCCGGCGATGCTGTCGCACTTGCCCTGGAAACTCAAGGGATTGGCTTGCAGGTATTTATTCGCATCGCCTGGCAGCTGGAACGAGGCGCCCAGCGCCGTGCCGGCACCCGCCATCTGGTTGGCAAACGGCGTGCCCGTCGTATCGGGCGACAGGCCGCGGCCCGGCTGGAAGCCGTTGACGAAGGAGCGGTCGCGGCCATTGAGCTGCTGCGCCTTGTCGACGGTCAGGCTGGCCATGATGTTGTAGCGGTCGCTTTCCAGCGAACCCGTACCGGCCAGGAGCGAGGCGCGGCGCGTGGCGCCGCCGCCTGCCTGCGTGTCGTTGGTGGAGACGGACGCTTCCACGCCGCTGTAATTGGTTTTCAAAATGAAATTGATCACGCCGCCGATGGCGTCCGTGCCGTAGATGGCCGAGGCGCCATCCTTGAGAATTTCCACGCGCGAAATCGCGCCCAGCGGGATCGAGTTCAAGTCGACCGACTTGCCGCTGGCGCCGTGCGTGGCGATGCGGCGGCCATTCAACAGCACCAGGGTGCTCGACGGGCCCAAGCCGCGCAGCGAGGCGAACGAGGCGCCGCCGCTGACCCTGTCGGCATCGGCGCCAAACACGTTATTGCCCGAAGTCATGTTATCGGCACCCGTGCCATTCGCTGACAAGGTGCGCACCAGTTGCTCGGTCGTCGTGATGCCCTGTTTTTCGATCTGGTCAAAGGTGATGACTTGCACGGGCAACGCGCCTTCCTTGGCCACGCGTTTGATGCTGCTGCCCGTCACTTCGACCCGTTGCATTGCTGGTGCCGCCGCTTCCTGTGCGACGACCGGCCCCACCACCCCCATCAATGCCACCAACTGCGCTAGCTTTTTCAATTTCACAGGTCTTCTCCTTGTTGGGCAATCGAAACTTGAGTTCTCAAGTCAGGCTGTATAGATATGTCGCAACGTCTGTCTCGCAGTACATTTTTTTATGACAATTGCGCATGACTTTATTTGTTTTCATTTTCAGAGTAGCGCGATGCATCCGCGGCCAGCCAATGAAAAATGCTTTCCTAACCATAACTTTTTGGAATGAATGCCCTTTTCAGTGACATGGTCACTTGCCTGCGGGGCTACCCTTGGCTTTTCCACGTCCAGATAGCGCCAAGACGTGAATTCCACGGGGTGGCGCCTGTAGTTTTTTAGCCACGGTTGTTGCAGGTCGGCAGAGATGGGATGCGTCAGCAGCACCCACGGCGTGTAAGCGTGGATCAGCTGAAACAGGTCGAAGTACAGACTGCGTCGGCGCGGCGTATCGGATAGCAGGCGCGCCTCCTCATAGCGTTTATTGTAATCGGGCAAGTTGAAGCGGGCATAGTTGGCGCGGCCACTGTTGGGACCGTACAACAATTGCATAAAGTTATCACCATCGGGGAAGTCGGCGATCCAGTTGGTCTCGAACATCTGCACCTTGCCCAGGCGCGAGGCCTTGATGATTTCCGTCTTCTTGTCGCTCTTGAATTCCACGCGCACGCCGATGGCATTCAGGTTGCGGCGCCACAATTCGTCGCGCAAGCGGCCCACCGTACTCGGCTCCGTATGCATGGTCAGGATCAAGGGCGTGCCGTCCGGCTGGGTGCGGAAACCGTCTGGCCCCGCCTTGTAGGCGAAACGGTCGAGCAGGGCGCGCGCCAGGGCCGGATCGTAGCCGACGGGGCTGCGGTAGCTCTTGTCGTAACCGAGCACATTGGGCGGCAACGGCGACTGGGCCGGCAAGGCCAATCCCTTTTTCAATAGCGCGATGTCTTCGCGGCTGTTGTAGCTGAGGGCGATGGCGCGCCGCAGGGCCAGCTTGTCCTTGCCTATGCCGCCCAGCACGGGGTCGTCCATGTTCATCCACATGTAATACGTCTGCAACACGGGAAAGCGCGTCAGCTGCATGCCCTTGGCGGCCAGCGCCGGTTTCAGCGCGCCGTTTTCCAGCACCATGTCCGTCATCGATTCCGGCACTTGCTCCAGGTAATCGAACTCGCCTTTCAGGAAACCCAGCATGCGCGATTGATATTCCTCGACAATGCGCACCTCGATGCGCTCGACCAGCGGTAATTGCTTGCCTTCCAGTGCCGTCGCGATGGCGCGCGCATCCGGTGGCAAGGCAGCCAGCGCCTTGGCTTGCGTATGGAACACGGTGGGACGGAAAGTCGGATTGGCTTGCAGCACGATCTTGTCGCTGCGCTTCCACTCCTTCACCAGGAACGGCCCCGTGCCCACGGGATGGTTGCCGATCTGCCCTGCCGCCGGGTACGCTTCAGCCACTTCGCGCGCCACCACGGCGGTCGCCGGCATGGCCAGGTAAAACAGGAAGTTCGGGTCGACGCCATTGAGGCGGATGCGCAAGGTGTATTTGTCCAGCGCCTGCAAGCCCGCGATCGGCGTGTCATAGCTGAACTTTGTTTTCAGGGCAGCATCGCCCACCAGCTTGTCTTCCAGCAAGAACAGCCACGGCGACTTCAGGCTGGGGTCATACAGCCGCGTCAGGCTGTAGACATAATCCTGCGCCGTCACTTCGCGCGGCTTGCCTTTGAAGGCGGGATCGGGCGTAAAGAATATGCCGGGCTGCAAGTGAAAGGTATAGGTGCGCCCGCCATCTTCCACGGTCGGCATGGCGCGCGTCGTATTGCCCTGCAGTTGCACGGGGCGCGCCAGGTAGTCATAGCGCAGCAAGGGATCGAAAATGTTTTCCATCAAATTCAGGCTGGCCAGGTCCGACGCCACGGCCGGGTCCAGGCCCGTCTCGCTGGTGCTGAGGAACAGGTGCAAGGTCTTGTTCGCGCGGGCATCGGCGGCGGCGTGGGCCGGTACGGTAAAAAGCGTCAACAGGGACAAGCCGGCGGCGCAGGCGGTTTTGCGTAAAAACATCATCAGTAATCCAGTGCAGACAAAGGTAAGGAACAGCAGTAAGCGACAGGCATCCCCCACACTACGCGGGCACGCTGCGGGGCGCCAATGAAAACAGGCTGCCAGCTTATAACTTTTTGGCATGCGATTGCTGCATTCTTTCATCAACTCGTATCGGGCTGCCCCTATACTTTGTTTGCAGACATTTTTCACTCCCGACACACAGAACTGATCGCATATGGCACTTAATTACATCTGGTCCGGCTTTTTCCTCGTAGGCTTCCTGGCCGCAGTGCTGCAGTGGCTGTTCCTCGGCGATACCGATATCTTCAAGCGCATCATCGACGGCACGTTCGAGACGGCGCGCATGGGCGTGATGGATATCGCCCTGCCGCTGGCGGGCGTGATGACCTTGTGGCTCGGCATCATGAACATCGGTGAAAAGGCGGGCATCGTCGGCTGGCTGGCGAAAGTGATCGCACCGTTCTTTTCGCGCATCTTCCCGGAAATTCCGAAAGACCATCCAGCCACGGGCCACATGGTGATGAATTTCTCGGCCAACCTGCTGGGCCTGGACAATGCGGCCACGCCGTTCGGCTTGAAGGCCATGGAAAGCCTGCAAACCTTGAACCCGAACAAGGAAGAGGCGACGAATGCGCAGATCATGTTTTTGGTGCTGCACACCTCGGGCCTGACCCTGATTCCGCTGGCCATCATGGCGCAGCGTTCGATCCTCGGCGCGGCCGACCCGTCCGATATCTTTATTCCCTGCATGATCGCCACCTATGTGGCCACCATGGTCGGCATCATCACGGTGTCCATCAAGCAGCGCATCAACTTGCTCAACCGGGTCGTGCTGGGCTGGATGGGCGGCATGACGAGCGC
This sequence comes from Janthinobacterium sp. HH104, assembly GCF_001758715.1. Lineage (NCBI taxonomy): Bacteria > Pseudomonadati > Pseudomonadota > Betaproteobacteria > Burkholderiales > Oxalobacteraceae > Janthinobacterium > Janthinobacterium sp. HH104. Next base: position 2,388 of record NZ_LRIB01000038.1, on the reverse strand, counting down.
CATCGTCGCCATGATCTGGTACTTCACACAATACCTGACGAAACAGGAAATCGAGCTGGTCTCGAAAGTGGTCAGCAACCTGGTGTTGATCAGCGTCATCGCCATATTTATTATTGGCGCGCTGCGCAAGAAAGTGAACGTGTATGACGCCTTCATCGAGGGCGCGAAAGGCGGCATCCAGACGTCGATCACCGTGATTCCCTATCTGGTCGGCATGCTGGTGGCCATCAGCGTGATCCGTAACGCGGGCGTGTTCAATTTCCTGATGAGCGGCATGAACTGGTTCTTCGCCAACCTGGGCATCAATACGGACTTCGTGCCCGCGCTGCCGACGGCCATGATGAAGCCGCTCAGCGGCTCCGGCTCGAAAGCCATGATGATCGACGCCATGAATACCTATGGCGTCGACTCGTTCGTCGGCCGCCTGGCCTGCGTCTTCCAGGGCTCGGCCGACACCACCTTCTATATCGTGGCCCTGTACTTCGGCTCGGTGGGCATCCGCAAGACGCGCTATGCCATCACGGCCGGCCTGATCGCGGATCTGGCTGGCGTGATCACCGCCGTCTTTGTCGCCTACGTCTTTTTCCATTAAGGAGCACCATGTTACGTCCTGTCCTGATGGCTGCACTGTTGGCGGGTCTTGGCCTGTCGACTGCCCAGGCGCAATTGCCCGAATCCGTCAGCCTGCTGCTGCGCAGCGCGAATATTCCCGAAGACGCCATGGGCGCCATCGTCCTGCGCGGCAACACGGTGGTGATGTCGCATGGCGCCGAGCGCAGCATGCAGCCGGCCTCCACCATGAAACTGGTGACGACGGCCGTGGGCCTGGAGCAACTCGGGCCCATCTTCCGCGGCCGCACGGAACTGCGCACCAGCGCCGACGTCATCAATGGCGTACTGAAGGGCGACTTGATCCTGCGCGGCGGCGCCGACACGGATTTCAATGCGAACGCGCTGGAGCACATGCTGCAAACCTTGCGCACGCAAGGCATCGTGAAAATCAAGGGCGACCTGATCCTCGACCGACAGCTGTTCCAGCCGGCCCGGCCCGACATTGGTGCGCCGCCCTTCGACGAATCGGCCGAGTTCCGCTACAACGTCATTCCCGATGCCTTGCTGCTGAACACCAATCTGCTCGATATCAATATCAACTCGACGGACCGGCAATTGAGCATCCTGATGCAGCCGGCGCTCGAGAACGTCAGCATCACGAGCGACATGAAGCTGATCAAGGGCAGTTGCGCCAGATGGGAAGACGGCTGGCGCCCGCCCGAATACCGGCGCGATGCGAGCGGCAAGCTGCAAGTGATACTGCATGGCACCTTCCCGCAAAATTGCAGCAAGGCTACCAGCATCAATGTTCTTGATCGCAACGATTACGCGGACCGCTTGTTCCGTGCCACCTGGAAACGCCTGGGCGGCACGATCACGGGCACGGTGCGCGAAGCGCCGGCAACCGGCTTGCCGCCGACGGCCGAACCGGTCGGCACGCGCATGCTGGCCGACCATGTGGCGCGCGCCTTGCCGGAAGTCTTGCGCGATATCAACAAGACGTCCGACAATACCCTGGCCCGCACCCTGTTCCTGAGCTTGGGCAGCTTGCAAAGCGATGGCTGGCTGGGCAGCCGCCCCGTCGCCATGGCGGTGCCGGAAGACACGGCCACGCGTGCGCGGCAAGTGATCCAGGAATGGTTCCAGCGGCATCAGATCGACACCCAGGGCATGCTGGTCGACAACGGTTCCGGCTTGTCGCGCACGGGACGCATTGCGCCTGCGCAAATGGCCGCTGTCCTGCAGGCGATGCAGCAAAGTCCGTGGGCACCCGAGTTCCAGTCCAGCCTGCCCATCGTTGCGCTGGACGGCACCATGCGCAAGCGCCTGTTGAACAGTCCAGCGGCCGCACGGGCCCGCATCAAGACGGGAACATTGAAGAATGTGGTGGCCATCGCCGGCTATGTCCCCGACGCCAACAACCAGCTGTGCGTGGTGGTCGCCATGATCAATAGCGACCTGGTCGGCAACGGCAACGGCCGCGCGGCGGTTGATGCGCTGATCGAGTGGGTCGCCAGGAGCGGCGTCACATCGGTGGTTGCCGGCCAATAAAGGGAAGCAAAGACAGAAAGGCAGCGCGTAGCGCTGCTTTTTTTCGTTTGTCACCTGTTTGTCACCTGGCTGCCGACTTGTCGGATTACGCTACGCTAATCCGACCTACCCGCCATCCAATAAACGTAGGTCGGCTTAGCGCGCAGCGCGTAAGCCGACACCACCCGCGGCGCCCAACAAAAACCCCAGACGTAAAAAAACCCCAACCGGATCACCGGAAGGGGTTTTTTCGAATAACAAGCCTGACGATAACCTACTTTCACACTGGTTGCAGCACTATCATCG
>NZ_LRIB01000037.1:0-79834 GCF_001758715.1 Janthinobacterium sp. HH104 | reverse complement strand
GGCCAATTCCAACAAATTAAGGAAACCGTCGCCGCCGTTGCCGACGCCGGCAAATCGGCCTTCGTGGGCCGCGAACTGGCCAAGTCCGACCGTCCTGAACTGACCGCCGCGAAAATCATCGTGTCGGGCGGCCGTGGCATGGGTTCGGCCGAGAACTTCCATATCCTGGAGCCGCTGGCCGACAAGCTGGGCGCCGCCATGGGTGCTTCGCGCGCCGCCGTCGATGCCGGCTTTGTGCCGAACGACTGGCAAGTGGGGCAGACGGGCAAGATCGTCGCGCCATCGCTGTACATTGCCGTCGGTATCTCGGGCGCGATCCAGCATCTGGCCGGCATGAAAGACTCGAAAACCATCGTCGCCATCAACAAGGATCCGGAAGCGCCGATCTTTGCCGTGGCCGACTACGGCATCGTGGGCGATCTGTTCGAGATCGTGCCGCAACTGGTCAAAGAACTGGGTTAAGTCACACCCCTTCCGGTTTTGTTACTGACAAAGCCACGCCGGCCCGCCCCACACGGCGAGCCGCGCGTGGCTTTTTTCTTGGAGAAAAGAAGATGAGCTATCAAGCCCCGCTGAAAGACATGTTGTTCGTGATGAACGAACTGGCCGGCCTTGCCGAAATCCACACTTTACCGGGTTGCGAAGACGCCACGCCCGACACGGCTGAAGCCGTGCTGGAAGAGAACGCCAAGTTCTGCGGCGGCGTGGTGGCCCCCTTGAACGGCCCCAGCGACAAGGAGCCGAGCTTCTGGCACGACGGGCAAGTGACGACCTCGAAAGGCTTCAAGGAAGCGTTCAAGGCCTATGGCGAAGCGGGCTGGCAGGGCGTGCAGCATCCGACCGAGTTCGGCGGCCAGGGCTTGCCCAAGCTCCTGGCCACGCCGTGCATCGAAATGCTCAACTCGGCCAGCATCTCGTTCGCCCTCGTTGCCCTGCTGTCGGACGGCGCCATCGAAGCGCTGCTGACGGCCGGCAGTGACGAACAGAAAGCTGTCTACCTGGAAAACCTGGTCTCCGGCAAGTGGACGGGCACCATGAATCTGACAGAGCCGCAAGCGGGCTCCGACCTGGCCGCCGTGCGCACGCGCGCCGTGCCGCAGGACGATGGCACCTATAAAGTATTCGGCACGAAGATTTTCATCACGTACGGCGAGCACGACATGGCGGAAAACATCGTCCACCTGGTGCTGGCCCGCACGCCGGACGCGCCCGCTGGCGTGAAAGGCATTTCGCTGTTCATCGTGCCGAAGTTCCTCGTCAACGCGGACGGCAGCCTGGGCGCGCGCAACGACGCCCATTGCGTGTCGATCGAGCACAAGCTGGGCATCAAGGCCAGCCCGACGGCCGTGCTGCAATTCGGCGACCACGGTGGTGCCATCGGCACCCTCGTGGGCGAGGAAAACCGCGGCCTCGAGTACATGTTCATCATGATGAACGCGGCCCGCTTCGGCGTCGGCCTGCAAGGCATCGGCCTGGCCGAGCGCGCCTATCAGCAAGCCGTGGCGTTCGCCAAGGACCGCGTGCAGTCGCGCGACCTGGCCGGTTCGCCTGGCCCCGTCTCCATCATCCACCACCCGGACGTGCGCCGCATGCTGATGTCCATGCGTTCGCAAACGGAGGCGGCGCGCGCGCTGGCCTACGTGGGCGCGGCCATCAGCGACGTGGCGCACCACCATCCCGATGCGGATGTGCGCGCGGAAAGCCTGGCCACCTATGAATACCTGGTGCCTGTCATCAAGGGCTGGGCCACGGAAATGTCGCAGGACGTCACGCGCGACGGCGTGCAAGTGCATGGCGGCATGGGTTTCATCGAAGAAACGGGTGCCGCCCAGCATTACCGCGACGCCAAGATTCTCACCATCTACGAAGGTACGACGGCCATCCAGGCGAACGACCTCGTGGGCCGCAAGACCGTGCGCGACGGCGGCGCCGTGGCGAAAGCCATCATCGCCCAGGTGCGTGCCACGGAAGCCCAGCTGGGCGAGCTGACGGGCGCCGACTTCCAGGCCATGCAGCGTCACCTGGCCGAAGGCAGTGCCGCGCTGGAAGCCGTGGTCGAGTACGTGGTAGCGAACATGAAGACGGACATCAAGGCCGTGTTTGCGGGCAGCGTGCCGTATCTGAAGCTGGCCGGCATCGTGCTGGGCGGCTGGCAGATGGCGCGCGCGGCCGTGGTGGCGCAGCAAAAGCTGGGTGAGGGCAGCGGCGACGCCGCGTTCTACAAGGCAAAAATCGCCACGGCGCGCTTCTTTGCCGACCACATCCTGTCGCAAGCGCCAGGTTTGCGCGCCACCATCATCGACGGCAGCGCCAGCGTGATGGCCTTGTCGGAAGAGCAGTTTTAAGTTGAAACTTGGCTAGCGTAAGCTGACTGAATGCAAAAAAGCGCTGGAGATTGCTCTCCAGCGCTTTTTTTTAACCCCAAACGTAAGTGCCGGGGTCAGACCCGCCGGGTCTGACCCCAGATTTACTCTGCGATCTTAACGGCGAGCGATGCCGTTGCCGGAATTACGTACCAGATCGCCAGCAGCCAGTCCCGGATCCTGGTCAAACGCGAAGTCAGCCTTGGCGCCCGTTTCGTATTGCACGGTGACGGTCCACGTCTTGGCGTTCTTCATGTGGCCTTCGACTTGCTTGCCGGCATACGCGCCGCCAGCGGCGCCGGCCAGGGTGGCCAGATCCTTGCCGCGTCCGCCGCCGACCTGGCGGCCCAGCAGGGCGCCGGCCACGCCGCCGCCAATCATGCCCAGGGCGCCGCCTTCGCCGGCTTTTTCAGTGACGTTGACTGCCAGCACCTTGCCGCACTCGGCGCAGATCTGCTGGGCTGGCTTGCTGTTCTGGCCAGCGTACGAGTTGCCAGCCTTTTGCGCGGCCTTGGCGTTGATGATGGCCTGGTCGTATTCGCCCTTGGCGTCGCGCAGGCATTGCATGCGGGCTTTCGAGCTGGTTTCTTCTGCGCACAATTTCTTGTCGTCCGCGTAGCGGGTGCTGGCTTGCTTCGTGTCGTACGCGTATTGCGCCTTCGGCGACAGGTTTTGCGCGAAGGCGGAGGTGCTGAACAGGGCCGTGACGGCAACTGCGAGGATGAGTGGGCGACGAATCATGATCTTCTCCTAGGGGGTGTTAAATGAACCAGTAATGTCGGCATTGTGAATGCAGTATAGAGGAAAATCATGATTGCTTACCAACACTTACATGTGCGCGCGGCGCGCCTTGATGGCGGTGGTTGCCGCATGGAAATTAACCGTAGGCGCCGCCTGTGTACAGCAAGTCGAACAGGCGCGCCATGGTGGCGATCAGCACGCCCGCGCCTAGCATCAAGGTAGCGACCAGCACGACGGCCAGGGGCCAGCCCGTGTCCGACGCGCGGCCGGAGGCGGCGTTGTAGCGCGCATCCCATTTGTCGTCCGGCATCAGGCCCAGTACCAGCGCTTCCAGGAAGCCGCCCAGCGCGGACAAGGTCAGCGGCAATATCTGGTAAAACCAGTCCGCGTCGGGAAATAGCTGGCGCAGCAGCAGGGAGGCGGGCAGGGCGGCCAGGTGTAGCCAGCCCCAGCGGTCTTTGGCGCCGTGCAGGTAGAAGCGGTGAGCGCCCAGGCAGCCCAGCAAAAAGGCCAGCAGGCTGGTGAATGCCTTGTTCTTGTGCGACTGTTGCAAAATGGTAGCGGTGGTCATGGGACTCCAGAGTTGCTCATCGGTAAAGATTGTCAGTATCGGTCATTCCCTGCCGCAACGATAGCACTTTCGTGCCGTGTTCAGGCGATGCTGTCACCGCCTGGACGTGGCATCGGCGGCACGATAGACGCACGCGCCTATTGCGTCTTCGGCCATGACTGGTCATAATGTTTGATTAGCCCAAATTACACGCCCGTCATCATAACGCTTGCTGCCTGGCGGTAAAGCGCGCTATAATTTGCGGCTTTTTCCGCCTCAGCACACTTTTTGGAAATATTATGGTCGTTATTCGTTTAGCTCGTGGAGGCGCCAAGAAGCGCCCGTTCTTCAACATCGTCGCTACTGATTCGCGCAATCGCCGCGATGGTCGCTTCATTGAGCGTATCGGTTTTTACAACCCGATGGCGCAAGGTGGCGAAGTTCCACTGCGTATCACCGCAGACCGTCTGGCCTACTGGCAAGGCGTTGGCGCACAATTGTCGCCAACCGTTGCTCGCCTGGTAGCTAGCAACAACAAAGCAGCAGCTTAATTAGATCACTGGTTTGACGGTCAAGACTGCATCCGGGGTGAAAGTCCCCGATGACCTGGTACAGGTAGGCTATGTCTCCGGTGCCTATGGCATTGCTGGCGGAGTCAGGATCACTCCTTTCTCCGACGACGCGGATGCATTATTAAGCGTCAAAACCTGGTGGTTTGATAAACCGACCTTGCATGATGTTCAAGTCAGGCAAGCGAAGTTACACGGCGGCGACGTCGTGGCCCAGCTGGTGGGTGTGGTCGGGCGGGATGCCGCAGAAGCGCTGAAAGGCGTCTCTGTGCAAATTCCGCGTAGCCATTTCCCGACGCTGACGGCCGATGAATTTTATTGGTCCGATCTGATCGGACTGACAGTCGAGAATTTGCAAGGCGAGTGCCTCGGCACAGTGCACGACATGATGAGTAATGGTCCGCAGTCGATCTTGCGCGTTACGCCCGTCGCCACTGCTGATGAGACCGTTGAAAAGGCGCCTGAGCGCCTGATCCCGTTTGTTGGCCAGTTTGTCATTAACGTTGACAAGGCCGCCAGCAAGATCACGGTCGACTGGGGCCTCGATTATTAAACCGCCTGCGCTTAACAATACGCCGGGCAAACTTTGCAGGATGGTGAGCGATGCAATTTGATGTCGTGACCCTGTTCCCGGAAATGTTTGCCGCGCTGACGCAGTCGGGTGTGACCCGGCGCGCCTTCGAGCAGGGGAAATGTGGCTTGTCGCTGTGGAATCCCCGTGATTTCACGACCGACAATCACCGTACCGTGGATGACCGCCCTTATGGCGGCGGCCCCGGCATGGTGATGATGGCCCGTCCCCTTGAAGCGACAATCAATGCCGCGAAGCAGCGCCAGACCGCATTGGGACTGGCGGCGCCCCGCGTGGTGTTCATGTCGCCGCAAGGCCGTCCGTTGACGCACGAGCGCGTCACGCAGCTGAAAGCCGAACCTGGTTTGGTGATCCTGTGTGGCCGCTATGAAGCCGTGGACCAGCGTTTGCTGGACCGTTGCGTCGACGAGGAAATCAGCGTCGGCGACTTCGTCCTGTCGGGCGGTGAATTGCCTGCCATGGCGCTGATGGATGCGGTGATCCGTTTGTTGCCGGGTGTCTTGAACACCGAGGCATCGGCCATCGAGGACAGCTTCGTCAATGGCTTGCTCGATTCGCCGCACTACACGCGGCCGGAAACATATGAAGGCATGGCCGTGCCGCCCGTCTTGATGGGTGGTAATCATGCCGAGATCGTCAAGTGGCGCCGCCAGCGCATGCTGGAAGCGACCGCGACAAAGCGGCCTGACCTCTTGGTCAGTGCGCGCGCCGCCGGCTTGCTCAGCAAGACCGACGAAAAATTCTTGGCCAGCCTGTAAGCCGTCTCCGGACGGCGGGCAGGATGGCCAGTAGTGCCGGGCATGTTGCCCATATTGTGTTACCCATCCTCTACCGGGCGGATACTTGCTATCCACAGTGCGCCGGCATGATGGTTTTCGGAGTGTTAAAAATGGACTTGATTCAACAATTAGAGCAGGAAGAAATTGCTCGTCTGGGTAAAACCATTCCTGAATTCGCACCAGGCGATACCGTTATCGTCAGCGTCAACGTAGTCGAAGGTACGCGCAAGCGCGCCCAGGCTTACGAAGGCGTCGTTATCTCCCGTCGTAACCGTGGCCTGAACTCGAACTTCATCGTTCGCAAGATCTCGTCCGGCGAAGGCGTTGAGCGTACGTTCCAACTGTACTCGCCGCTGATCGCTTCGATCGAAGTGAAACGCCGTGGTGATGTTCGCCGCGCCAAGCTGTACTATCTGCGTGAGCGTTCGGGTAAATCGGCGCGTATCAAAGAAAAATTGCCAAATCGCCGCGTTGTGGCGAAAGCAAGCGCGTAATATCAGCGTCTGCGTTGGGAAAAGGGTGCCTCAGGGTGCCCTTTTTTTTATGGTGACACCTGGCCAAACCTGCTGCGCGTCGGTATAGGCAGCCTGCGATGCTCACCGTGCTAGAGCACGGTTGCGCGTCTCGGCTACCTCTTCCTTCCGCTCGCGACGGTTTTGCCAGGTGCTTTTAATCATGAGGGAGGGGCAATGGCCACCATCGCATTTGATCCCAAACAACTTGCCATCGATTCGATCGCCGGCGAGGCGGCGCTGGACGCCGTGCGCCTGACGCCGGACTGGCTGCGCCAGCGCCTGGCCGAACAGCCCGACTGGCAGCCCGAGATTACCCAGGATTTCCTTTCCGCCCGCGCCGTGCCCGTGCGCGCCGCCGTTCTCATTCCCCTGGTGCAACGCCCGCAAGGCTTGACCATCTTGCTGACCATGCGCACGGACCACCTGAGCAGCCATGCAGGGCAGGTCAGCTTTCCCGGCGGGCGCAGCGAAGCGTTCGATGCGTCGCCCATCGCCACGGCCCTGCGCGAAACGGAAGAAGAAGTGGGCCTGGCGCGCGAGCACATCGAAGTGCTGGGCTGTTTGCCCGATTACCTGACGGGTACCGGCTACCAAGTCACGCCCGTGGTGGGGCTGGTGACGCCGCCGTTCGAGCTGCGCGCCGACCCGTCGGAAGTGGCGGAAATCTTCGAAGTGCCGCTGGCTTTCCTCATGGATGGCCTCAACCATCAGCGCCTGTCGGTGGAGTTGCCGGGCGGACGGCGCTCGTTCTACGCCATGCCGTACGAGCGCTTCTACATCTGGGGCGCCACCGCCGGCATGCTGCGCAATCTGTTTCACCTCTTGCGCGCGTAAAATGGCGTCCCGCACGTAATAAGTTTGATTCCAGCACTGCACTGCGCTATCGTAGCGGGCATTGCGGTATTGCTGAAAAAGACAAAAAGGACGTTTGATGACATTTCTCTCCATACTTTGCGCATTGCTGATCGAGCAGCTCAAACCTTTGCGCGCGGACAATCCGATCTACGCCGAAATCAAGAGCCTGGCAATGCGCATGGAGACCTGGTTCAATGCCGGCCACGCCAACCACGGCCGCATGGGCTGGTTCCTCATGATCGGCGTGCTGATGGTGCCCACGGCAGGCATTTACTGGCTGCTGCAGCATTATCAGCTGACCCTGCTGGCCTTTGCCTGGAACGTCCTCATCGTCTACCTGACCCTGGGCTTCCGTCACTACAGCCATTACTTTACGTCCATCCAGCTGGCCTTGAGCGCCGGCGACGAGGCGACCGCGCGCACCTTGCTGGCCGAGTGGACCAAGCTCGACACGGTGGGCATGGAAGCGAGTGAAATCGCCCGCATCGCCGTGGAAAAAGCCCTGGTCACCACGCACCGCAACGTGTTTGGCGTGTTCTTCTGGTTCCTCATGCCGCTGGGCCCTGCCTGCGCCGTGATGTACCGCGTGGCCGAATACCTGGCGCGCGCCTGGAACGAACCCGAGCATATGCGCAATGAAGCATTCGGCCAGTTCGCCGCGCGCGCCTTTTATTGGATCGACTGGATCCCCGTACGCCTGACGGCCGTGGCGTTTGCCGTGGTCGGCAATTTCGAGGACGCCATCTACGCTTGGCGCAATTTCGCCCAGCGCTGGCAGGACGAGGCCATCGGCATCATCCTGACGGCCGGCGGCGGCGCCATGGGCGTACGCCTGGGCACGCCAGCGGAAACGGCGGCCCGCGTGCTCGTCACGCCGGACATGGCCGTCGATGACAGCGACAGCGAAAGCGATATCCTGCCAGGCGAAGAGCCGGGCGCGCGTGCCTTGCAGAGCACGGTGGGCCTCGTCTGGCGCGCCTTGCTGCTGTGGATGCTGCTGCTGTTGCTGATGTCGGGCGCCGTTTTCCTCGGCTGACGCGGGCGCACACGCGCCATCCATGCGCCTGGCGCGTGGAACAAGGTTAAAATAGGGGCTGGCGTGCGATGCGTGCCGGCCCCTGTTTGCATCGTCAGGGCAGATCGAGGTAGAACCCAAGTCTTCTATAAGATATAATACTGGCTTACCGCAGCAAACGTAGTTGAATTACCAGCCCGGCCTACCCGCCGGGGCCATTCACGCAATCCAGTCCCGACAAGCCACATGGCCGAGTTATCTCAAAAAACAGGGGAACTCTCAGACGAGTTCTTCATCCTTGGTCTCACCAGCAATGGCAAGCAATTCCGACCCAGCGATTGGGCCGAGCGCCTTTGTGGAGTGATGTCCTGTTTCAATCCCGAAGGCGGCGGGCGCAATGCGCACCTCCAGTATTCGCCCTACGTGCGCCCGACCGTCGTCAATGGCGTCAAGTCGGTGGTGGTCAACACCAAGCTGCGCGAGATCGAGCCGATGGCGTTTCACTTCGTGCGCGAATTTGCCAAGGATAACGACCTGCAAATCGTCGAAGCCTGCTTCCTGCCGCCCCCCGAAGAAAAGTAAGACCGTTTTCATTGATGTGCCTCAAACCCGCCACGGCGGGCTGGCGTAGCGTGGACACTCTGCCTCAAACGGAGTGGCGACATGCGTATCGGCGACATCTGTACCCTGCACACCATTCATTGCCAGCGTGACACCAGCGTGCAGGACGCGGCGCTGCTGATGCGCCAGCACCATGTGGGCGACCTGATCGTGGCCGAACAGCCAAACGGCGAACGCGTGCCCATCGGCATCCTCACCGACCGCGACATCGTCATTTCCGTCATCGCCCTGGGCCTCGACCCTGCGAGCCTGCTGGTGGGCGACATCATGAGCGCACAGCTGCTCACGGCCAGCGAAGACGAAGACGTCTACGACATCATCGAACGCATGCGCATCAACGGCATCCGCCGCCTGCCTGTGGTCAACAGCCTGGGCGCGCTCTCGGGCGTCGTCAGCATCGACGACCTGCTGGCCTTCCTGGCCGAAGAGATGGCCGAGCTGGCGCGCATCAGCAGCGGCCAGCTCGTACATGAAAAGCGCACCAGAAAGTAAGCCTGCATTGCGCAATTCCGGTCAAGTCACGCCTGCCTGAAAATGCTACAGTCGCTGCTCGTTCAACGGGAAGCGTTCATGCATTATCTGGCCAAGGCACTCTGGTATATCGAATCGCATTATGCGCAGAATCTCTCGCTCGGTGACATCGCCCGCGTGGGCGGCGCCTCGCCGTACCACCTGACGCGTGCGTTTGGCCTGGCCACGGGCCACTCCGTGATGCGTTATGTGCGGGCGCGCCGGCTCAGCGAGGCGGCGCACGCGCTGGCCCAAGGCGCGCAAGACATCCTTTCGGTCGCCCTGGAAGCAGGCTACAGTTCCCATGAAGCATTTACGCGGGCCTTTCGCGACCAGTTCCATGTCACGCCGGAAAAGGTGCGGGCCCAGCGCCACGTCGCCAACCTCGCGCTGGTGGGCGCCATCAAAATGGATGTGGCGCCAGGCGTTCCCCTGGAAGCGCCCCGTTTCGAGCAAGGACCGGCCTTGCTGGTGGCGGGTCTGGTCGAACGCTATCGCGCAGAAACGGCTGCCGGCATCCCCGCCCTGTGGCAGCGCTTCCTGCCCCATGTGGCGCCCGGCCAGCTGGTGTATGGCGTGTGCTGCAACAATGACGACGCGGGCAATTTCGATTACCTGTGCGCCATGCCGGTCAGTGACTTTTCCCAGGCGCCTGAGAACTGGACGCGGCTGCGCATCGCCCCGCAGCGCTATGCCGTGTTTCATCACCGCGGGCATATTTCCACCATTCGCGCCACCTGGCGCACGGTGTGGAACGAGTGGCTGCCCCAGTCGGGGCTGGAAGTGGCCGACGCGCCCGACTTCGAACGCTACGACCGGCATTTCGATCCCGCCAGCGGTGTTGGTGGCGTGGAAATCTGGCTCCCCTTGAAAGCATGAGCATGTTCAATACCTTGTCTGCACCAGCCCTGTTCGCCGGTGGCGCCGCACTGCGCCAGCGCCTGTTGCAAATTGCCGCCGCGCTGGCGGCGGGTCTGCCTTTGTATTGGGTGCTGGGGCCGCAGCCGCTGGGCCCGCTGGCCTGGTGCGCGCCGCTGCCGGTTCTGTGGCTGGCTCTGCGCTCGTCGCGCCGCGATGCGGCCTGGATGACGTTGCTGGCCGCCATGCTGGGCTTGTCAGCCAACGTTGCCTATTTCCGCCTGCTGATGCCCTTGCCGGCCGTGCTGGCCGCGATCGCCGTCAAGGCGCTGCTGTGGCTGCTGGTGGTGCTGGCCACGCGGCGCCTCGTGCTGCGCTATCGGGCAAGCTGGACGGTGCTGGCGTATCCCGTGCTGTGGGTGGCCATCGATACGGCGATGGCGGCCTTGCTGCCGGACGGTAACTGGGGCAGCCTCGCGTATTCGCAAGCGGATAACCTTGCCGTGCTGCAGGTGGCGGCCTTGGCGGGCGTGCCCGGCCTGCTGTTTTTGCTGTGCCTGGCGCCCTCCGCGCTGGCCTTGTTGCTGGCCGGTGGCCGTGCGTATGCGCCAGCGGCGGGTGCGGCCGTATTGCTGCTGGCGGCCGCGTTCGCCGGTGGCGCCTGGCGCGTGCACGGTGCCCCGGCATCAGGCGGGCAACTGGCGGGGCTGGTGGCCATCGATGACTTTATCGGTCCGGCCACGCCGCCGGCGCGTGCGCAAGCCATCTGGGAGCAGTATGCGCGCCACGTCGAACAGTTGGCCGGGCAGGGGGCCAGGCTGGTGCTGTTGCCGGAAAAGATAGCCGTACTGGCGCCCGCGCAGGCGGACGAGGTGCGGCAACGTTTCCAGGCGCTGGCGCGCAGCACGGGTGCGTGGATTACCGTGGGGCTCGGTGTGCAGGACGCTGCCGGCCGGCGTAACCTGGCCTGGCTGTTCGCGCCCGATGGCGCCGCGCCCGTCAGCTATCAAAAACATCATCTGGCGCCGCCCGAGCGCGAGTTTCTTGCTGGCAGCGCGTTTGCCGTGCAGCCCGTGGCGGGCCAGGCCATGGGCCTGGCCATCTGCAAGGACATGCATTTCGCGCCCCTGGGGCACGCGTATGGCGCGGCCGGGGCGCAAACGATGCTGGTGCCGGCCTGGGACTTCCAGCTCGACGCCTGGATGGGGGCGCGCATGACGGTCGTGCGCGGCGTGGAAAACGGTTATGCGGTGCTGCGCGCGGCACGCGAGGGCGTGCTGACGGTCAGCGATGCGTATGGCCGAGTGCTGGCGGAGCGCGCCAGCAGCGCCATGCCGGGCAGCACCTTGCTGGCGCCGCTGCCGGCGCACCCGCCCATCGCCACCTGGGCTCGATGGCTGGGGCCGCTGTTCGGCTGGCTGTGCGTGGCGCTGGGTGCGATGTTGCTGTGCGTGGGCCGCCGCGCCGCGTCCGCCGTCTGACGGTTAACGCCACGTTTTGCTGCAATGCGCAAAACCGCATTGCGCAGCCTTCTTTTATATTCCGCGCAGGCTGCTACATAATCGCCGCCGATGATTGCACCATTGCCGTGCATATTGAAATGCGATGCCGGCATATATATTGCACCGCAATAAGTGGTGTTATCTGGTATTGCTGAAATGGCGAGGTTGGTATTAATTGGTACTTAATTCAGCCACGAAGTCATACATATCGCCGCGGAAGTAGGAGCGGCAAAATTCCACGGCGCGGCCATCGCGCAAAAAGCCCAGCCTTTCCACCGACAAGCCCGCGTCGCCTTCCTCCGCCTGCAGCAGGCTGGCCTGCTCCCCCGTCAATAAAAGCGCGCTCAGCCGCTGCAAGGCGCGCACGGGCCGGTTGCCCGCCTGTTCCAGCGCGTCGTACATCGATACGTCGACGGCGTCGAGCGCCGGCAGGCAACTGGCGACGATGGTCGCGTATTCGAGGCACATCGGCACCTCGTCCGCATAGCGGATGCGGTGGAAGCGGTATACGGGCGCGCCCGGCGACAGCCGCAGGCGCAAGGCCTCTTCCGGCGTCACGGTGCCCTCTGCGCGCTTGAGCCACACGCTGCGCGGCGTGCGTCCGCGCGCGCGCATGTCTTCGGAAAACGAGGTCAGCTTGGCGAAGTTCTTCTCGATGCGCGTATTGATGAAATTGCCCGAGCCGGGACGGCGCACCAGCAAGCCCTCGTTGACGAGGCCATCGATGGCCTTGCGCACGGTGATGCGCGAAACGGCCAGGTCGCTGGCCAGCTGGCGCTCGGCCGGCAGGGCTTCGTCGGGGCCGAGGATGCGCTTGTCGATCGCTTCGCGCAGCGCGCGCTGCAGTTGCTGATACAGGGGCAGGCTACTCGTCTGCCCCAGGCCTTGCATGATGTGAGCCAGGGTTGTCATACGCTGAGGGTCTCCGTTACGGCGCGTTGCAGACGCGCTCTGTATCTGTTTTGTGTCGCTGGATAATACCAAAAAAGACCGTTGTAAAACCAATTTCAATTATCAGGCCGGCAATTTATGCGTGGCTCCGCTGGTATTTAACCCACCCATACGGGCTACAAATTGATTTCGGTGAAGTGGTCTGTGTGATTCAAACAACGTTATAAAAAAAAAGTTGCAACTGGTAGTGTTCTGGTATTGGATAGTAGTATATTGGCGTTGAATTGGTTTTGTAAGTGGTTGTGCCGAAGGGTCTGCAGCATGCCGCGAGAGTAGGCGGGCTGGAAAGAAGACCTACGTTAAAAATGAAAAGGTCCCAATCCTGGGGCCTAAATCAAGGGGGAGTACATGAAACGCAATTTGACACCTGCAGCTGCCGTCGTGAAATCCGGCTCGCGTAGCCGTACGCCGATCGCTGCGGCCGTTGCCGTGATGGTCGCCGGTCTGTCCTTTTCGGCGCAGGCGCAGGAAGCGCCCGCCGAAGACGTGGCCACCGTTGTGACGGTGACCGGCGTGCGTGCCTCGCTGGAAAAATCGCTGAAGCAAAAACGTAATGCGGATTCCGTGGTGGAAGTGGTCACCGCTGAAGATATCGGCAAGATGCCAGACCGTAACGTGGCTGACGCGATCCAGCGCCTGCCAGGTGTGAATACCCAATCGTCCGCCGGTGGCGAAGGCGGCTTCGGCGAAAACGACCGCGTCAGCCTGCGCGGCACCAGCCCCAGCTTCCAGCAAACCTTGTTCAACGGCCACGCCATCAGCACGGGCGACTGGTTTGTGCTGAACCAGTTCGGCGGCAACGTCGGCCGCAGCAGCAGCTTTTCCTTGCTGCCTTCGGAACTGGTGAGCTCGGTTGTCGTGCACAAGAGCGCCACCGCCGACCTGCCTGAAGGCGGCGTATCGGGCGTGATCGACGTGATCACCCGCCGTCCGCTGGAATTCAAGAACCGGATCACGGCGGAAGGTTCGATCCAGGCTTTCCACAATGACCTGGCCGGCAAGACCGACCCGCAGTTCTCCGGCCTGGTGAACTGGAAGAATGACACGAATACCTTGGGCATCATGGTGCAAGGTTTTTCGCAAAAATCGACCGTGCGCCGCGACGGCCAGGAAATCCTCGGCTACACGCCGATCGCCGCAGGCAGCAACGCGGCCAAGGCCCATCCTGAACTGGCCGGCGTGAAAGTGCCGACCTTTATCGGCGCCAGCCTGTTCGAGCAAAAGAAAACCCGCGAAGGCGGCGCATTCGACATCGAATTCAAGCCCAGCAAGGACTTGACCTTGGATGTGAACGGTTTCTACTCGCAATTGAAGGCACCGCATCAAAACACCAACTGGCTGGCTGCGCCTGCCAACTCGATCAATAGCACGGACGATAAAGGCGTGTCGACCGGCCAGGTGCCGACCAATTACACGGTCAAGAATGGCACGCTGACGGGCGCCACCTTCGCCAGGAACTCGGGCGAAGTCGATAATATCTACCGCCCTGACGCTGGCGGCGAATCGTACTATCTCGATTTCAACTTCAAGTACCGTGCCACCAAGGACCTGACACTGACCGGTAAACTGGGCAAGACCCACGGCGTCGGCTATGACCGCGACGATGTCTACTACCAGAACAACGTCGATGGCGGCATGGTGTATCAATTGAATGGCTTGAGCCCTGCCAGTGTCTCCTATCCTGGCGGTACCACCAACAAGCCAGGTTCGACGGCCTGGGCCGGCGGCGGCGAATCGCGTTCCGTCGATCAGGAAAAATATGCCCAGATCGATGCGGAGCTGCGCCTGTCTTCCGGCATTTGGGATTCGGTCAAGTTCGGTGGCCGTCTGACCGATCACAAGCGCGATGCCGAGCATCCGTTTGAAACCCGTCCGGGCGCCCTGGGCTTCTCGAATCCAGGTCCAGCGTGGAATGGCTCGATGTACCCGAGCGACTTCGCCAACAACCTGGGCGGCAACCTGTCGAGCAACTACTTCAAGTACGACGGCTCGGCACTGGGCGCGTGGGGTGCCGCACCTGGCAACCGCCTGTTCGACTACGTGCGTCGTCATAACTGGACCGACGAATTCAAGCTGAAGGAAAAAACCTCGGCTGTCTACGCCATGGCCAACTTGACGGGCGACAACTGGAGCGGTAACTTCGGCCTGCGCGCCGTCCACACCAAGCAGTCGACCCTGGTGAACCAGGCTGGTGGCCCGATCACCGGTTCCGACTGGGGCCCATACTCGCAGCATCTGTATGAGCGCACTTACAACGACTACCTGCCGAGCGCCAACATCAAGTTCGATGTGCGCAACGATCTGGTCGTGCGCGCCGCCGTGGCCCGCACCATCGCCCGTCCCGACTACAGCGCGCTGGGCGGTTCGGTATCGCTGAACGACGATGCCTTGAGTGGCAGCGGCGGCAACGTCAACCTGAACCCGGTCAAGTCGGACAACGCCGAAGTCAGCGCCGAATGGTATTTCGCACCGAGGTCGGCTTTCTCGGTGGGCCTGTTCTACATGGACCTGAAATCGGTCGTGTCGAATGGTACCGTCAACGCCACGTACTTCAACAGCAAGCGCAATGCCAATGCCGTGTACCAGATCACGTCGCCATTCAATACCAGCGGCAAGAACAAGGGCGCGGAATTCAGCTACCAGCAACCGCTGTTCGGCGACTTCGGCATCCTGGCCAACTACACCTATGCCGACGGCAAGCTGGACAATGGTGATGAACTGGTCAATGCATCGCGCAGCACGTACAACCTGACGGCCTTCTATGAAGCCAACGCCCTCAGCGCACGCCTGGCCTACAACTACCGTTCCTCTTACAAGGCGGGCGTGGACCGTGGCGCCAGCCAGCACGTTGCCGGCGCGGGCGGCCTGGCCGGTTCGCTCAACTACAAGATCAACGAACACTTCACGATCACGTTCGATGCGCTTAACTTGACGAACACGACCATCAAGATGTACGCGGAAAACAAGGATCAGCCACGCGCTTTCTATAGCAACGGCCGCACCTTCTACCTGGGCCTGCGCGCCAAGCTGTAAGCAAGTCGATCCGGCCTGATACGATCGTGTCAGGCCTGGTCTTCCTCGGTCTTTTCAAGGCAAGTTCCTGTTTCGGGAGCTTGCCTTTTTTTTCGACGCCCACTGACAAGGCACCTGCCGTCTGTACTCATATAAAACCGTTCCGCTACCGTGGCGGACATCTATAACGAGGAGTCTATGAACAGTCGTTTGCAACCCGTATTGCACCCCATCGCCGCCGCTGCCGCCTTGCTGTCCATGAGCATGGCGGCCCAGGCGCAGCAGGCCCCGTCCGCCGCTCCGGCCATGCAGGAAGTCGTCGTCACCGGCATCCGCGCTTCGCTGGAGCAGTCGCTGAGCCAGAAGCGCAACAGCGATTCCGTGATCGATGTCGTCAGCGCGGAAGACATCGGCAAGTTGCCCGACAAGAACGTGGCCGACGCCGTGCAGCGCGTGCCGGGCGTAAATATTTCCTCGTCGGCTGGCGGCGAGGGCGGCTTCTCGGAAAATGACCGAGTCAGCATCCGGGGTACCAGCCCCAGCCTGACGCAAACCCTGATCAACGGCCATGCCGTGGGCACGGGCGACTGGTTCGTCACGGACCAGGTGGGCACGGTAGGGCGCAGCGTCAGCTTTGCCTTGCTGCCGTCGGAAATCGTCAGCCGGGTCACCGTGCAAAAGAGCGCGCAGGCGGACCTGGTGGAAGGCGGCGTGGCCGGCTCCATCAATATCGAGACGCGCAAGCCGCTCAGTTTCAAGCAGCCATTTACTGCCGAGCTGGCCTTGCAGGCGATCTATGCGGACTTGCCGGGCAAGACGGATCCGCAAATGAATGCCCTGTTCAACTGGAAGAACGAAGCGAAGACCATGGGCGTGCTGTTCCAGGTGTTTTCCGAAAAACGCCACGAGCGCCGCGACGGCCAGGAATTCTTCGGCTATGGCGCCATCGACGCCAACAGCCCGGCCGCCCAAAAGTACCCGCAACTGGCCGGCGTGCTGGCACCGCTGGGCATCAACTCGGCCCTGTTCGAACAGGTGCGCAAGCGCCAGGGCGGCAGTATCGACCTGCAACTCAAGCCGACTTCCGATTTGATGCTGGACGTCAACGGCTTCTATTCCAAGCTGGACGCGGCCAACTACAACCGCAGTTTTTACAACCAGCCAGGCGCCAACCTGAATGCCGTCGACAATGACGGCAAGCACGTGGGCGTGATTCCCCGCACGTTTACGGTCAAGAACAATACCTTGGTGGCAGCCGATTTTCCCGCGTCGCAATTTCCTTTGGCTAACGCTACCACGCCCTATAACGGCCAGCTGTATCCGGCCCTGGTTGACCAGATCTACCGTCCCGGTTCGAACTCGTCGACGGCCTACATCGACTTCAACGGCAGCTACCGCGCCAGCGAGCGCCTGCGCATCACGGGCAGCCTCGGCTACACGCGCGGCATTGGCGAGACGCCCGTCGACCTTGGCTATGAGGCGGGCTTGACGGGCGTGGGCGTGTCGTACCAGCTGAACGGCCTGTCGCCGGCCAGGCTGAATTTCCCGGGTCTCGACATTTCCAAATTCTCCAACGCGGTCACGGCATCGGCCTGGGGTTCGCATGTGGAAACCCTGGACACGGAAAAATATGGCCAGGCCGATGGCGAGCTGAGCATGGATTATGGCGTGCTGGAGTCGCTGAAATTCGGCGCGCGCTACGCGGAACACCACCGCAATGTGTCCTGGCCGGAAAACCGCAGCTGCGCCGTGTGCGATGGCACGACGAATGCACCCTTGCCGAAGTGGAGTGGCGGCACCTATTCCGGCGATTACGGCAAGGGCCTGGGCGGCAGCGCGCAGGGCCGCTACTGGCAGCTCGACCCGGCCGACCTGGTGGCGTGGGCCAACAAGTACGACAATTCCGGCGGGCCGAATTCGCGCAACTGGCCGGCCGAGCTGGACGTGAAGGAAAAGGATAGCGCGGCCTACATCATGGCCAACCTGGCAGGCAACAAGTGGCGCGGCAATGTGGGTGTGCGTGTCGTGCGCACACAGCAGACAACGGTGACGAACGTGCCTGGCGGCGAAAATCCGATCGGGCAGAAAAACATCTTCGGCACCTATACGCCCACCGTCGTCAAGCACAGCTACACGGATGTGCTGCCGAGCGCGAATATCAAGTTTGACTTGAGCAAGGACCTGGTGGCCCGCGCGGCTGTGGCGAAAACCATGGCGCGCGCCGACTACAGCGCACTGGTGGGCGCCGTCAACCTGAACGACCAGTTGCTGACGGGCACGGGCGGCAATCCGGATTTGAAACCGATACGCTCGACCAACTACGACGCCACCCTGGAATGGTATTTCGCGCCAAAGGCCATGCTGTCGGTGGGCGCCTTCTATATGGACATGAAATCGTACGTGACGTTTGGTACGGCGCCCGTGAGCTACTACAATAATACCTTCAAGAAATTCAACACCTATGTGATCCAGTCGCCGACGAATATCGGCGCCAAGAACAAGGGCGTGGAACTCAGTTACCAGCAGGGTTTGTGGGGCGGTTTCGGCGTGGTGGGCAATTACACCTATACGAATGGCAAGGCGGACGATGGGGCCGCCGTCGTGGGCAGCTCGCGCGGCACCTACAACCTCGAAGGCTATTACGAGGATGAGCGCCTGAGCGCGCGCCTGGCCTACACCTACCGCTCCAGCTTTCTGGCCGGCCTGTTCAGCAGCTCTCCCCAGTATGTGCATGGCGTGGGCAACCTGGCCGCGTCGATCAACTACAAGATCGACGAGCGCTACTCGTTAACGTTCGACGTGCTGAACCTGAATAATCCGGTACTCAAGTATTACGGCGCCAACCAGGACCAGCCGACGGCCCTTTACTCGAATGGCCGTCAATTTTATTTTGGTTTGCGCGCCAAGTTATAGGTTTTTTTTACCGGCTTTCCGCCACAAGCGGGGAGTCGGCTTTTTTCTTTTGGAACTGTTTGACCATGACTATTGTTTCCCAACGCTACCTCGCCCTCGACGTTCTGCGCGGCCTGACCGTCGCCCTAATGATCGTCGTCAATACCCCTGGCGACTGGGGCAGCGTGTATGCGCCGTTCCTGCATGCCGAATGGCATGGCTTTACCCTCACGGACCTCGTCTTTCCCAGTTTTCTGTTTGTCGTCGGCAATGCGCTGGCCTTTGCGCTGAATAAATATGAAAACCTCGGCCATGGCGCCGTGCTGGCCAAGCTGTGCAAGCGCAGTGCGCTGATCTTTTTGCTGGGCTTTTTGTTGTACTGGTTTCCATTCTTCAAGATCGACGATGCGGGCCAGTTCGCCTGGTCGCCGCTGTCGCACACGCGCATTCCCGGCGTGCTGCAGCGCATCGCCGTGTGCTACCTGGCCGCCGCCCTGGTCCTCCATTACTGGAAGACGCGGGGCGCGCTCGTCTTCAGCGCCTGCGCCTTGCTCGGCTACTGGGCCATCCTCGCGACGTGGGGCGACTACAGCTTGCACGGCAACGCGCCGGCCAAGCTCGACCTGATCTTGCTGGGCGACAGCCATCTGTACCACGGCGAAGGCATCGCCTTCGATCCGGAAGGCATCCTCGGCACCTTGCCATCGATTGTCAATGTGATTGCCGGCTACCTGGCGGGCAGTTTCCTGCGCCGGACGGCGCCGGCGCAGCTGCGTGCGGCGCTGTATCGGCTGGTGGTGGCCGGCGTCGTCTGCGTGGCCGTGGCCCTGTGCTGGAATGAGGTGTTCCCGATCAACAAGAAGCTGTGGACCAGCTCTTACGTGATGCTCGGTATCGGCCTGGACTTGCTGCTGCTGGCGCTGCTGATGTTCGTCATCGACGTGCGCAAGATCACGGGCTGGACCTACTTTTTTGAAGTCTTCGGCAAGAACACGCTGTTCATCTACCTCGTGTCGGAAGTGCTGGTGATCATCGCGTTTACCGTGCGCACCGGTGGCGGCAACCTGTACCAGTGGCTGTATCAGCACTGGTTTACGGGCTGGGCGCCGGCGCGCGTGGGGTCCTTGCTGTTTGCCGTCAGCTTCATGCTGCTGTGCTGGCTGATCGCCTATTTCATGGACAAGCGCAAGATCTACATCAAGGTCTAGAATTTCAATTTCAGGCCGTAGCGCGTGGCCATGGCCGTCAACAGCAGCATCAGGGCGGTGACGGCGGCCGCATTCCACAGGCCGGCCGCGCCGCCCGTTGCCAGATACGGCCACCAGACGGGCGGCAAGTGCAGCACGGCCGCCAGTTGCTGCCACAGGTCGGGCACGATGTAGGCGAACAGGGCATTGGTGCCGGCGGGCAAGAGTACCACGGCCCAGGCGCGCCAGCGCCACACGTCGATGACGACATAAAACACGAGGAACAGGGCCAGGATGAGGGCACTGCACACGAGTGTGTAGGATTCCGTCGCCGCGATCTTGTTGATGTGGTGATACGGCCGCAGCAGCATGCCGGCGGCGAACAGGCCCAGCGCGAACCACGCCATGAAACGGATGCGCTGCCCATGGCTCAAGGCGGCGCCGCGCAGGAACAGCTGGCCCACCAGGGTGCCGGCCAGTACGTTGGCCGCCGTCGAACCGAGCACTTGCGGCACGTTGACGAAGGCGTTGATGCCTGCCGGCAGGAAATCGAGGCTGCCCGCCGTGCCGCCCATGTACAGCACGAGCAGCAGGGAAAATACGCCCATCAGCGCCGTGCCGCTACCCCGGCACGCCAGGTACAGCAGGCTGCACAGCAAATAGGACCAGCCTATCATGCCGAGGATGCCCCACCACGACGGTTGCAGCCAGGTGCTGGAAAATTCCGCGTTCAGTTCGCCGCGAAACGTCGCCAGCAGGAACAGCATCAGCACGCCGCCGGCGGCCAGCTGCAGCTTGCCCGCGCCCTGGCGCCACAGCAGTATCATGGCCACGTAAAACAGCAGGAAATATATGGCGTGCGGCAGCGGCGCCGCCTGCGCATCATAGCGGTAGGCGTTCGCCAGCACGACGCCGGCCAGCATCAGGCTGGCGGAACGCCACAGCAGGCGTCCCAGCAAGGCTGGCGTGACGTGGCCGCAATGGCGCTGCAAGGCCAGCGGTATGGCCATGCCGACCATGAATAGAAAACCGGGAAAGACCAGGTCGGGTAGTGTGATGCCGTCGGCGCGGGGACCCGCATGTTCGAGCCACCAGGTAATACCGGGCATGCCGGCCAGGTAGTTGACCCAGATCATGATGACGATCACGCAGCCGCGGAAGGCGTCCAGGCTGGTCAATCGTTCGGCGGTGGCTGGCGGCATGGAAGGAGGGCAAAGGTCGAAAAAAAAGCAGCCCCGGCGTGAGCCGGGAACTGCCTTGCGCATGCTGGCGGGAGCGGGAATTACTGTGCCGCTGCTGCCGGTGCCGCCGCTGCCGTGGCAGGACGGTTCAGCCACAGGATCCAGTAGCGGGCCAGATCGCCCACGCCGTCACCGCCCTTGACCGTTTCCAGGACCTTGATGGCGTCATCTTTCTTGCCAGCCATGGCGTAGGAATAACCGAGGCGCAGCTTGGCGTCTTCTGGACGCTTCAGGCCGCCCTTGGCGATGCCTTTCTCGATCAGGTCGATACCTTTGTCGAACTGGTCCATCGTGACGAAGGCGTAACCGAGGTTGATCAAGCCCGTGCCATCCTTGCTCTTCATGGCCGACGCTTCGCCGCTGGCGATGCTTTTCGCATCATCGGCGGCAGCCTTGTTGGCCTGGTCGCGCAGTTTCTTGTGTTTGGCGGCATTCGCGCCCGTGCCCAGCACGCCTTTGGCAAAGCCCGCGTCGAGGACTTTTTTCGCTTCCGTCGGGAAGGCGTTCTGCAAGGCGATTTCAGCCATGTCGCTGTAATCTTGCGGCGGCATGGTGCCCACGGCCTTGAATTGCAGGCGCAGCACGTCGAGCGCGAAGCGGTCGGAATAGCCGGCCTTGCCTTGCGTGCGGCTCAGCAGATCGCTCCAGTAGTCATCGGACGGGTAGTAGCGCACCAGGTTTTCCATGGCGACCAGGTAGGTAGCTGGATCCTTGCTTTTCGAACCCGTGTTGGCCAGCAATTGCAGTTCTTCGATGGTCGGCGTCTTGCCCGCTTGCTGCTTGGCCGTCAGGTCGGCCATCAATTCCTGTTTCGCGCGTGCGAAATCATTGCTGAAGTAGTAGGCGCGGATGATGTAGGGACGCATGGTGGTCGCGTCGCCTGTTTCCGTTTGGTAACGGGTGAACCACTTGATGGCGTTCGGATAATCCTTGGCATTGTAGTGGTAGTTGGCCAGTGCCTGGATGAAGTCGCCCTGGGCTTTCTTGTCCAGCTTGCCCGATTCGATGACCGCTTCCAGTGCCGTCATGGCCATCGGCGCATTGTTGGTGGTCGAGGCCAGCGCCACGCGCAGGCGGTTCAGCACGAACGTTTCATACGGCGTCAGGGCCGGAATGGCGGCAGCCTGGTCGATGCGGCTTTGCACGTCGGCGTAGTTTTTCGCATCCATCGATGCCTTCACGGCAACCGGATCGAGCAGCTTGAACACTTCAGGACGTACCGAATCGGCCGGAGCGGCAGCAGCGGCGGCGGCTGGCTTGGCATCCTGCGCGTGCGACAGGGATGGCAGGACATTGAGGCCGATGGCGGCCAGGAGCAGGCTAAGGCGTGCAAGACGGAATTGGGACATGGGTTATCCTTCAATCAATAACAAAAATACGCACCTGCATTGGCAGCCGCAACATCGTGCAGGGCAGTGCCAGAGGGGCAAGGAAGCTCGAAAAAAACACATTCTGCCAGTCTGTCTGCATAAGTCAAACAGAAGCGGCATGATACAAAGCGGCTATTGTCACATAAACGGCTGAGCGGGTGCGGCAAACGTGCGCGCCAGGGCTTGCCCTTTTGCATCGAACAGCAGGCAGCGCTGCGGCGGCAGATGCAGACGCATGGCGTCGCCCGCGTGGCGCAAGCCATCCTCGGCCGGCAGCTTGACGGCCAGCATCTCGGCTGCGCCCGGCATGCTGGCGTACACGATGGCCACGTCGCCCAGGTATTCGACGTGGCTGACGGCCGCGTCGACGACGTTGTTGTCCGTATTGGCACCGTGCCGCAGGCTGACGTGCTCGGCGCGCACGCCCAGGGTCAGCTGGTCGCCCGGCGCCACGCCATCGCCCTGTGCTTCGACGTCGATGACGGCGCCGCCGGGCAGGCGCACGGCCACGGAACCGGGGCCGCAGGCGACGGCCTCGCAAGCGATGAAGTTCATCTTCGGCGCGCCGAGGAAGCCGGCCACGAACAGGTTGCCGGGATTGTTATACAGCTCGTGCGGACTGCCCACCTGCTCGATGCGCCCGCCGTTGAAGACGACGATGCGCTCGCCCAGGGTCATGGCCTCGACCTGGTCGTGCGTGACGTAGATCATGGTCGTCTTCAGTTCCTGGTGCAGGCGCGAGATTTCCACGCGCATCTGCACGCGCAACGATGCATCGAGGTTCGACAGCGGTTCGTCGAACAGGAAGACCTTGGGTTTGCGCACGATGGCGCGGCCGATGGCCACGCGCTGGCGCTGGCCGCCCGACAGGTCTTTCGGCTTGCGTTTCAACAGCGGCGTGATTTGCAGGATCTCGGCCGCGCGCTCGACGGCGGTGCGCACCTCGGCCTTTTTATGTCCGGCCAGGGAGAGGGCGAAGGCCATGTTCTCGTACACCGTCATGTGCGGGTACAGGGCGTAGCTCTGGAAGACCATGGCCAGGCCCCGCTCGGCCGGGGCGATGTCGTTGGCCAACCGGCCGCCGATATGCAGCTCGCCATCCGTGATGTCTTCCAGCCCCGCGATCATGCGCAGCAGCGTCGATTTGCCGCAGCCGGACGGTCCCACGAAGACGACGAATTCGCCGTCGCGGATATCGAGGTCGATGCCGTGGATGACGGGATGCATGTCGTCGTACAGCTTGACGATATTTTTCAATGCGATATGTGCCATGAAGTGCTTCTATCCTAGCTTGCGCTGGCCGGCGCGGACGTGGCGCCGGCGTCAGACGGGTCGGAGGTATCCTTCGGGCCGATGCGCATGAAGCGCGACAGGATCAATACGGGCACGGCCGACACCAGCACCCACAGGAAGAAAGTCTTGTAGCCGAGCGCCGTCTGGATGTCGCCACTGATCATCTTGAACAGCACGGAACCCAGCTGCATCACGCCGGTGGCGAACGCATAGTGGGCCGTCTGGTACTTGCCGACCGAGACGACCTGCATCATGAACAGGATCAGGCCGACGAAGCCGAAGCCATAGCCGAACATCTCCACGCTGAGCGCGGCCGTGATCAGGGTCAGGTCGGTCGGCATGCTGTGGCTCAGGTAGTAGAACACCAGGTTCGGCAAGTTCATGGCCAGGATCAGGAAGAACATGGCGCGCTTGAGGCCCAGCCACGACGTGAAGTAGCCGCCGCCGATGCTGCCCAGCAGGAAAGCGACGGTGCCGGCCGTGCCGTACACGGCGCCCACTTCCGTCGTCGACAGGCCCAGCCCTCCAAGCTCGCGCGCTTCGCGCAGAAACAGCGGGCCGATGGTCTGCACTTGCGCCTCGCCCGCGCGGAACAGGATGATGAAGGCGATCATGCCCCAGATGCCGGGTTTTTTCAGGAAGTCCACCAGCACGTCCCACAAGGTGCGGCTGATGCCCGCCACGCTCTTGTCGGCCACGGCCGCGTTGCGCACCTGCGGCAGCGCCCACAGGTGGTAGGCGGCCAGCGACAGCATCATCGCGCCGATGATCAGGAAGATCACCGACCAGGCGGGCTTGACGCCGATTTTCTTCTCGAGGTAGCCGGCCAGGATCACCAGGCCGCCCAGCGAGATGAATTTGCCGGCATTGAAAAAGGCGCCTTGCCAGCCCGCGTAGGCGGCCTGCTGCTTGTCCGACAGGCTGGCGATATACAGGCCATCGCAGACGATGTCGTGCGTGGACGAGGCCAGCGCGGCGACGAACAGCACGGCGATGCAGGCGGCGAACCACAGCGGCGTTTGCAGCGCCAGCGCGATCAGGCCCAGGCTCAGGCCGCCAAGGAACTGGAACAGCACCACCATGGTCTTCTTGCTCGACGTCAGCTCCAGGAAGGGGCTCCACAGCGACTTGAAGACCCAGGCAAAGCCGATCAGGCCCGTCCAGCGGGCGATCTGGTCGTTCGGCACGCCCATGCTCTTGAACATCAGGCCGGCCACCAGGGCCACGGCGTAGAACGGCAAGCCCTGGGCGAAGTACAAGGTGGGCACCCAGGTGATCGGGCTGCGAGCTTTTTTGCTGATGCTGATGCGCTTGTCGTGCATGGAGGCTTCCTTATCGAGAGACGTTTTCATTTGACTGCGCCGTCCATGCCGCGCATGAAGAAGCGTTGGGTAAACAGGAAGGCGAGCAGGGTCGGCACGATGGTGATCAGGGTGCCGGCCGCGATCACGCGCGTGCTGCTGCCGAAGGTGCCGCGCAAGTACAGCACGCCCACCGACAGGGGAAATTCATCGGGCTTGCTCATGACGATGGAGGGCCAGATGTATTCATTCCACGATTCGACGGCCGTCAGGATGCCGACGGTGGCCAGCCATGGCGTGATCAAAGGCAGCATGATGCGGCTGAAGATGACCCACTCGGACGCGCCGTCGACACGCGCCGCGTCGATCAGGTCTTGCGGCACTTCCTCGAACGCCTGCTTGAGCAGCAAGATGGCCACGGCCGTCACCACATTGGGCAGGATCACGCCCGTGTAGGTATCGACCAGGCTCATTTGCGTGATGGTGATGAAGTTGACGAGGAAGTTGACCTCGGACGGCAGCACCAGGGTAGCCAGGATCAGGCCGAACACGAGTTTGCGGCCGCGGAATTTCAGGCGCGCCAGCGGATACGCGGCCAATGAACACAGCAGCAGTTTCCAGAACACGGTGAATACGGCGATCAGCACGGAGTTCTTGAAGAACGACCAGATCGGGATCGCCTTGAACACCTCGATGAAGTTGTCGAATGACGGCGCCTTCGGCCAGAAGGTGGGCGGGAAGGCGAAGATATTGCCTTCCGTGGAAATGGCCGTCACCAGGGTCCACCAGAACGGGAAGACGCAGACGACGGCGATCGCGCACAGCACGGCGTAGTGGCCCGTGTATTGGCCAATGAGCTGCAGGCGGGTTTTCAGGGGGCGGGAGCGGTTTGTCATGGTCATTCCCGGTTAGCGGTGCTTCGGTTTCAGATAGCGCAGGCACAGCAGGGCGATGGCTATGCAGAACAGCGAGACGACGAAGCTGGCCGCCAGCGCGCGCGGCAGTTTTAAGTGTTTGAGGCCTTGGTCATACGCGTAGTACAGCGCCGTGAAGGTGGAATTCATCGGCCCGCCCTGGGTCAGCACGTCGACTTCCTGGTACGCCTTCAGGGCCGCCAGCACGGACAGGATGGAACACAGCATGATGGTGGGGCGCAGCATGGGCACGGTGATCTTCCAGAAGCGCTGCCAGCGGTTGGCGCCATCGAGCATGGCCGCTTCCTGCATGTCCGACGGTATCGATTGCAGGGCCGCCAGATACATCACCATGTACCAGCCCAGGCCGCGCCACAGGGTGACGAACATGACGGCAAACAGGGCCAGGCTGTCGTTCGTCAGCCAGCCCACGGGCGCGTTCACGAGCTTTAACGTCATCATCACGTAGTTGAGCGCGCCCTGTTCATGGAACATGAAGCCCCACATGATGCCGACCACGGAAACGGTGGTCACCACGGGCACGTAGAAGGCGGCGCGGAACAAACGGATGCCGGGCAGGCGGTTGTTGACCAGCACGGCCAGCACGATGGCGCCCACCTGCACGAAGGGCACCATCAGCAAAAACATCAGCGAGTTTTTCAGGCCCGAGACGAACATCTCGTTGTTGAAGATGTAGCGGAAGTTATCGAAACCGACGAAGCGCGTCTCGCGTATCAGGCTGTAGTCGGTAAACGCCAGCACGGAGCCGTAGCCGACGGGCCAGAAGGAAAAGGCGGCCAGCAGCAGCAGGGCGGGAGTCAGGAACAGCCAGGCTTGCAGGCTGTGGCGGTGGGCGAGTTTCATGGTGTCCTTAGTGGCGCGGCAGAGTGGCCAGCTTGCGGTTCCAGATGGCGACGGCCTGGTCCAATGCCTGCTTCACATCCTGCTTGCCCGTGACCCCGGCTTCGACGGCTTTCACGAGCGAGCGGCGCAACTCGTCGTAGTCGTCGATGCCGGCCACGTACAGGGTGCGCGAGTGGCCCATCGACAGGGCGCCGGCGGCCACCGCTTTTTCAGCCGCGCCCGCGTTTGCTGGCGTGGCGAGGAAGAACGGATCGGCCGCCGCTTTCACGGTGGTGGGAAAGACGCTGGCCTGGCGCGCGAAGGCCAGCTGGTTCTCGTCGTTTGTCAGGAAGCGCGCGAACTTGCCGACCGACGGCAGCTGGCGCGCCGGCACGCCTTTCGGAATGGCGAAGTGCACGAGCCAGCCGCCATCGGCGATGCCGGTGGGGCCCAGCGGCGCGGGCGCCACGTCGGTGATGGAGTAGATGTCTTTCGCGTCGCCGCGGATGCGCTGCATGGCCGTCGGCGGCGCCAGCAGCATGCCCAGGCGGCCGCCCTTGTAGGCGTCGATCACGGCCGGGAAATTGTCTTCGGCGAACAGGCTTTCTTTCAACAAGCCACCGACCTTGTAGGTGTCGGCCAGTTTCTGCACCAGCGCCACGTGCTGCGGCGAATTGAAGACGGCGCGGTTGTCGGTGATGACGGACAGGCCCTGCTGCATGAACAGGCCGTCGATCTTGGACAGGGCCGGGGCGATGCCGGCCTTGCCCGTGCGTTGCGCGATCTGGCGCGCGTACGCCAGCTGTTCATCGAGGCTGGCGGGGCCGCGCGTGAGGCCCGCCTGCTTGAAGATGGCGGTATTGAAGGCGATCACCGCGACATTGCTGTACATGGGAAAACCGTAGGTGCGGCCCTTGAAGCGCAAGTCGTCCAGGGCGCTGGGAATGTAGCTGGCGCGCGCTTCCCCGATCAGGCCATCGACGGGGGTGAGCAAGCCGTCGCGCGCAAATTCGTCGGCCCAGGGCACGTTCAGGCTGACCAGCGCGGGCGGCGTGCCGGCCACGATGCGCGTGACCAGCTTGGTCTGGATGATGTCCCACGGGAAGTCGATCCATTCGATCTTGACGCCGGGATTCTGCGCCTCATAGCGCGCCACCACCGCATTGAAATACGGCGTGAACTTGGGCTTCATGCTGAAGGTCCAGAATTCGATTTTCTCGGCAGCCCATGCCTGCGGCGCGAGCAGGCCCGCGCAGGCAACAACCGCCAACAGTCTCTTGATCGTCATTTTTATCCTGGAGCGTGGCGCTCCAATGTCCATGAGTCCGCGGCGCGGGTACATGCCCTTGCCGTCGCTTATATTCGGGTGCTTCTGACGGCAGCCGCGCCCCGTGCCGGGGGCGTAGCTGCCGGGTAGTGCCTAGTTGGTCTTGGTGACCTTGCTCAAGTGACGCGGCGCATCCGGATCCATGCCGCGCGCGGCCGACAGTTTCGCCGCCATCACGTAGAAGGACTGGATGGCGACGATCGGGTCGAGGTCCGGCGTGGCCGCTACGGGCAGGGTCAGGTCGCGCTCGGCCACGTCGGCGGGCGCCGCCAGCAAGACCTTGGCGCCGCGGCCGCGCATCTCTGTGGCCAGCTGCAGCAGGCCGGCCTGGGTCGGGCCGCGCGTGGCGAAAATCAGCAGCGGGTAGCCGTCTTCGATCAGGGCCATCGGCCCGTGCTTGATTTCGGCGCCGCTGAACGCTTCCGCCTGCAGGGCCGACGTTTCCTTGAATTTCAGGGCCGACTCCAGCGCCACGGGGAAGCTGATGCCGCGTCCGACAACCATGATGTTGCGGGCCGGGGCCAGCACGTCGATCGCTGGCGACCAGTCGACGCGGGTCGCTTCGAGCAGCGCCTCGGGCAGCGCTTCCAGGCCGCCCAGCAGTTCGGGATCGTTCTGCCACTGTGCCACCATGCGCGCACCGGCGACCAGGCTGGTAATAAAGCTCTTGGTGGCGGCGACGCTTTGTTCCTTGCCGGCGCGCAGGGGCATGGCCCATTCGGCGGCGTGTGCCAGCGGCGAATCGATGTCGTTGACGAGGGCCACGGTGGTGGCGCCGCCGTCGCGGAAGTAGCGGATCGGCTCGACCACGTCCGGGCTCTGGCCCGATTGCGAGATCGAGATGGCCAAGGTGTCGCGCGTCACCAGCGGCGACTTGTTCAGGGTGACCAGCGACATCGGCAGCGAGGCCACGACACGGCCCAGGCGCGCCATGATCAGGTAGGCGACGTAGTTGCAGGCGTGGTCCGAGCTGCCGCGCGCGATGGTCAGCGCGGTCGAGAACGAGGTGCTCCTCAATTTGCGGCCCAGTTCCGCGTAGCGTTCCGTGTCGCTGGCCAGTTGCAGGGCGACGCATTCGGCGGCGGAAATGGCTTCTTTAAGCATCATTGAGGTCACAGATTTCTCCTTCTATATACACAGCTTTGAGTTTGAGATCGCGATCGAGTACCACCAGATCGGCGTAAGTACCGGGGGCCAGCCGGCCGCGTTCTTCCAGGCCCAGGTAATCGGCGGCGTTGGTCGACACGCGCTTGGACGCGTCGGCCAGGTCCAGTCCCAGTCCCACCAGGTTGCGCAGCGCCTGGTCCAGGGTCAGGGTGCTGCCCGCCAAGGTGCCGTCGGGCAGGCGCACGCCGCCCATGCATTTCTGCACGGCGTGGCGGCCCAGCATGTATTCGCCGTCCGGCATGCCGGTGGCGGCGGTCGAATCGGTGACGCAGTACAGGCGCGGGATGGCGCGCAGGGCTACCTTGATGGCGCCTGGATGCACGTGCAGCAGGTCGGGAATCAGTTCCGCGTATTCGGCGTGCGCAAGGGCGGCGCCGACCATGCCCGGCTCGCGGTGGTGCAGGCCGCTCATGGCGTTGAACAGATGCGTGAAGCCCATGGCGCCGTGTTCCAGCGCGGCCACGCCGTCTTCGTACGAACCGAGCGTGTGGCCGATCTGCACGCGCACGCCGGCGTCGGCCAGGGCGCGGACCAGGTCCAGGTGGCCGGCGATTTCCGGCGCCACGGTGATGACGCGCAGCTTGGCCAAGGTTTGCAGGCGTTCGATTTCAGCCAGGGTGGCGGCGCGCGCGAAGTTCGGCTGCGCACCGAGCTTGCCGGAATTGATGTACGGGCCTTCCAGGTGGGCGCCCAGCACGCGCGCCGTGTTCGGGCGGCGGTGGTTGGCGGCGATGCCGATGGCCGTCAGGGCCATGTCGATATCTTCCGGCGGAGCCGTCATGGTGGTGGCCAGCAGGCTGGTGGTGCCGTGGCGCGCGTGGATGGCCGCGATGGTGTAGACGGCTTCGCCGCCTTCCATGATGTCCTTGCCGGCGCCGCCATGCACGTGCAGGTCGATAAAGCCGGGCAGAATATAATCGTCGCTGTTGCCCGACGGGTGGCGGGAATCACCGGTGATGCTGTCGACGCGCTCGCCGAAGGCGATGGCGCCGTGGATCCAGCCGCCGGGGGTAAGGATATTGCCTTTGATAGTGCTGCTCATCTGCGCGACTCCGCTACGAATTCATAATAATCACTGCGGCAATACGAGTGGGTCAGTTCCACCGCTGCGCCGTTGTCGAGATAACTGACACGGGTGATGTGCAGCATGGCTTCACCCGTCTTGATATTGGCCAGCTTGGCCTGTTCCGCCGTGGCGTTGACGGCGCGGATATGCTGCAGCGCGCGCATCGGGATGGTGCCGCGTGATTCCAGGTAGCCGTACAGCGAATCGGTGACTTGCTGCGGGTCCGGCATGTACAGCGCGGGAATGGTGGTCGTTTCGATCGCCATCACCACTTCGTCGGCCGTGCGCAGGCGGCGCAAACGCGCCACCGGCATGTGCGGCGACAGTCCCAGCGACAGCAGTTCCAGCGGTGCGGCCGAGCCGATGTCGCGCTGCAGCCAGCGCGAGCCGGCCGTAAATCCCCGCTGGCGTAATTCTTCCGAAAAGCTCGTCAGGCGCGACAGCGGCTGTTCCAGCTTGGGCGTGATATAGGTGCCCGAGCCGCGCTTGCGCGTCAGCATGCCCCGGTCGCACAGCATGTCGATGGCCTTGCGCGCCGTGACGCGCGAGATTTCCAGGATGTCCGACAGCACGCGCTCGGAAGGCAAGGCCTGGTTGGCGCGCCAGTCGCCGCTGGCGATGCCGTCCGACAGCATGTTCGCCAGCTGCATGTAGAGCGGCGTGTCGCTGGCCGGATTGGGTTTGAAGGTGGACAGTTTGGCCAGCATGGTCATTGCTCCTGCAAGTGCTTGCGTATCAGGCGCAGACCGCCTGCGGCCGAGTCGCCCTGTGCCGGCACGACCAGTTGCAACAGTTCCGCCGGCAGGTAGCCCGACAAGGGCGCCGCCAGGCCGCCGCACAGGGCCACGGGCAAGGCACCGGCCGGGTCGAGCGCCCTGGCGATCAGTGCGATCTGCCGGCCCGCGTCGACCAGGATGGTGCGCGCCACGGCATTGCTGGCCGCGTGTTCGAGCACCAGCCGTGCCAGTTGCGCGAAATTGGTCTGGCTGGCTTCGGCCAGCCACACCTGCATGGCGTCGCGCTGGCCGCCGCAGGCATCGATGACGGCCGTGGCGAAGGCGCTGCCGGGCACGCGGCCGTCGACCACTTGCTGCGCGTGGTTGATGGCGCGCATGCCGATCCAGGCGCCGCCCGCCTCGTCGCCGGAGGGGAAGCCCCAGCCGCCCACTTCATGGCGGCTGCCGTCCGCGTGCAGCACTTCGCCCACGCTGCCGGTGCCGATGGCAACGATGGCGCCCGGCTGGCCCGCATGCGCGCCCAGCAGGGTGGTCAGGGCATCCGATTCCAGCGCCACCAAGGCGTAGCCGGGATTGTGTTCGACGAAGCTGGCGGCCCACTGCTTGTTGTGCACGCCGGCCAGGCCCAGGCCGATGGCCATGCGCTGCAATGACGGCTGTTCCAGGCCGGCCGTGCGGAAGGCCACGGTGACGGCATGCGCCACGGAGCTCCAGGCCCGTTCGATGCCCAGCCCCAGGCCGGAGGGGCCGCTTTGTCCCTGTGCCAGCTCGTGGCCGTCGAGGCGCGCCAGGCGTACGCGGGTACCGCTTCCCCCGCCGTCGACGCCGATTATGTATTCGATCATATTGTGCAGTCCCGCGTTTGGTTGAGTGCGCCTGTCTCGGTTCTTTTATTTGTCGGGCGGCGAAAAAGCTGAAGGCACTATATTGTCGCCCCGAGGGCTTGTCAACAGGTATTTAAGTGGTATTAATAATTGCGTTGCGCGGCGTCGCGCCATGCCCGAGGGATTGATTGCAAGTATTTGTTAATAAAGGATTTTTTGTGGATGCTGAATGGTATTGAAATTGGCCTTGTTTAATGCCAATTTTTTGCAACTGGTCTGTTGTTGGGCGTGTGATATTGCTTGTATGCATGCTTGGCAAGGGACGCCATGAAGAGTAAAGTCCGCCTTTTACACCTGAGTTGGAAGAGCATGATGAACGACAAGGCAGCAAAGAGCGAGTACTGGGACGACTGGCAGCAAGAGGCGCTGGCCGCTGGCGTGTCGGCGCCGCTGGCTGCGCTGGGCATGGAAATGATGCGCACGCACCGCAAGAACCGCTGGCCGAAGGATTTCCTGGGCCGCGAAAGCGACGGCCCGGTCATGATCGAAATGTGCCTGGAAGATGAAGCGGAAACGGAATTGTTCTTTATCGAGAACCTGTATCCCTACGATGCGGCGCTGATCGAAAAGACGCGCCGCCGTCTGTGCCTGCACTGATCGTGCGCTGACGCGTGACTGGAACGGCCGCCTTGCGCGGCCGTTTTCACGTCAGGTGCTGAATTTTTCGCTGCTGGTGGTGCTGCTGGCGCGCATGCGCAGGCTCAGCAGCACGATGGTGACCAGCAGCAGCGAATGCGTTCCCGGTTCATGCGACGCGGGGACGCGCAGGCTGGCGTCCGGCGAATGGAAACTGGCCAGGCGCGTGGCCAGGGTGGGGGGTGTCGCCTGGTAGGCGGCCATCTGAACCGGCGGCGTCTCTGCCGCCTGCGTGTTACCAGCGGCCCAGAGCGTCAAGGCCGCGCCCAGCAAGATCATTGTTCTCATCATATTGTCTGTTTCCGCCGAGGGCTGTAAATCGATTACACATGGTCGTGCCGTATGCCGGCCATGTCCTGTCCCCAGTTTGTATGCTTGTTTCCGTGCTGGTCACGCCGCACCGAAATGATATCTATTTATAAAGTTCGTGTATTAAAACATAATAAAATAAAAATGCAAACGTCTTTTTGCAAATAAGCGCATGCGCTGCCCGTGCTTGCCGGGCGGGATCTATTGCATGGGGGAAATGACGTGGCATTTTCATGGGGGAGTGTCATAATGGCTCAGGCATTTCCGCCCAGGCATGGAGTAGATGATGAGCAAGGCACAGGACAGCAAGAAAGAAGCCAAGAAGGAACCGGCCAAGACCATGAAGGAAAAGAAGGAAGCCAAGAAGGTCAAGAAAGAAGAGCGCAAGCGCTGATCATGCGCGTGCGCCGTTCATCGATGCGCCCGTGGCGTGCGCCGGCCTTGCTGGCGGCGTTCGCCCTGCTGGCCTGCGGCGTGCCCGTGTCCGGCGTGCTGGCGCAGCAAAAGCCGCCGCCGTCCACGTTCGGGCAAGTGGTGGGCAATGCCGTGCTGTGCATCGACCAGATCGACAACAAGGCCTTTTATGCGTATCTGCTGACGGCCTTCGGCCCCGCCTACAAGCATGAAGGGGGCGCCTACTGGTTCCGCACGGACGCCACCTTGTGGGGCGCGCCGATTACCGACGTGATCGTCAGCGACGACACCAGTCCCCTCGTCTTCATGGGCGTGGTGGCGGACTCGACACCGGAAAAGCTGGAGCCGGCCATTCGCGGCGTCTCGGGCCTGCGTTTCAATAAACTCGACAATTCCGCCTTTCCTGTCCGTGGTTCCGTGCCTGGCAGTAAAATCGTCTACTTCCGCAGCAAGGCGAAAGTCTATTGCGCCAAATACAAGCCGTTGCCGCCCGCCCGCACCCGATGAGGGTATCGGCTTGCCGCTGCGCATTTTGATCGTTTCATCCGCAGGGTCTCCATGTACACGCATTATTTCCAGCTCAAGCAATCGCCGTTTTCGATCGCCCCCGATCCGCGCTACCTGTTCATGAGCGAACGCCACCGCGAAGCGCTGGCGCATTTGCTGTATGGCGTGGGCAGCGGCGGCGGCTTCGTGCTGCTGACGGGAGAAATCGGCGCCGGCAAGACCACCGTGTGCCGCTGCTTCATGGAGCAGATTCCGGAAAACTGCCAGCTCGCGTATATCTTCAATCCGAAACTGTCCGTCGAGGAATTGCTGCTGTCGATCTGCGAGGAATTCCGCATCGCCCTGGCGCCCGGCGTGGCCAGCGTGAAAGGCTATGTCGACGCCATCAATGCGCACTTGCTGGCCAGCCATGCGCAGGGCAAGAACAATGTGCTGATCATCGACGAAGCGCAAAACCTGTCCGCCGCCGTGCTGGAACAGTTGCGTTTGCTGACGAACCTGGAGACGAGCGAGCGCAAGTTGCTGCAGATCATCCTCATCGGCCAGCCGGAATTGCGCGCCATGCTGGCCCGGCCGGAACTCGAACAGCTGGCGCAGCGCGTGATCGCCCGCTACCACCTCGGTTCTCTGACGGCGGACGAGACGGCAAGCTACATCCGCCACCGGCTGGCCGTGGCCGGCTGCACGGCGCAGACGCCGTTCGCGCCGCGGCTGATGGCGCACATTCACGCCATGAGCCACGGCGTGCCGCGCCGCATCAACCTGCTGTGCGACCGCGCGCTGCTGGGTGCTTACGTGGAAAACCAGCCGCAAGTGACGCGCCAGATATTGCGCCGTGCCGCTGAAGAAGTGTTTGCGGAAGAGGGCAAGCCGGCTGCCGGACGGGGCCTGCGCTGGCCGCACGTGGCGGGCGGCGTGCTGGCCGGCGCCGTCGTCACGGCCGCGCTGGCCTGGCATTTCATGCCGCGTCCGCCCGCCGTGCCTGTTGCGCCTGCCGTGGCCGCCGTTGTGCCGGCCGCCTCCGCCGTGGCGGCTGCCGCCGCATCCACGCCCGCGCCCGCCAAGGTGCCGGACCGCAACGCCGTGCTGCGCCAGCTGGCCGCCCTGTGGGGCGAGCAGTTGCAGGCCGGCGATGCCTGCCAGGCGGGCGCCCGCGCCGGCCTGCGCTGCCTGCACAGCCGGGGCGGTATCGCCGAGCTGCGCGTGCTGGACCGTCCCGCCATGCTGGCCTTGCGCGATGCGGATGGTGCGGAACAGCTGGCGCTGCTCACGCGCGTGCAGGACGGGAGCGCTACCTTGATGCTCGATGGCAAGCAGCAAAGCCTGCCGCTGGCCCAGCTGGCGCAGCGCAGCGATGGCAGTTTCACGACCTTCTGGCGCGCTCCGCGCGGCTGGCGCGACGAAGTGCCGCTGGGCGCGCGCGGCGCCGACGTGGACTGGCTGGCGCAGCGCCTGGCACAACAGCGGGGCTTGCCGGCGCCGGCCGCCAATCTGCCGCTCGATGCCGAGATGCAAAGCCAGTTGCGCGCATTCCAGCTAAGCCAGAACCTGCGGGCCGATGGCCTGGCGGGCCCGAAAACGTATATACGCCTGATGCAGCTCGGTGACAACGCGGAGCCGCGCCTGAGCAGCGCAGCTCCTGCCGTGGCAGCGCCCGCTGCGACGGCGATGGTGGCGGGGAAATAAGATGTCCTACATACTTGAAGCACTGAAAAAATCGCAAGCCGAGCGCCAGCTGGGCGAGTTGCCGTCGATCCACGCACCGCAAGTGCAGCTGCACGATGGCGCAGCATCGGGCGCGGCGAGCCGTGCGCCCGTCTGGCTGGCGCTGGGCGGCGTGGCGGTGGCCGTGGCCGCCGCACTGCTGCTGTGGCAGCCTTGGCAGGCAGCGGCCACGGCGCCTGCGGCCGCGCCTGCCGTGCTGGCCCAGGCCGTGCCAGCGCCGGTGCCGGCAGCAGTCCCGCCCGCAGTCCCTGCGCCTGCGCCTGTGGCTGTGCCCGTACCCGTGCCGCCGGCACCCATCGTCGCGCCCGTGCAGCATGCCAGGCCCATGGCGGAACCGAAGCAAGAGCCGCCAGTCCCCGCTCCGGCGCCGGCCGTGCCCGTCCCTGCGGCGGCGCCATCGGCCGAAGAGACCGTGCCCGGCATGCGCGACTTGCCCGAGCCGATACAGCGGCAAATCCCCCCGGTCGCCATCGGCGGCTATATCTATTCGAAGAATCCGGCCGACCGCCTGCTGCTGATCGACAAGGTCCTGCGCCACGAAGGCGAGGAACTGGCGCCGGGCCTGGTACTGGAAAAATTGCAGCCGAAGGCGGCCATCTTCAGTTTCAAGGGCTACCGCTACCGCGTGCCGTATTGAATTGTTGTGCATCAAGGCCGGGTAACAGTAGCTGAACCATACTGGCCTGGCCTGGTCGAACCAGGGTCGCTGCGACCGTGTGCGCGGCCGGGGAGTTCCGATGATTGCTGCCGCAGCGGGTGAGGGTGCTTTTGATGCGCATGGCTTGGGAAACCTGGCGCGCATCGACCATATCGTCGTGCTGATGATGGAGAACCGATCGTTCGATCACATGCTCGGCTACCTGAGCCTGGAAGGCGGGCGTGCCGACATCGACGGCTTGCAGGCCGGCCATGCCAACGTGCATGCGGGCGTGAGCTACCCCGTGCACCATTTGCGGCGCACGGCGTTTGGCCCGCAGCAAGACCCGTCGCATACGGGCATGTCGGTGGCGCAGCAATTGCAGAACAATAATGGCGGCTTTGTCGACGACTATGCGCAAACGCATCCGGGCGACCCCGACATCGACCTGGTGATGGGCTATTACAATGCATCCGACTTGCCCATGTACGATTTCCTGGCGCAGCAGTTCTGCGTCTGCGACCGCTGCTACAGCTCCGTTCCGGGCGCCACCTGGCCCAACCGCCTGTATGCCGTCAGCGGCAAGGCAGCCGGCAGCCGCGACAGCAAGCGCGTGCCCCTGTACACAAACAAATCCTTCGTGCGCCACCTGGACCGCGCCCAGGTCAGCTGGAAATTTTATTCCGCCTGGAAACCCTGGAGCCTGGCGCTGACGGACGACCATTACCGTTCGTCCGAGCTGTACGAACCGTTCGGTTCCAGCGCCCGCCGCTATGGTTTCATCGGCGATGCGCTGGTGGGCGCCTTGCCCTCGGTCAGCTGGATCGATCCGCATTTTTTTGAGAATGACGACCACCCGCCGGCCGATATCCGCGCCGGCCAGGCGCTGGTGGCACAGGTCTACCAGGCCCTGTCGCGCGGGCCGGCCTGGGCGCGCACCTTGCTGATCCTCAGCTATGACGAGCACGGCGGCTTTTTCGACCATGTGCCGCCTGGCCCCGCGATCGACGACGATCCCGCGTTTCGCCAGTACGGCGTGCGCGTGCCCATGCTGCTCGTGTCGCCGCTGATCGCGCCGGGCAGCGTCAGCCACGAGGTGGTCGACCACACGTCGATCATCAAAACCATCCTGCAGCGCTTTTGCCGCGCCGCCGATGGCGGCTTGCCCCAGATGGGCGCGCGCGTGGCGGCCGCCAGCGGCCTGGGCGCCGTGCTGACCCTGACGCAAGCGCGCGCGGCGCCTGCCGTGCCCGCTGCTGTGCTGGCACAGCGCGCCGCATGGGAAGCGGATGCGCGGGCGCAGGATTTTGCGCCGCTGGCGCCCGCTTGCCAGCCTGATGGCGAAGTGGCCGCCGCTGCCGCCGTGCCGTTCCAGTCCGATGCCGAGGCGGGCGCGATCGCCGCCCACCGGCAATTGGCGCGCACGGCCAGGAATGCGCAGGCGGGAAATAGTAAAACGGCGAGTAAAACGGCGGGCAAAACGGCAGGCGCGACAGTGCCGAAGTCGGCGGGCAGGCGCCGGCGGCAGGGCGGCACACCGGCGCCCGCCAGTGCCGGGAATGGCGGAAAACCCGGAGCCGCTTGACTTGGGTGGTGACTTGGGCAATGCGCCGGGCCGGCGCCGGCGGTCGCGCCCGTAGGGCTGCGTATAATCACTCCTTCTCAAACAAGGAGTGACCATGCACGATGCGATGCCCGCCCACCCGGTACTCGGTGTGATCGGCCGTTCCGGTAGCGGCAAGACGACCCTGCTGGAATTTGTGGTGAAGGAACTGGCGGCGCGCGGCTTGCGCGTCAACCTGGTCAAGCACAGCCACCATGACCTGGCGCTGGAACCGCCGCAAAAGGACAGCGCCCGCCTGCGCATGGCGGGGGCGGCGGAAGTGCTGGTGGCGTCGCCGTACCGTTTTGCCATCGTGCATGAGCTGCGCGGCGCGCCCGAGCCGAGCCTGGCGCAGCAATTGGCCCGCATGGGGCCGGCAGACTTGACCCTGGTCGAGGGTTTCAAGACGGATCCCATCCCCAAGCTGGAAGTGTTCCGCCCGGAAGTGGGGCAGGCGCCCCTGTATCCGCATGACCCGCATGTGATCGCCGTCGCCTCCGACAGTCCGGCGCCGGCCGACCTGCGCGAGGGCGTGCAATGGCTGGACTTGAATGCGCGCGAGCACGTGCTGGCCTGGTTGCTGCTGCAGTTGGAAAATAAGCTGGAAAAATAAGCTAAAGGTTTGCCGGCGGCATCCGTTAACAAGGGTAGAACCTCATTGGAGAAACGTATGGACGTCGGAAGCATTGCTCAACTGTCAACCACGATGGCGGAGACAGGCACGCGGCAAGCCGTTGGCTTGACTGTCCTGAAAAAAGCTCAGGATATCCAAAGCTCGACTGCCACTGCCTTGCTGGCAGCGCTGCCACCAGTACAGTCGGCGCCGAGTCTGCCGGCTCACCTCGGCAACCGCATCAATACGACTGCCTGAGCGCAGTCCGGCGGCGCCAGCCTGGCGCTCGCGCTATCTACGCCGACACCACCGTCATCGACGGTGGCGAGTGGGTGTTTTTGTCTGTCTTCCTTCCGCCTTCCTTCCCACCGCTGCCAGCTTGACTGATTGAACATGGTTCGCCATGGCACGGCCGATTCAGTAGAATGACGTC
The DNA here is from genome assembly GCF_001758715.1 of Janthinobacterium sp. HH104. Taxonomy (NCBI): domain Bacteria; kingdom Pseudomonadati; phylum Pseudomonadota; class Betaproteobacteria; order Burkholderiales; family Oxalobacteraceae; genus Janthinobacterium; species Janthinobacterium sp. HH104. The sequence continues at coordinate 41,302 of NZ_LRIB01000037.1, read as the reverse complement.
CATCACCTCGCGTTGCCCATCGTGCAGCAGGGGCGTGCCGTGACTAAATGATTACTTATCGATTACTTTGACCCAGCAAGAGGATTTCCATGAATAAACGTCAAGCTCTCATCGCCGCCGCCCTCGCGGGCATCTGTGCCGGCGCCACCATCAACGCGGCTGCGCACGATGGGCCCGCTCCCGGCGACAAGGAAAAATGCTATGGCGTGGCCAAGGCGGGGCAGAACGATTGCGCCTCGTCCGATGGCGCGCATTCCTGCGCAGGCCAGGCTGAGGCGGACAATCTGCCCACGGAATGGACCTATGTTGCCAAGGGCACGTGCGAACAGGCGGGAGGCTCCGTCAAGCCCATCAAGGCCGGCAAAGCTGCCAAACCGGCCACGCAACCCTAAGCGGCCGCGGCCTGTCCATGCCGCCGCTCATCCAGGCGCTTGCCGGCGTCGGCCTGCGCGCCGCGCATTACCGCGATTTTCTGGCGCGCCGGCCCAGGGTGGGCTGGCTGGAAGTGCATACTGAGAATTATCTGCAGCCATCGGGCTGGGACTGGCACGTGCTGCAGACCCTGCGCGAGGATTACCCGATCAGCTTGCATGGCGTGGGCCTGGGCCTGGGCTCCGCGCACGGCTTTTCCGAGGCGCACCTGCAGCGCGTGCGCGCCGTGGTCGAGCGCATCGAGCCGGCCCTCGTGTCGGAACACCTGTGCTGGGGCGCCGTGGCGCAGCGGCAACTCAACGATCTGTTGCCGCTGGCCTTGAATGGCGCCGCCCTCGATTTGCTGTGCGCCAGAGTGGGGCGGGTGCAGGATGTGCTGAAAAGGCCGATCTTGCTGGAGAATGTCTCCACTTACCTGCGTTTTGCCGACGATGGCATGAGCGAGGCGCAATTCCTGGCGGAGCTGGCGCGCCGCAGCGGCTGCGGGCTGCTGCTCGATATCAATAATCTGTATGTGAACCAGTGCAACCACGGCGAAGACGCCTTGGCAGCCATGCAATCCATCGCGCCGGGCAGCGTGGGCGAGCTGCACCTGGGCGGCCACTTGCTGACGCCGCATGCCGTGATCGACCACCACGGTGCCGCCATCGCCGATCCCGTCTGGGATTTGTATGCGGCCGCCTTGCTGCGCTTTGGTGCCATTCCCACCCTCGTCGAATGGGATACGGATTTGCCCGCCCTCGATGTCTTGCTGGGAGAAGCGGACAAGGCGCAGTCCATGCTGGCGCGCCATGCGCCGCAGCCACCATGGCAGGGAGCGGCGCTGCCGTCCCCGCCGTCCCCGCCGCCCGTGTCGCCTGACGCGCTGGCGGCTAGCCAGCAAGCGTTTGCCATGGCCTTGCTCGATACTGCGGCAACCCTGCCATCGTTCGCGGGAGAATCGGTACCGCAGCGTTATTCACTGTACCGCGGCAACTTGAGCGCCACCTGGCGCCGCACCCTGGGCCACGCCTATCCCGTCGTGCTGGCGCTGGTGGGCGAGGCATTCTTTGGCGGCCTGGCGTGCGCGTATGGCCGGCAGATGCCATCCGATAGCGCTGATTTGAATCAGTTTGGCGAGCGTTTCGCCGATTTTCTGACCAGTTTTCCACCTGTGGCCGACTTGCCCTACCTGCCGGACATGGCGCGCCTGGAATGGGCCGTGCACCTGGCCCATTACGCGGCCGATGCGCAGGGCCTGGCGCCCGATGCGCTGGCCGCCCTGCATCCCGATCAACTGGAAGCGCGCTGTTTTACCTTGCATCCCGCTTGCGCCTTGCTGGCATCGAACTGGCAAGTGGCGGCCCTGTGGTGGGCGCATCAGGAGGGAGACGGGCAGGGGATGTTTCCGCAAGAGATGCAGGTGGCCAGCTACGCGCTGGTTTGCCGGACACGCTGGAAGGCGCAGGTGCTGATACTCGATGCGGCCGCGCATGCGGCCTTGCTGGCTTTACGGCAAGGTCAAACGTTTGGCGCCGCGCTCGATGCGGCATTCGCGCTGGACCCGGCATTCGACCTGGCCGCACACTTGCGCCAGTGGCTGGCGCATGCGGTGTTGACGGCGTAACGGTTTATTCGAAAGCCCGCAGAAGGCGCGCTTCGCCCGTCTGATCGCGGTACAGGGTATTCGCCGCCAGGGTGGCGTCCATCATGCGCGTCACCTGCTCTTCTTCAAAGCGGGCCAGCTCGGCCGTGGCCGCGACGAGGGCCAGTTCCAGCCTGGCGCGCGCGCTCTGGTACAGGCTGCTGGTGTATTTGTCTGTGTTACGCAGCAATTCTTCCGCGTTTTCTATGACCTGGCGCAAGTCGCCGATCAGGCGTTCCTGGCTGCGCGTACCTTGTTCAGGATGGTCCATGGCGCTCCCCTTCTGCAATCGATATTTATCTGGCAATAACGACGTGTTTGCAGCTTGATGCAGGCAGCCGGCTGGCGGGGTGCTGGCTGGACGCATGGGGCCGCTTTCGCGCCCCATGCCGGGGTCAGACTGGAGCGACGACCGTGATACGGATATCGCCCACGCTGACGACCTGGCCGGCGCGGATCTTGGCGGTCTTGCGCAATTCCTTCTTGCCATCGACCTTCACCACGCCGCTATCGACCATGACCTTGCCTGCGCCACCACTGTCGCACAAGCCGACCAGCTTCAACAGCTGGTTCAGCTCGACGAACTCGGATGTTAAATCAAAGCTTACTTTTTGCATTGTATCCCTTATTGCAATGATGTGTTTTCAACACTTGATGACGTCATCAACTAAGGTCATAGTTTACATGAAGCCAGGGAGAATGCAGGCTGAGCCTTAACTTTTGTTGGGCCGCGTCATCTCCAGGGGCACGATCCACGCGCCGAATTGCTCTTCCGTCACAAAGCCCAAGGCCAGCGCCGCCTCCTTCAGGGTCGTGCCTTCGTGCTGGGCCTGCTTGGCGATCTGCGCCGCCTTGTCGTAGCCGATGTGCGGCGCCAGCGCCGTGACCAGCATCAAGGAACGCTCCATCAGTTCGGCGATGCGCTCGCGGTTCGGTGCGATGCCGTGCGCGCAATGCTCGTCGAAACTGCGCATGCCGTCGCCCAGCAGGCGCGCGCTTTGCAGGAAGTTGTGCGCAATCAAGGGCTTGAAGACGTTCAGCTCGAAATTGCCCGAGGCGCCGCCCACCGTGATGGCCACGTCGTTGCCGAACACTTGGCAGCACAGCATGGTCAGCGCTTCGCACTGGGTGGGGTTGACCTTGCCCGGCATGATGGAGCTGCCAGGCTCGTTTTCGGGGATCGTGATTTCACCGAGGCCGGAGCGGGGGCCGGACGCCATCCAGCGCACGTCGTTGGCGATTTTCATCAGGGCCGTGGCCAGGGTTTTCAGTGCGCCGTGGGCGGCGACGAGGGCATCGTGGGCGGCCAGCGCGGCAAACTTGTTGCTGGCCGTTTCGAACGGCTGGCCCGTCAGGCGCGCCAGTTCTGCCGCGATGCGGCCGGCAAATTCCACGTGGGCATTCAAGCCCGTGCCGACGGCCGTGCCGCCGGCGGCCAGCTGCAGCAGCGGCGGCAACGATGCCGTGATGATGTGCTCGGCGAAGTCCAGCTGCGCCACATAGCCGGAAAACTCCTGGCCCAGGGTCAGTGGTGTCGCATCCTGCAAATGGGTGCGGCCGATCTTGACGATGTCGGCAAATTCCGTCGCCTTAGCATCCAGGGTGGCGCGCAGCTGGCGCAGTGGCGGCAAAACCGTATTGGCAACGGCCTGGGCGGCGGCCACGTGGATGGCGGTCGGAAAGATGTCGTTCGAGGACTGGCCCTGGTTGACGTCGTCGTTCGGGTGCAGCAGGCGCTCGGCGCCGCGCAAGCCGCCGATCAGCTCGGAGCCGCGGTTGGCCAGCACTTCGTTCATGTTCATATTGCTTTGCGTGCCAGAGCCCGTCTGCCAGACGGCCAGCGGGAATTCCGCGTCGTGCTTGCCGGCCAGTACTTCGTCGACAGCCTGTGTGATGGCCACGGCTTTCTTGCCATCCAATAATCCCAGGTCCAGGTTGACGTGGGCGGCCGCGCGCTTGACGGTGGCCAGGGCGGCGATCAGTTCAGGCGGCATCTTTTCCGTGGAGATATGGAAGTGCTCGAGCGAGCGCTGCGTTTGCGCTCCCCACAGCCGGTCGGCGGGTACGTCGATCGGGCCGAAACTGTCGCGTTCGATTCTGCTACTCATGACATCCCTTTCATCGATAGAGGTGGATCGAGTGTACTCCAGGCGTCAAAAAGACACAGGATGATGCTGTATTGCATCATTTTTACCCTGGGCCATCTATATTTTTGCGATTTCCTGCCGTTAAAGACAGGCGAGTCCCCATTATCTATCCTGTTATCAAAGCGATCAGTCCATGCAGAGCAGCATCCTTCCCCGTTGGTCTTTGATCGCGTGCGCCGCCGCCAGCCTGGCCTTGCCGCCTGTGGCGGGCGCGGCCGAACTGGGCGAGATGGCCGTGCTGTCGCACGTGGGCCAGCCCCTGCTGGCCGAAATCGAACTGACGGCCCTGGCGCCCGAGGAGACCAACGGCGTGGCCGTGCGCCTGGCTTCGCCCGATGTGTACCGGGGCGGCGGCATTGGCATGGACCAGGCCTTGCAAACCTTGACGATCAGTCCGCTGGAGCGCGGTGGACGCCAGTATGTGCGTGTGGCTACGCGGCAAGCGATCCAGGCGGGTCACGTGCATTTGTACTTATTGTTGGGCAATGGCAATGGCGCCGTCGTGCGCCTGGCTACCTTGTGGCTGACACCGGCGCCGCCCGCCGCCGCCCCCGTCAGTGCGCCAGTCCGGCCTGCCGTTCCGGCGGCCATGCCAACGTCGTTGCCGTTACCGCGTCCTGCCCCCTTGGCGCCGTCGCCCGACGCCGCCGCACTGGCGGCCCGCGCGCGCGCCGAGGGCCTCGTGCGCCCGCCGCGTGTGTTCGTGCCGCCGCCCGCCGCGCCCACTCAGATGGCTCCCGTGTTGCGTCCGCCGCGCCGCGCCACGGCGCCCGTGGCCGCTTGCGCGCCCCAAGCCGATATGGAGCAGGCGCAAGCGTGCATGGCGCTCGATGAGAAAAACACAGCCCTCAATGCAAAGCTCGGCGAATTGGAAGGCAAGATCGGCGACTTGCAAAAGGCGCTGGCGCTGCCCGCCACCACCGCTGTGCCAGCCGCCGCGCCCGTCGAAGCGCAGGCGCCCCATGCCAAGCCCAAGCCACTGCACGCGGCGCCCGCCGCGGACAAGGACAAGAAGGCGGGCGGCAACGGTCTGTTGTGGCTCGGTATCGGTACCTTGCTCTTTCTGTTGTTGACGGCAGTCATCGTGTATATCGTGCGCAAGCGCAGGCAGGCGACGGGGTCGCGCGCGCCGTCGAAGTACTGGGTCTTGCTGCGCAAGCCGTTTAGCCGCAAGAAGAAGGATGTGCCCGTGCTGACGGAAGCCGTGGAAGAAGGGGCGGCCGAGCCGGAACCGGAGCCGTTCTCGCGTTAAAGGCATGGCAAGGCGGCGCCGAAAATTGATATAAAAAAAGATATTGAAAAAATACATGGAAACGCCGGCCAATCGCGTTGCCTATTTCTTAAAGATGGTGATATGATTAATTCAGTGGACTTGCTTTACGACAAAACAGCCCCAGCCTGGCGCAGTCACCAACGATAGTGTGGCGCGGCAAACAGGTGTAGCGTTGCATAAACGCCTGGGTCTGGAAGCGGTTCGCGATGCCGACGATGTGCTCGCGAACGCCGGATGCAACCGGCAGCGAGGCGACGCCAGGAGATACCTGGGGCTCGCCTTCCAAATTCCCCCTCCTTGTTTTCCGGGCGCCGCAGATGGCGCGCTCGCTGGCATGGCGGCAGACGTAAAAAAAGCACCCGCGGGTGCTTTTGTCGTTTCTGGCGCGGCAAGCTTTACATGCGTGCGCGCGAACCCTGCATGGCGTTCGGCAGTTGCGTCATCCATGGTTCCGTGATGGCGCGGATTTCGCGGTCGTTGGCCAGGATTTGCTTGAGCAAGTCGATCTTGCGCAGGCGCGAGGCGCCGGCCAGAGCGGGCACCTTGCCTGTCATGGTCGCGCTGGCGGCGCTGGCACACTGGTTTTCCAGGGTATCCAGGCCATCCCAGTCGCTCGAACGTGCGGCCACGACCATTTTATTGGTCATTCCTGCAATATTTTCATACATCGAAAGAACGTCGTTGGAGGTCATGAGCACACCCGTAACTAGTGAATGGATTACCGCTTGTCCAGATTAACGGCAGGTCCAAGCGGAACTTGAGGGTATTTTTGAAAAAAAAGTGAAAATAATTTAGATGATTGCTTGGCTGCTGCCGACATCGCCCGCCAAGCCGCATGTCTGCTGGCGTCGCGGTGGCAGGGGAGTGTGTTGCGGCGCCTCAAAACGCGTTATGATTTTGCACACTACTGTCGTTACTTTGCCTGAAAGGATCACCATGCGCGTTGCCACTGCTGCCGCTTCCTCTTTCCCTGCTTCCTGGCGCAAGCGCGCCATGGTGCTGGCCCTGTCCGGCATCGCGCTGGCCGGGGGCACCGTCCACGCGCATGCACAGGAGGAGGCCGCCAGTCCCGCCGCCGCGATGGCGGCGCCCACGGCGGTCTTGCCCGGCGACGATTTCTATGACTACGTGAATGGCGACTGGCTGCGCAGCACGGAGATTCCCGCCGACCGCAGCAGCTGGGGCTCGTTCGCCATCCTCGCCAACGCCACCAACGAGCGCATCATCGCCCTCGTCGAAGGCCTGGCGGAGGCGCCACAGGCCGATGCCTCCGCGCGCCAGGTCAGCGATTTTTACCGTTCCTGGATCGACGAAGCGGCTATCGAGGCGAAGGGCTGGGCGCCGATCAAGCCGCTGCTGCAGAAGATCGATGGCATACGCGACCAGGCGGGACTGGCCCGCGCGCTGGGCGAAAGCCTGCGCGCCGATGTCGACCCGCTCAATTCCACCAATTTTTATACGGAAAACCTGTTCGGCCTGTGGGTGGCGCAAGATTTGAACGACACCACGCGCAATGTGGCCTATCTGCTGCAGGGCGGACTGGGCTTGCCCGACCGCGCCTTTTACCTGAGCGACAGCGCCCGCATGCAGGGCTTGCGCGCAGGCTACCAGGCGCATATCGCCGCCATGCTCAAGCAGGCCGGCTACAGCGATGCGCCGGCCCGGGCCGCGCGCGTATTTGCGCTGGAGCAGCAAATTGCCGCCAGTCACGCCAGCCGCGAGGATTCGGCCGATGTCGCCAAGGGCAATAACGCGTGGCGCGCCGCCGACTTCGCCAGCAAGGCGCCTGGGCTGGACTGGAAAGCCTTCTTCCAGGCGGCGGGCCTGGGCAAGCAGACTGATTTCATCGTCTGGCATCCGACGGCCATGACGGGCAGCGCGGCCCTGGTGGGTAGCGTGCCGCTGGCCACCTGGAAGGATTTTCTGGCCTTCCACGCGATCAACCATTTCAGCACGATCTTGCCGAAGGCGGCCGCCGACCAGCGCTTTGCTTTCTATGGCAGCGCCCTGAGCGGCACGCCGCAGCAGTCGCCGCGCAGCAAGCGCGCGCTGGCCGCGACGAATGCGGCCTTGAGCGACGCCGTCGGCAAGCTGTACGTGGAACGCTATTTCCCGCCTGAATCGAAAGCGCGCGTGCAGGAGATGGTGACGAATATCGTCGCCGCCTTCTCGCGCCGCATCGACAAGCTGGACTGGATGGCGCCGGCCACCAAGGCGCAGGCGCAGGAAAAACTCAAGACCCTGTACGTGGGCGTCGGCTATCCGGAGCGCTGGGAAAATTATGCGGGTTTGCGCGTGGTGCGCGGCGATGCGCTGGGCAATGTGCAGCGGGCGGAACAGTTCCATTACCGGCAGGAGCTGGCCAAGCTGGGCCAGTCTCCCGACCGCAAGGCCTGGGCCATGCCGGCGCAGCTGGTCAACGCCGTCAACCTGCCGCTGCAAAATGCGCTGAACTTCCCGGCCGCCATCCTGCAGCCGCCATTCTTCGATCCGGCAGCGTCCGACGCGGCCAACTACGGCGGCATCGGCGCCACCATCGGCCACGAGATCAGCCACAGTTTTGACGACCAGGGTGCGCAGTTCGACGCCCAGGGCAAGCTGCGCGACTGGTGGACGCCAGCCGACCTGGCGCATTTCCAGTCGGCCTCGAAGCAACTGGTGGCGCAGTTCGCGGCCTACAAGCCGTTTTCCGACCTGGCTGTGAATGGCCAGCTGACCCTGAGCGAAAACCTGGCCGACCTGGCCGGCGTGGCGGCCGCGCATGACGCGTTCACCCTGTCGCAGCAGGGCACGCCGGCGCAGCCGGGCGCGGACCGCGACTTCTTCACCGGTTATTGCGTCAGTTGGCGCAGCAAGGCGCGCGAAGCGGCGGCGCGCCAGCAAATCCTCACGGATGGCCATGCGCCGGCGCAATACCGCGCCGCCACCGTGCGCAACCTCGACGCCTGGTACCCGGCCTTCGACGTCAAGCCGGGGCAGCAACTGTACCTGGCACCCGAACAGCGCGTGCGCGTCTGGTAGCAAATGGTGACGGTGCCGGCGCACAGGGCGCCGGCACCGTAAAATGGCGGAACATATCGACAGGACCGCCATGAAGCCGACCCCACCGCAAGATCAGCAAGACCCCATCCACGCCATCACCGAACGCACCCTGGCCCATTACGACGCCAGCGCCGAGCAGTTTTTCGAAGGCACGCGCGACCACGACGTCAGCCAGAATATCAGCGCGCTGCTGAACGCCATCGGCCGTCCGGCGCCTGTGGAGATTCTCGACCTCGGCTGCGGCCCGGGCCGCGATCTGAAAGCGTTCACGGCCATGGGCCACCATGCCACCGGTGTCGACGGCAGCGCCCGCTTCGTCGAGATGGCGCGCGCTTACAGCGGCTGCACCGTATGGCAGCAGGATTTCGTCGACCTCGACTTGCCTGCCGCGCAGTTCGACGGCGTGTTCGCGAATGCCGTGCTGTTCCACGTGCCCAGCGCCGTCCTGCCCGGCGTGCTGCGCGCCTTGTACGCGTGCCTGAAACCGGGCGGCGTGCTGTTCAGCTCGAATCCGCGCGGGCAGAACCAGGAAGGCTGGAACGGCGCGCGCTACGGCAGCTACCACGACGAAGCGACATGGGCCGCGTACGTGCAGGCGGCCGGATTCAGCCTGGTCGAGCAGTACTACCGTCCGCACGGCTTGCCGCGCGAGCAGCAGCCTTGGCTGGCCACCGTGTGGCGCAAAGCAGGCTGATTTCGCGTCATTAGCTGATTTTTGGCATGTGTTAGGGACCGTACATAGTTTTTGCAACCTCAAGCGTAGTATGGACACATCGACACGCAGCAAGCAGTTTGCAACGGCGTGTGAGCCGCAGTACCGGCCCTTCGGGGCAGGACAACAGATGTACCAACTACAGTGAGGATTTATCATGAACAAAGATCAAGTCGAAGGTAAACTGAAGGAAGTCGGCGGTAAAATCCAGGAAGCCGCTGGCAAGGTCGTCGGCAGCGAAGAACAGCAAGCCAAGGGCCTGGCAAACCAGGTCGAAGGCAAAGTGCAGAAGAAGGTTGGCGACGTCAAGGATGCGGTCGAAACCGTCACGCGCAAGCCGTAATCTGACGCACGCATAAAAAAAACCGCCGCCTGTCGCGAGACAGGCGGCGGTTTTCATTTGCGGGTGCGCTTTACTTCGCTACGCCCAGGTTCTGCTTGAAGAACATCTCGATTTTCTTGTACACGTGGCGCTGGCCCGCGCGCGACGAGATGCCGTGCTTGGCGCCCGGGTACGTCATCAGGTCGAACTGCACGCCGCGGTTCACGAGCGCGTCGATCAAACGCGTGCTGTTGCTGAACAAGACGTTGTCGTCGGCCATGCCGTGCACCAGCAGCAGCGGCGACTTCAGGCCGTCGAGGTGGGCGAACACGGTGCTGGCCTTGTAGCCATCGACGTTTTCCTTCGGCATGCCGAGGAATTGCTCCGTGTAGTGGGTGTCGTACAGCGACCAGTCGGTCACGGGCGCTACCGAGACGCCCATGGCGATCTTGTCGGACGCTGCCGACAGAAGGCGCAGGGTCATGAAGCCGCCATAGCTCCAGCCGAATACGCCGATGCGTTTGGCATCGACGAAGCTTTGCTTGCCCAGCCAGTCGATGCCGACCAGTTGATCGGCCACTTCGGCCGCACCCAGGTTGTGGTAGATGGCGTCCGTGAACGCGCGCTCGCGGCGCGATGAACCGCGGTTATCGAGGCGGAAGACGACAAAGCCCTGCTGCGCCATGTACTGGTCGAAGTTGTTGCCCCAGCGGCGAGCCACGTGCTGCGAGTGCGGGCCGCCATACGTCGACAGGTAGACGGGGTAGCGCTTGCTTGCGTCGAAGTTCGACGGCTTGACGATGGAGTAATACAGCGTCTGGCCATCGTTGGCCTTCAAGGTGCCGTATTCGGTCGGCAGGTGGTCCGCCTTGTATTTGGCGTACGGGTGACTGGCATTCAGCGCGTTTTCTTCCAGCCAGCCCACCATGGCGCCGTCAGGACGGCGGATGCTCACCTGCGGCGGCGTGGCCGGGTCGGAATACGTATCGACGAAGACTTCGCCATTGCGCGAGAACGTCGTGTCGTGCCAGCCGTCGGCTTTCGTCACGCGCTGCGGCTTGTCGGCCGTGCTGCCATCGAGCGCCAGCGCGTAGGTCTGCTTGTCGATCACGGCGTCGCGGTTCGACGCGACGAATACCTTGCCGGTTTTCTGGTTCACGGCCAGCACGCTGTCGATGCCCCATGCGCCGGACGTGACCGGGTGCAGCAGCTTGCCGCTCATGTCGTACAAATACAGGTGATTGCGGCCCGTGCGCTCGGACGACCACAGGAAGGTGCCGTTCGACAGGAAGCGCAGGTCGTCATGGATGCTGACCCAGGTTGTCGACGTTTCCGTCAGCAGGGTGCGCTGCGCCAGCGTGGCTGCGTCGACGGCGACCAGGTCGAGGATCTTCTGGTCGCGCGACTGGCGCTGGTACACGAGCGATTTGCTGTCCGCGCTCCAGTCGGCGCGCACCAGGTAGATGTCCGGGTTCGTGCCCAGATCCACCTGGCGCTGCACGCCCGTTTCCGGCGAGACGATCAGCAGCTGCACCAGTACGTTCGGGTCGCCGGCGGCAGGGTAGCGCTGCTCGACGACGTCCGTGCGGTCGGCGAAGATTTCAAAGCGGCGCACGACGGGCACCGGTGCTTCGTCGTAGCGTTTGTAGGCGATGGCGGAATCGTCGGGGGCCCAGTAGTAGCCGGTGCGCTGGCCCATTTCTTCCTGCGCCACGAATTCGGCTTCGCCGTTGCGTATCGTGCCCTTGCCATCGGTGGTCAGCTGGCGTTCCTGGCCCGACTTCAGGTCGATCACATAGATGTTCTGGTCGCGCACGAAGGACACGTAGCGGCCTTTCGGCGAGATTTTCGGATCGAGCACATTGCCCTTGGCGACCAGGCGCGCCTTGTCCGGATGGGCCGCATCGACCAGGTACAGATTGCCGGCCAGCGGCACCAGCAGCTGCTTGCCGTCGGGCGACCAGCTGTAGCTGAGAATGCCGTTCAGGCTGGCCGTGCGTTCGCGTTCGCGGCGTGCCTGCTCTTCGGGCGAAATCGTTTCATTCGGCACCAGCGCCTTCGAGTCGACCAGGCGGTGCGTGCTCTTGTCCTTCAGCTTGAATTCCCACAGGTCGAGCTGGAACTGGTTGTCGGCGCGGCCGCGCAGGAACGTGACGCGCTCGCCGTCGGGCGAGACCTTCAGGTTGCGCACGCCGGGGCCGGCCAGCGCCGGATCGGCGTGGATGCGTTCCAGGGTCAGCTTTTCAGCCGATGCGGGAACGCTGGCCATCGCGGCCAGAAAACAAAGAATAAAACGCATGGATGTCTCGGTAGTTGGAAGGATGAAGGGCACTGCATGCATAGGCGAACTTGAGCGTTGCCTAAGCGTAAGACGATACCAGAGCATGCATGTTTATGCGATAGCCCCGGCCACGGAATATGGGCATGCCGGCCGTATTTCCTTCGTGAAAAATATCCAGGCACCATCCATTCGATGGCGCTTTGCCCGGTTCAGGCCAATATCGACCCCGTGACGACGCTCAGGCAGGCGCCGCCTATCCAGGCTTGACCATCGCGGAAGCTGACGGACACGCGGCCGTCGCGCTGCAGGCAGGTGCCCTGGCGGACGCAGTAGTCGCCACCGGCCAGCAGGTGCGCGATGCAGGCGTTGGCACTGCCCGTGACGGGGTCTTCCACCAGCGCGCCATGTTCGCTGAGCAGCGCGCGCACTTCGTAATCGGCCGGCCCGCCCGCAGCGTGCGGGCCGTACAGCGCCAGGCCGTCCGCTCCGGCTGCGGCCAGCAAGGCCGTCAGCGATGCGATATCGACACGCACGGCCAGGCAGGCGGCGGCGCTTGCCAGCGACACGCATAGCCAGCGGATGCCCATGTCGACGACGGTGCCGGCAGCGGCCGGCGTGCCGCCCAGCGCGGTTTGCAGCAGCGGCAGCAGAGTGGGTTTGAGCGCGCGCGCCGTGCACGGCGGCGCCTGGAACGCCAGCCCGGCGCCCGCCTGCCGCTCGATCTGCACGAGGCCGACGCCGCATTCCTGCACGATGCGCGCGCCTTTCGGCTGCATGCCCGAGTCGAGCAGGGCGTGCGCCGTGCCCAGGGTCGGGTGGCCGGCGAACGGGAATTCCATCTCGGGCGAAAAAATCCGCACGCGGTAGTCGGCTGCCGGGTCGCACGGCGCCAGCACGAAGGTGGTTTCCGACAGGCCCGTCCAGCGCGCGATGGCCTGCATCTGCGCGGTATCGAGGCCGTCGGCGTCGAGCACGACGGCCAGCGGATTGCCCATGAAGGGCACCTTGCTGAACACATCGACTTGCCTGAAGGGGCGCGGCTGCGGCATGGCGGATTCCTTGAAAGTTATGGCGCTGCGCGTAGGCGCTGCAGCGACAGCCGGTTCAGATACCAGGTCAGCAGCACGGCGGCCACCGTCAAGCCCGTGACGAGGCCGATCCAGAAACCGGCGGCGGCCATCGGTTCGGCCGGCGACCAGATGAAGCCAGCTGGCGCGAGGCCCAGTACATAGCCGATCGGCAGCGAGAAGCCCCAGAAGGCCAGCAGCTGGATCAGCATCGGCTGGCGCGTCACCTTGTAGCCGCGGATGGCGCAGGACGTGGCCACCTGCGTCGCGTCGGACAGCTGGAACAGGGCGGCGAACAGCAGCAGCTGCGCGCACAGCGCCTGCACCTGCGGGTCGGACGTGTAGGCTTGCGCGATCTGGTGGCGGAAGAGGGTGATGACGGCGGCCGAGACGATGGCCGCCGTCAGCGACATGGCCACGCCCACCCACGAAATGAAACGGGCCTTGCGCAAATTGGCTTCGCCCACGGCATGGCCCACGCGCGTGACCAGCGCGATGCCAAACGTGAGCGGCACCATGAAGACGACGGACGAGAAATTCAGGGCAATCTGGTGCGCCGACACCTGGATCACGCCGAAGCGCGCGACCAGCAGGCTGATGACGCCAAAGGCGCTCACTTCGGCAAAGTAGGTGACGCCGATGGGCAGGCCCAGGCGCAGCATGGGGCCGATGGACGACAGCTCGGGCCATTCCCAGTGCGTGAATGGATACGTGGCGCGGTAGGCGGGCGCGATCCTGATCCAGGCCAGCATGGCCAGCAGCATCATCCATACGCAGCAGGTGGTGGCCACGGCGCAGCCCACGCCACCGAGCTTCGGCATGCCCCAGTGGCCGTAGATCAGCAGGTAGTTGACGAAAATGTTCAGCGCCAGCGCGGCCAGCGCGATCACCATCACGGGCTTGGTCTGGTTGATGCTGGTGCTGTAGCCGTACAGCGCGCGGTAGGCGGCGAACGGCGGCAGCGCGCAGCTGATGATGTGCACGAACAGCTTGGCCTTGGCTGCGACGGCCGGTTCGAGCATCAGATGGTCGAACACGAGCGCCGCCATGTTCGTCAGCAGACAGGCGACCAGGCCCACGAGCAGCGCCTTCCACAGCGACTGGCGCACGATGTGCGGCACCCGGTCGTGGCGCGCGGCGCCGATTTCATGCGCCACCAGGGTATTGATCGCCATCATGATGCCGCTCACGGTGACGAGCACGATGGACCAGATGGCCGCACCCAGCGACACGGCCGCCAGTTCCTCGGGATTCGTATGGCCCGTCATCGCCACGTCGGCCGCGCCCATGCCGACGGTGGCCAGCTGGCCGATCAGGATGGGCCAGGCCAGCTTCCACAGTGACGAGACTTCAGTGCGGATGGCGGGCAGGGTGAACGAGGTAGTGTGTGGCATGGGCGGAAAGCTTGACTAAACACAAGATTCTACCGGCATTCGCCGTGCTTGTCCGCCGTGGCGCCCCGGGCGCTCGGGCGCGGTAATCATTTGTTACAGCTAAGTGGGCCAGTCGCGGATAGACTGCGCGCTCTATTTGGCAAAATGACCAAATAGTCAACCGCAGTACCCTGACTATGGAGCAAGACCATGCTGAGACACACCCTGAACTGCGCGCTGTTGCTGGGCGCCGCCATGACGGCCGAACTGGCCGGCGCCGGCGAACTGACCCTGTATTCGCGCGACGACTATCACGGCCGCTCGCAGACCGTGCGCGATGCCGTCGCCGACCTCGAAGACGTCCGTTTCAACGACACGACGCAAAGCATCCGCGTGCGCTCGGGCCGCTGGGAAGCGTGCGAGGAAGCCGATTTCCGCGGCGATTGCTTCCTGCTCGAGGCGGGCGAGTATCCGTCGCTCGATGACCGCGCCAACAAGATCACGTCGTTGCGCGAAGTGCGCGGCGGCTGGGGTGGGCATCCTGGCCGCGATCGCGATCGGGATCGTCACTGGGAACGCGACCGGGAGCGCGGCCATTTGCCAGGGCGCTCGCTGGGCGGCGAACTGACCTTCTATACGCGCGATGATTTCGCCGGCCGCAGCTTGAGCGTGCGCAACGCTTCAGCCGACTTGCGCGAGCGCGACTTCAACGACACGGTGCAAAGCGTGCGCGTGCGCTCCGGCTACTGGGAAGTGTGCGAGGACGTGGGCTTCCGTGGCCGCTGCCGTACCTTGGAACCGGGCGAGTACGCGAGCCTGGAGCGCATGAGCAACCGCATCTCGTCGGTGCGCGAAGTGCGCTGATGCGGGTCAGTTAGCATCTCAAATTGCAATAACCGGTTCGTGCAGAGCCGGCTATTGCTTTTGGTAACAATTTATTGTGCTTTTCCCATACTTTGTTACACCGTTTTTTCTACGGATGGCTACACTGACATCAGTTGTCATGTCGATCACTTGCCTTTGCCGCCACCGGAGACCTTCCATGAATCGCCCGTTCGCCTTTGCTCTGCTGTGCGCCAGTTCGCTGTTTGTCCATCTCGCGGCGCAGGCCGGCGAGATCCGCCTGTACACCGATGACAATTTCAAGGGAAGGGTCGTGGTCTTGCGCGATACGACGGACGACTTGTCGCGCGTCAATTTCAATGACACCGTCTCGAGCATCCAGGTCGATTCGGGCAGCTGGGAAGTGTGCACGCATGGCGATTTCAAGGGCGATTGCAAGACGCTGCAACGGGGCGACTACCGCTCGATGCCGGGCATGAACGATAAAATTTCATCCGTGCGCGAAATCGGCGCCGGGCAGGGCGGTGGCAGCGGCAATGGACGCCGCGCGGCGCTGGAGCTGTACGCCGGCGGCGGCCAGCGCGGCGCGTCGGCGGGCGTGAATGCGGACCGCGACGACCTGGTCGACATCGGCTTCAACGACCGCGCCAGCAGCGCGCGCGTCGAGTACGGCTACTGGCAGCTGTGCAGCGATTCCAACTACCATGGCAGCTGCCGCGTATTCGGGCCTGGCAGCCACGATGACCTGGGCAGCCTGAATGGGCGCGTGTCATCGGCGCGCCTGGTCGATCCGCGCGAGGAGAACCGTCCGCAAAATGACGAGGGCCTGGTGGTGCTGTATGGCCGCGCGTTCCTCAAGGGGCGGAGGCTGCAGGTGAACCGCGACGTCAGCGACCTGGTGCTCCTGAACTTCAACGACCAGGCCGAATCCATCGCCATCAACGAAGGCACCTGGGAAGTCTGCACCAACTCGCAGTTCAACGGCACCTGCGAGCGCATGGGGCCGGGCAGGTATGAAGTGCTGGACACGGCGCTCGACAAGCGCATTTCCTCGCTGCGCCGCCTGTACTGAACGCGCGATCGGACCTTCCCTGCGGGCTGGCACTTGTTACAATGGCATCCTGGCGTTTTGCCAGGCAAATCATCACCAAAGAATGAAGAATGGAGTTAATCATGACGGGCCCTTTCAAACACACGCTGGCATGCGCGGCCACCTTGCTGCTCTCGCTGGGGGCCCATGCGGCCGCCCATGCGGGCGATATCACCTTGTTCGAAGACGTTGATCTGCGTGGCCGCGCAGTGAACCTGCGCGAGACGACGGACGATCTGTCGCGCATGGGCTTCAACGACAAGGCGTCGAGCATCCTGGTGCGTTCGGGTACCTGGGACGTGTGTACCGATGCCGGTTTCCGCGGCAATTGCCGCACCCTGGGGCCGGGCGAATACCGCTCGATGCCGGGCATGAACGACGCCATCAGTTCGGTGCGCGAGTCGGGGCGCGGCGATGGCTACAACCCGGGGCGTCCCGGACGCGATCCCGACCGGGGCCATGGCGGCGGCTATGGCCGTGGCGGCACCCTGGAAGTGTATTCGGGCGCGGGCCAGAATGGCGGCTCGGCGCGCCTGAACCGCGACACGGACGATTTCGTCAATATCGGTTTCAACGACCGCACCAGCAGCATCGTCGTCTATAACGGCTACTGGCAGCTGTGCAGCGATTCGAACTACAACGGCGTATGCCGCATCTTCGGCCCTGGCCGCCACGACGACCTGGGACGCGGCCTCGATGGGCGCGTCTCGTCGGCGCGCATGGTCGACGAGCGCGAAGCGCGCCGCCAGCAGCAGTACGATAACCAGTACCAGCGGCCGCAGTACGATCAGCCGCAATATCCGCAATACCAGCAGCCGCAGTACCAGCAGCGCGGCGCCGTGCTGCTGTTCCCCGAAGCGGGCATGCGCGGCGAACCGCTGGCGCTGGACCGCAATGCGGAAGACCTGGTGCGCTACAACTTCAACGACCGCGCCTCGTCCATCGTCGTCAACGATGGCCAGTGGGAAGTGTGCAGCGACTCGAACTTCCATGGCCGCTGCGAAGTGATCGGGCCGGGCGAATACGGCCGCCTGAACGCCATGGAAAACCAGATTTCCTCGCTGCGCCGCGTACGCTGATTCCTTCCTGCGCCGCGTTGACAGGCCGCCTGCCGGGTTCATCCCGCCAGGCGGTTTTTACATTCGCTGCCGTGCGCTGACATTTGCTTGCCCTTTGTTACACTCGCCGCCTGCCGCCTGGTCTACACTGGCGAAAATGTCATCAGTATTGGAGTTGTCATGGTTTTATCTTTCCGGCCCGCGCTGTTGTGCGCCGCCACCTTGCTCGCCCCCCTTGCCGCATCCGCGGGCGAAATCACCCTGTTCGAGGACGCCGGTTTCCGCGGCCGCCCCGTGACCCTGCGTTACGACACGGGCGACCTGTCGCGCATGGGCTTTAACGACAAGACCTCGAGCATCATCGTGCGCTCGGGCACGTGGGAAGTGTGCAAGGACGCCAATTACCGTGGCAACTGCCGTACCTTCGGACCTGGCCGCTACGGCAGCATGCCGGGCATGAACGACGCCGTTTCCTCCGTGCGCGAAGTGGGCCGCCCGGGCCATGGCGGCGGCGACCACCGACCGTATCCGCCGCGCCCCCCGCGTCCTGAGCCGGAGCGCCCCTATCCCGGTTATCCGGGCCACGGCGGCGGCCACCGTCCCGACGCGAATGGCGCCGTGCTGCTGTTCCCCGACGCCGGCATGCGCGGCCGCCCCGTGCGCCTGGACCGCGAAGTGCACGACTTGAGCCGCTATGGTTTCAATGACCGCGCCGAATCGGTCGTCGTCAATTACGGCCGCTGGGAATTCTGCGTCGACGCCAACTTCCGCGGCCGCTGCGTGGTGATGGGACCAGGCAGCTACGGCCGCCTGCACGGTGGCCTCGACCGCCGCATTTCTTCGGTGCGCCGCGTGCGCTGATCCCGCCGCCGGGCGGCGCTGTATTGTGCGCACGCTGTCCTTTGACCAATTCGTGTACTCTTCCCATAGGCACTTCAACCATGGGGAGCAGGCACGGTGGAATACAAGGACTACTACAAGGAACTTGGCGTCGAGAAGACGGCGTCCGAGGCCGATATCAAGAAAGCGTACCGCAAACTGGTGCGCAAATACCATCCCGATGTCAGCAAGGAGCCGGACGCCGACAAGCGCACCAAGGCCCTGAACGAGGCCTACGGCGTGCTGGGCGACGCGGAAAAGCGCGCGGCCTACGATGAATTGGGCCGCAACCAGGGCGCGCAAGGCCAGCCCTTCCGTCCACCGCCGGACTGGGGTGCGGGCTACGAATCGTCGGGCGCCGACGACAGCGATTTCTTTGCCGACCTGTTCGCCCACGTGGGCGGACGGCGCCGCGCCAACAGCACCTTCCAGATGCAGGGCGAGGACAGCCACGCCGCCATCACCATCGACCTGCAGGACAGCTACCAGGGCGCCAAGCGCCACATCGTCATGCGCGTGCCCGAAGCGGATGCGCAAGGCCACGTGGTGACGCGCGAGCGCACCCTGGAAGTGACGATACCGAAAGGCGTCACGGAAGGCCAGCAGCTGCGCATGAAGGGACAGGGCAATCCCGGCAGCGGCGGCGCGCCCGCCGGCGATTTATACCTGGAAATCCGCTTCCGTCCCGATGCGCGCTACAAGGTGGAAGGGCGCGACGTCTTCGAGACGGTGCCCGTCACGCCATGGGAAGCGGCGCTGGGCGGCGACATCGACGTGCCCACGCCATCGGGCACGGTGACCGTCACCGTGCCGCCCAATTCGCAGACGGGGCGCAAGCTGCGCCTGAAGGGACGCGGCATTCCCGCCGCCCAGCCGGGCGACCTGTATCTGCTGCTGGAAGTGGTGCTGCCGCCGGCGAACGACGACAAGGCGCGCGAACTGTATGCAACCATGGCGCGCGAGATGGCTTTCAATCCGCGCCAGAAGCTGGGAGGCTAGATCATGACAAACAAGGTAATTGGCGAATTGCTGGAAGACCGTGCCCTGAGCCTGGAAGAGCTGGCGCGCGCCTGCGCCGTGGAGCCGGACTGGGTGGTGCAGCACGTGCGGACGGGTGTGCTGCTGCAGGACGGCCCGCCGGCGGGCCAGCTGACGGCCTGGCGCTTCACGAGCCTGGACCTGGTGCGCGCGCGCCGCCTGCATGAAATCGAATCCGTGTTCGACGCGAACGCCGAACTGGCCGCGCTGGTGGTCGACCTGTCGGAAGAAGTGGCGCGCCTGCGCCGGCGCCTGCACGTGCTGGGCGTCGAGTAGTCCTCAGGCAGGATCGCCGTGCCGCTGCACGGTGATCCTGCCGATATAAAACTGCCCGTCGACGACGACGCGGTGCGGTATGCCGGCCACGTCGAAGCCGGGGCCGCCGTCTTCCATCCATTCCTGCGCCAGCGAGTCGAACTGCTGCGGCGTCATGCGCAGCATCTGCGCCGTGATGACGAAGCGCGCGCCAGGTTTTTGTTTGTTGACGAAGTCGTCGATGCCGGCCATGGTGAATCCTTGTAACTGAAAGTTGACTCCGGGTTGACTCTGTTAACGGCCGGGGTCAGACCCCCGGAAACGTTGGCACTGAGCCTTGCGTTAGCGGTGTTGAGGGTCTGACCCCAGACTTCCGCCGCGGGTTACTATCATACCTTCACTCTCGCTTAACTAGAACCCTGCCTCTGGCAGCAACGGCAACTGCTCCGCAAACCGCTCCGTCAGCCACTTGCCCGCCTGCCCCGGCGGCGTGTCGGCGCGCTGGATCAAATAAATCGGGTAATTCTCGCCATTGTCGACGGCCAGCGGCAGGTGCACCAAACGGCCTTCGGCCAGGTCCTCGCGTACCATCGCTTCGGGCATGTTGCCCCAGCCCAGGCCCGCGCGCAGCAGCGCGTGCTTGGAGCCGAGGTCGCCCAGGCGCCAGTTGCGCAATCCCAGCACGCCGAAATCCTGGCCCTCCGTGAGCACGCTGCGGTCGCTGAGCACCAGCTGCACGTGTTCGCGCGCCACGCTCGAGGCAATCGGCCCTGCCAGCTGCGCCAGCGCGTGGCTGGGCGCGGCCACGGGAATCAGGCGCACATGGCCGACGGCCATACGCTCGAAGACGCTGGCCGTGGCCGTCATCCAGCCACCGAGGCCGATGTGGCAGCTGCCATCCATCACCAGTTGCGCCACGGCGCCCATCGCTTCGATGCGCAAACGCAGGGCGACGGTGGGGAACTGCGCCTGGAACGCCTCGAGCACGCGCACCAGCACGCAGGTGGGAAACATCACGTCGACCACCACCGATACTTCCGCCTCGAGCCCGCCGGCCAGTGCCTTGGCCCGCGCGCGCATGCCATCGACCTTCAGGGCCACGGCGCGCGCATCGGCCAGCAGAGCCTTGCCCGCGTCCGTCAGCGTGGGCTTGCGCTTGCCGCGGTCGAGCAGCACCACGTTCAGCTGTTCTTCCAGGTTGGCGATGGTGTAGCTGATTACCGATTGCGTGCGGTGCAGCTGGCGCGCCGCGTGGGCGAAACCGCCTGCGTCGATGACGGCGACGAAGACGCGCAACTGGTCGAGCGAAGGCTGGCCCGGTTCTCTCATGATAACTCCATATCTAAAAATTCGATGCTAACCATTTATTTTTACACGGTTTCATCGATGGTAGACCCGAACTATGATGTGTGCAAGTGCAGCAAACGCCGCACCCCATCTATCGATCTTGAAGGAGTGCATCATGGCAAACGTACTACACATCAATAGCAGCGTGCGCAACAGCGGTTCCCTGTCGCGTCAACTGTCGGGCGAATTCGTCGCCAAACTGGCCGCGCAAGGTGACACCATCGTCGTGCGCGACCTGGCCGCGCAACCGGTGCCGCACCTGACGGAAGAAGTCATGGGCGCGTTCTTCACGCCGGCCGAGCAGCGCAGCGCGCAGGCGGCCGCGGCCGTGCAATTGTCCGATACCCTGGTCGATGAATTGCTGGCCGCCGACGTGCTGGTGCTGGCCGCGCCTATGTACAACTTTTCCGTACCCTCGACCCTGAAGGCGTGGATCGACCACGTGGCGCGCGCGGGCCGCACTTTCCAGTACACGGCCAATGGCCCCGTTGGCCTGGCTACGGGCAAGAAAGCCGTGATTTTCACGGCCAGCGGCGGCGTCTACAGCGAAGGCCCGGGCGCCGCGTATGACTACCTGAGCACCTATCTGCGCACGGCGCTGGGCTTCATCGGCATCACGGACATCGAGTTTGTGCAAGCCGAAGGCGTGGCCATGGGCGAGGACGCCGTCACCAGCGCGATCGCCAAGGGCCGCGCGTCGATCGAAGCCCTGGCTGCCTGATATACGCCTTTCGAGGGATTGCCAAGCTGGCATGCTTGGCATAAGCTTGCCGGCGGCACGCCCCGTGCCAGGCCGGCGAGCCGTTCGCCATGAAAGTCCCTCATGCACCACAAGTTGGCCAGTGCAGTATTGTTCGGATGTTCTTTGTTTTCAGCAGGTATTGCGCTGGCACAGACCGCGCCTCCCGCGCCGTCCCACGTGGGCCGCCACGCCTCCACGCCCGAGGATATCCGCGCCATTGAAAAAGTCGTCGCCGACTTCCAGGCGGCGCTGATCGCCAAGGATGTCAAGCGGCTGTCGTCGCTGATGCTGCACACGAACATCCTGTTCGCCTCGCCGGCCGATGACGCTTTCATCCAGAAAATGCGCGACACGACGGACGTCCACTTCGACGGCGTCGCGGCGGCCGGCTACGTCGGTTTCGCCAACTACATCAAGCGCGAACCCCTGCGCACGGAAGAAAAATTCTACAACGTCAAGATCACCCAGGACCGCCATGTCGCGTGGGTCAACTTCGACTACGAATTCCTCGTCGGCGACAAATTGTCCAACTATGGCGTCGAAGCGTGGCAGATGGTCAAGCGCGATGGTCAATGGAAAATCCTCAGCGTCGTCTGGTCCATGCATCCCGCGGCCGAGGCGGCGAAATAGGGCAGGCGCCTGCGGCGTTCAGTACAGAGTTGCCTTCTCATAATTTTTTCGCATCGTCTATACTTTCAGTGGGCGTGCCGCCATGCCTCAAGTGAGGCAGGCGTTCAAGTTTTTCCCTGTGCCGCGTAATAAAAAGCAGATAAGTGAGTCAGTATCCTGAGCAAGCGCGATTGCATGTATTCCAACCCTACGCCGGGTAGGGCCGTTGAGACAGGCTACCCGGGGATGTCATTTTTGGAGCAAACATCGTGCCGATAAAGTACGTTGATACGTATGAAATAAATTACACGGCGGAACCCTTACGCGGTTGCAAACTGTGGGGCGCCTATGTGTCCCTGTACACCCCATCGAGCAATCCCATGCACAGGAACAATATCGTCAAAAAGCACCGCGTGCTGGCCGACCATCCGTTTGCGACGGAAGCCGAAGCCGTCAGCGAAGCGGCCGAGGTGGCATTGCAGCTGGTCGAGCGGCGCCAGCGCCGTTACGTCTTCCACCCCTGATGCCATTGCGCCGCATCCTGCAGCGCGCGCCAGGGCAGGATCTGCACTCTGCCCGAATGCACGGCTTCCAGTTCCACGTGCGTGACGGGTTCATCCGGCGTGGCTGCGGCGCATACCTTGATGACGAGAAAATGTTTTTCCTTGTTGACGGGTGTCACCGCTGTCCATTTGCTGTTGAGTAATTTGTTTGGACGCAAGTTATTGCGATGTGGAAGGTGCATGGCGGGCCCGGGATTGGCGTGATGGCGATGTTGCCATTATCATGCAAGTTCCCGCCACGCACGAGGACCGCCATGAAACGCCAGCTGCACCTGCTTGTGATCGACCCGCAAAACGATTTTTGCGACCTGCCCGCCGAATGGCTGCCTGCCGGCACAGCACCGGCCCTGGCCGTGCCCGGCGCCCACGCCGACATGCTGCGCGTGGCGCAGCTGATCCGCGAAGGGGGCAATGGCCTGACGCAAATCAGCGTGACGCTCGACGCCCACCACCGCTACGACATTGCCCACCCAGCCTTCTGGCGCTCGGGCGATGGCGGCGCCGTGCCGCCATTCACGCAGATCACGGCCCAGCAAGTGCGCGACCGCTTGTTCCTGCCCGCCGCCAGCGATGCCTTGCCGCGTGCGCTGGCTTACCTCGATGCCTTGCAGCAAGCGGGGCGCTATCAGCTGATGGTGTGGCCCGTGCATTGCGAGATCGGCAGCTGGGGCCAGAATATTCACGCGGCCGTGCGCGCCGCCTACAACGCGTGGGAAGTGGATCACCTGCAAGTGGTAGCCAAGCTGAGCAAGGGTTCCAATCCATGGACCGAGCATTACTCGGCCGTCATGGCGGAAGTGCCCGATGCGCAGGATGCGGCCACCCAGCTCAACCTGGACTTCCTCGCCACCTTGCTGCCGGCGCAGCAGATTTATGTCACCGGCGAAGCGGGCAGCCACTGCGTGAAAGCCAGCACCGAGCACATCGCCGACTATCTGGAAGCGCAGCAAGGCAAGACGGCCCTGTCGCGGCTGGTGCTGCTGACGGACTGCATGAGCCCCGTCACAGGCTTTGAAGCACAGCAGCGCGACTTCCTTGCAGCCATGCACGAGCGTGGCGTGCGGCTGGCGACATCCGCCGACGTTTTGCCTGAATTGTTGGCAAACGCAAGCAATTAATGCTTTCCTGCAAGCGAACCCTGCTGAAATGCTTGCGGTGGCGTACTATTCTGGCTTCAGGAAGTTGGAGAAAACACACATGACCCCGATAGTGCGCAGTTTGCTGGAAACCGATCTGTATAAATTTACAATGTGGCAAGCATTGCTGCACGGTCATCCGAATACCCATACCGAATACGAATTTGTCTGCCGCAACGCCACCGCCTTTCCCCTGGCCGAACTGAAGGGCGAGCTGGAAGAACAGCTCGACCACCTGTGCTCGATGTCGTTTGCCGACGACGAGCTGGCTTATCTGCGCACCCTGCGCTTCATGAAGAGCGACTTCGTTGACTTCCTGACGGTGTTCCGCTTCCAGCGCAAGTTCATCGACGTGAGCACGGATGGCGACACCTTGCTCGTGCACGCGGCCGGGCCGCAGGTGCATGTGATGGGCTTCGAGATTTTCGTGCTGTACATCATCAACGAACTGTATTTCCGCCGCTTCGACCTCGATGCGGCCATGCGCGAAGGGCGCCACCGCCTGGGCTTGAAAGTGGAAGCGGTCAAGGAATTCGGTAAACTGCCGCGGCGCAAGCACCCGTTTGAATTTTCCGACTTCGGCGTGCGCCGGCGTTTTTCCGGCGCCTGGCACGACGAAGTGGTGCAGCGTCTGGCGCGCGAGGTGCCCGAGTACTTCAAGGGCACGTCGAATGTCTACCTGGCGAAAAAGCTCGGCATCGTGCCAATCGGCACCATGGCGCATGAATACATGCAATCATTCCAGTCGTTTGGCGTACGTCTGCGCGACTTTCAAAAGGCGGCACTGGAAGACTGGGTGCAGGAATACCGGGGCGACCTGGGTATTGCCCTGACGGACGTGGTGGGCATGGATGCCTTTTTGGCTGACTTCGACCTGTATTTCGCCAAGCTGTTCGATGGTTTGCGCCACGATTCGGGCGATCCCGTCGAGTGGGGCGAGAAGGCGCTGGCCCACTACGCGGCCCTGCGCATCGACGCCAATACCAAGCGCCTCGTGTTTTCCGACGGCCTGGACCTGGACAAGGCGTTTGCCCTGTACCAGCACTTCGCCGACCGCATCATGACGGGCTTTGGCATCGGCACCAATCTCACCAACGATGTCGGCTTGACGCCGCTCAACATCGTCATGAAACTGGTGCGCTGCAATGGCCAGTCCGTGGCGAAACTGTCGGATTCGCCGGGCAAGACCCTGTGCAAGGATGAGACCTTCCTCGCCTACCTGCGACAGGTCTTTCACCACCCCGCAGTGTAGGTGCCGGTCTAGAAGCCTGTGACCACCGTATCCATGTGCTCGACCTGCGGCGGGGCGGCGAAAAATTCACCGACCAGGCCGCGCCATGCCTGGAAGTCGTCGCTGCCGCGGAAATGCACGGTATGGTCTTCCAGGGTTGTCCAGCCCACCACCAGGCGGTAGGCATCGCTATTTTCGATCGAGCGCTCGAGGCGCATCGACTCGCAGCCGCGTGCGCGCTGGAACAGGGGGACGGCTTTCGTCACGGCCGCTTCGAAGGCTGCGTGCGTGGCCGATTTGATCTGGATGTGGGCAATTTCAAAAATCATGGCAAGTTCCGGTTTTGAAAGAAAGAACGCAGATCTTGCCACAGATTGTGCCCGCTTGCGGGTGGCGCCGGGCCACCTGCCGTTCAGCTGTCGCCGCCGTCCCTGTCCAGCGCTTGCTGCAAATAGGCTTCCAGTTGGGGCACGTTCATGCTGGCGACATCCCTGGCCAGGGCATGGCTGAGCCGTTTTTCCACCTGGGCATCGAGGCTTAGACGCAACTGCCCCAGGAACTTCGGTGCGGCGACCAGGCACAGCTTGTTGTAGCGCTGTTGCTGCAAGCCCTGTTGCAGTACTTGCGCGATATGCCGGGCAAACTGTTCGTTCGCATGCTCGACTGGGGTCACCCGTGGCTCGGTCGTGTGCGCCTGCGTGCCCGCCTGGGTCCCCGCGCGCATGCCGCTGCCGAAGCGTCCGCTGGCGTCGCTGTTCAAGGCGTTCTCGTTTTCGCGGGCCGCCGGATTGACAAAATCTTGCAGCTCGCCCAGCTGGTTTTGCTGTCCCAGCGCAAACAGCCGGGCCCGGCTGCTGTCGGCCACTACCACCCATGTGACGTCCATGCTTGTTCTCCTTGCTGTGCGCGCCAGCTAGCGCGACAGGGCCGCCATGCCGCCGTGCCTGTCCTGGCCGCAGCGGGCCGTGCGCTGTTCGATATCGCTGCCGCCACACGCCTGTACGATGGCGTGCGCGCGCTGCTGTTCCTCGGCGTGGCGCGTGGCCACCACCAGGCGGACCATGCCGCGGAACGCCGTCTTGCCGTAGTTGCGCCGGTACATATGGTTGTCGCCGCCGAACAGGGCATTGATCGCCCGTTCCAGCCGGCTGGTGAGGGTGTCGCAATTGCCGACCGTGAAATTGCCCTGCACGGGGCCAGCCTCGTCGTCGCCCGCGTCCAGCTGCACGGCGTGAGAAGGGAAACCTTCGGCCAGCAACCGGTTGCGGGCGCGCTCGGCATCGGCTAAATGGTCGAAGATACGTATCAGTGTGCTGCTGTCCATGGCCCGGCCTTTCAACGAGGTGTCCTTGATTTGACCGGCAAGGCTGCAAATAATTCCGCCTCAGCCTGTAAAATCCTCGATCAAGGCGCAAAAGTTTGATAAATATCCAGTATGGCTGCCAAGTCGCGCTAAGATACGTCTTGCGGGATCAATCTTTCATAGGAGAACCAAATGGCAGCGAAAAAAATTCTGTTTTTGACCGGCGATTTTGCAGAAGATTATGAAACGATGGTGCCATTCCAGGCCCTGCTGATGCTCGGTCATACCGTGCATGCCGTCTGCCCCGGCAAGAAAAGCGGCGAGACGATCAAGACGGCCATCCACGATTTCGAGGGCGACCAGACCTACACGGAAAAGCCGGGCCATCTGTTCACCCTGAACGCCAGCTTCGACGAGATCGACCCTGCAGACTATGACGCCGTGATGATCGCCGGCGGCCGTGCACCGGAATACCTGCGCCTGAACGAGAAAGTCATCGCCGCCGTGCGCCATTTCGCCGAGGCGGGCAAGCCTGTTGCGGCCGTTTGCCATGGCGCGCAATTGCTGGCTGCCGCCGACGTCATCCGTGGCAAGCGCATTTCCGCCTATCCCGCCTGCGCACCGGAAGTGAAACTGGCGGGTGGCACGTATGCCGATATCGCCGTCACGGACGCCGTCACGGATGGCCAGTTCGTCACGGCGCCCGCCTGGCCCGCGCATCCGGCCTGGCTGGCGCAGTTCGTCAAGCTGCTCGGTACCGAGATTCATTTGTAACCTTCACCAGCCCGGCAGGCCGCAGCGCTTGCCGGGCGCTCCACTTTTCAGATTCGAGTTCTTCATGCATGCGCCGCGCAGTCAACCTTCCCGCAAACAACTTCCAGCGTCGCGCTGGCGCCAGCGCCGCCTGGCGCAAGCCGCATCGGGCCTGAGCGCCGCGCAGGAACGCCAGCTGGCCACCCTGCACGAGATTTCCACCTTGCTGGCGGGACAGCACGCCATCGATGCGCTGTGCCGTGGCTTCCTGCGCCACGTGATGGAGTTCGCGCAGGCCGAAGGCGGCACCGTGCGCATCCTCGATCCGCAGCAGGACACCGTGCACATCATCGTGCACGAGGGCATTTCCGACGCCATGGTGGAAGAGGAACACTGCATCCGCAACAACGATTGCCTGTGCGGCGCGGCCGTGGCGCAGGGCGTGATCCAGATCCGCGATTTCCGCCAGGTCGAAGCGTTGCAGCGCTACCGTTGCCAGGACGAAGGTTTCATTGCCATCGCCGTCTTTCCCATCCTTGCACGCGAGCAGGTGGTCGGCAGCTTTTCGCTGCACTTTGCGCAGCCGCAAGCCGTGCAGGCGCAGCAGCAGGGCTGGCTGGAAACCCTGGGCCAGAGCCTGGGCATCGCCATTGAAAACCAGCGCCTGATCGCGCGCGAAAAGGAATTTGCCGTGGCGCGCGAACGCAGCCTGCTGGCCGAAGGCTTGCATGACAGCATCGCGCAAAGCCTGAACTTCATCAGCCTGCAAGTGCAGATGCTCGACGATTCCGTGCGCCGGGGCCAGCTCGACGAAGCGGCCGAAGTGCTGCCGCTGATGCGCATGGGCGTCGAGCAAAGCTACCAGGACGTGCGCGAATTGCTGGTCAATTTCCGCACGCGCTGGCATGGCAGCGACCTCGAAAGCAAGCTGTCGGAAGTGCTGGCCAAGTTCGAGCTGCAGACGGGCGTGATCGGCACCTTGGAGATGAGCGGCAATGGCGCGCCGCTGGCGCCCGAGCAGCAGTTGCAGATCCTGTTCATCGTGCAGGAAGCGCTGTCGAATATCCGCAAGCACGCGCAAGCGAGCAACGTGGCGCTGCGCGTGGACAACGGGCGCGATTTTGCGCTGCAGGTGCGCGACGATGGCGAAGGCTTCGCCGCCAACCTGCGCGACAAGAAAACGGAATTGCAGATCGGCTTGCGTATCATGCAGGAAAGAGCCGAGCGGCTCGGTGCGCAATTTGCCATCGACAGCACGCCCGGCGGCGGCACGACGATCTCGCTGGCCTTGCCGGCAGCCCGGCGCCAGGCCGCGTAACAAATGAATCATCTTTATCAGGCAACAAACACGTGAACGCACCAATCAAAATCCTGCTGGTCGACGACCACACCTTGCTGCGCAGCGGCGTCAAGCTGCTGCTGCAGCGCAATCCTCAATTCCAGGTGGTGGGCGAGGCATCGAACGGGCTGGACGGCGTGCGCCTGGCGGCCGAACTGCAGCCCGACGTGGTGCTGATGGACTTGAACATGCCCGGCGTGACTGGCGTCGAGGCGTTGCAGCTGATCTTGCAGGACCTGCCGCAGATGGTGGTGCTGATGCTGACCGTGTCGGAAAACGCGGCCGACCTCGGCGCGGCCCTGCGCGCGGGCGCACGCGGCTACTTGCTGAAAAATATCGAAGCCGAGCAGCTTGGCCAGGCCATTTGCCGCGCCGCCGCCGGCGAATCCGTGATCGCCGATGCCATGACGGCCAAGCTCGTGTCGCAGTTCCGCGCGGGGCAGAATGCGCCCCAGGAAGACTATGACAAGCTGACGCCGCGCGAACGCGAAGCCATGGCCTGCCTGGCGCAAGGACTGAGCAACAAGGAAATCGCACGCCAGCTCGACGTGGCCGAAAGCACGGTGAAAATCCACGTGCAAAACATCCTCAAAAAGCTTAAGCTCAGCAGCCGCGTGCAGATCGCCGTCTACGCCGTCGAGCGCGAGTTAAGCAAATAGAGATCAAACAAAGCGCAAATAGTGGGCAAGGAATCCGCGATTGTTTGATCTGCATGGCGTTCCGGCCTAGACAACCCTAGTTCCTTTGACGTATGGCCTTGACCGTGCCTGCGCATTACACTCTTAGTCATTCGCTAATCTAATAAGAGAGTGTCATGCATAAGGTCAACGTCGATGGCTTGCTATCGAGCCAGGCTCTGTTCCGCCATATTTCCCCTTCGCAATTAGAACAATTGCGCCAGGATGTCGTGCGCGTCGAAGTGGAAAAAGGCAAAGTGCTGTTCCGCAAGGGCGAAGTGGCGGAAGGCGCCTACGTGGTGGTTTTCGGTCTCGTCAAGCTGAGCGTGTTTTCCATGGAAGGGACCGACAAGGTTCTGGAACTGATCCGTCCGGGCCAGAGCTTTGGCGAAGCCATGATTTTCCTCGATGAACCATATCCGTTCTGCGCCGAAGCGCTCGAGCACTGCCTGCTGCTGCGCATCCCGCCGCATGCACTGCTGCGCCTGCTGGACCAGTCGCCCCGCATCGCGCGCCAGATGATGAACAGCCTGTCGCACCACCTGATGGGTTTCATCCGCAACGTGGAGCGCTGCTCCGTGCAGAACGCCACCCAGCGCGTGGTCGAGTATTTGCTGCAGGCATCGGACCAGCAGCGTTCGAACGAGGTCAAGCTGGACCTGAAGAAAAGTCTGCTGGCATCGTTCCTGAACCTGGCGCCCGCCACCCTGTCGCGCGTGCTGCACCAGCTGACGGACTTGCACCTGATTAAAGTCAGCGGTTCGCTGATCCAGATCCAGCCCGATGCCTTGAAAACCTACCGCCATGGTTCAGCCACGGCCATGCTGAATTAAGCATTGATCACTCAGCTTTTTCAGCAGGCAAGGTCAGCCGCCAGAACAGCAGGGCGAGCAAGCTGACCGCCGCGCCCAGCGCGCATACCCCATGCCAGCCCGCCAGCGCATACACGCTGGTGGCGGCAATCGCACCGAGTCCGCTTCCCACCGCATAAAACAGCATGTAGCACGCCACCAGACGGCTGTGCGCGTCGCTGTTCTGCTTGAAAATCAGGCTCTGGTTCGTCACGTGGATGGCCTGGCCCGCCAGGTCCAGCGCGATGATGCCGACGATTAAGGGCCACAGGGCTTCGCCCGCAAAGCCCAGCGGCAGCCACGCGGCTAATAACAGCAGCAGGGCCGCGCCCGTCGTCCATTGCGCGCGGCCCTTGTCCGCCATGGCGCCCGCGCGCGCCGCGCCCAGCGCACCGATCACGCCGACCAGGCCAAACGCACCGATGGCCGCATGGCTATAGCCTTGCGCCGTCAGGGGCAGCACCAGGGCGCTCCAGAAAATATTGAAGACAGCAAACATCAGCAGGGCCAGCATGCCGCGCACGCGCAACACCTTGTTGTGCAGCAGCATGTCCAGCATCGAGGCGAGCAGGGCGCCATAGGCGAGCTTCTGGCCTTGCGACTTGGCCGGCGGCAGCATGCGCCACAGCAGCAGCAACAGGGCGCAAGCGATGGCGGCCGAAACAAAATACACGGCGCGCCAGTCGGCCACATCGGCCACGACACCGGACAGGGTGCGCGCCAGCAGCAAGCCGATCACCACGCCGCCCTGCGCCATGCCGACGACTCTTCCCCGCTCATGGCTGGCCGCCGCGCTGGCCGCGTAGGCGATCAAACCCTGCGTCATGGCCGTGCCCAGCAAACCCACCATCAGCATGCCGCCCAGCAAGGCTGCCGTGGAACGGGCGCAGCCCAGCGCCACCAGGGTGATGGCAAGCATGCCCAGCTGGAACAGGGTCAGGCGGCGCCGGTTCAGCATGTCGCCCAAGGGCACGAGCAGCAGCAGGGCCAGCGCGCAGCCGATCTGCGTGGCCGTGATGACCATGCCGCTGGCCGCCTCCGTCATACCGAACTCGTGCGCCAGCGTGGCGAGTAAAGGTTGGGCGTAATACACATTGGCCACGCTGAGGCCGGCCGCCGTGGCAAACAGCCAGACGAGGGTGGGAGGAAGTGTTGTCGTGATGGGGGAGTTCGTATCGCGCATGGTCTTGTAAGTGGTTTCAAATTAAAACCAGTTGGAGTCTACGCCGAGAAGTTTTAAAATGCAACCACTCAATCCTGGAGAATGCCCGTGGCCAAGCGCAAGAGCCTGAAAACCGACCCCTGTCCCGTGGCGCGCGCGCTCGACGTGATCGGCGAGCGCTGGTCGCTGCTGATCGTGCGCGACGCCTTCGACGGCATGCGCCGCTTTGGCGAGTTCCAGAAAAGCCTGGGCGTGGCGAAGAACATCCTGGCCGACCGCCTGCACACCCTGGTGGAAGAGGGCATCTTTACGGTTGCGCCCGCCTCGGACGGCACGGCCTACCAGGAATACGTGCTGACGCAAAAGGGGCTGGCGCTGTTTCCCGTCGTCGTCGGTTTGCGCCAGTGGAGCGAGGCGCAATTGTTTGAAGCGGGCGAGGCGCATTCGACCTTGTTGCAACGCGATACGCACGCGCCCGTGTGCAGGATGGACGTGCTGGCGCCGGACGGCCGCGTGTTGCAGGCGGGCGACACGATCGTGCACAAGGTGTTGACGCAATGAAGCGCGTGGCCGTGCTGGGCGGTGGCATCACGGGCGTGACGACGGCGTATGCGCTGGCCAAGCGGGGGGCGGACGTGACCCTGATCGAACGCCACCGCTATGCGGCCATGGAAACCTCGTATGCGAACGGCGGGCAATTGTCGGCCTCGCACGCGGAAGTGTGGAACCACAAGGCAACGATACTGAATGCCCTGAAATGGATGGCGCGGCGCGATGCGCCCTTGCTGCTCCATCCCTGGCCCAGCTGGCACAAGCTGAGCTGGTTTGCGGAGTTTCTCGCCGCCATGCCGGCTTACGAGCGCAACACCATCGCCACGGCCCGCATGGCGATCGCCGCGCGCGAACATTTGTTTGCGTGGGCGCAAGCAGAGAAGATTGATTTCGATCACCGCCGCGCCGGCATCCTGCATGTCTACCGTGACAAGGCCAGCTTCGAGCGGGCGGCCGGCGTATCACGCCTGCTGGCGCAGGGCGGCTTGCAGCGGCGCGCCGTCACGCCGCAGGAAATGCGCGCCATCGAACCGGCCTTGCAGGGTGACTTCTACGGCGGCTACTACACGGACAGCGACTCCACGGGTGACATCCATAAATTCACCAGCGGCCTGGCCGACGCCTGCGTGCGCCTGGGCGTGGCGTGCCGCTATGGCGAGGAAGTCACGGCGCTGGCGCGCGAGCACGGCAAGGTGCGCGTCAGCATAGGCGAGGACAGCAGCCTGTTCGATGCCGTCGTCATCTGCGCGGGCACGGCCAGCCGCACCATGGCGGCCAGCCTGGGTGAACATGTGAACGTATATCCAGTGAAAGGCTATTCGATCACCGTGCAATTGGATGACGCTGCCAGCCGCGCGGCCGCGCCGTCCGTCAGCCTGCTCGACGACGCGACCAAGCTGGTCAGCAGCCGCCTCGGTGAAGACCGGCTCAGGGTGGCGGGCACGGCGGAATTCAACGGCGTCAACCACGACATCCGCGCCGACCGCATCCGCCCGCTGCTGCAATGGGTGGAGCAGTGCTTTCCTGGTGTGAATACGCGCAAGGTCGTGCCCTGGGCCGGCTTGCGTCCCATGCTGCCCGACATGCTGCCCAAAGTGGGGCCGGGCAAGGCGCCGGGCGTGTACTACAACACGGGCCACGGCCACCTGGGCTGGACCCTGGCGGCCGCTACGGCAGAGATGGTGGCGACGATGGTGGATGGCGCCTAGTTCTTCGGCAGCAAATCGCTGAGCGCGGCGCGGCCCTTGACGGTGAGGAAGAGGCCGACCTTGCTGTAGGGCAGTAAAAAGTCGTTTTCGCAGCCGCTGCCGTTCGGATCTTGCCAGAACGATACGCCTTCCGGCTTCAATGACAGGTGGAAGCGGCCGCGGCCGTCATAATCCGTGCCCTTGCATTCGGCATCGATCTTCACGTCCTTGAACAGGGCTTGGCGCAGGCGATCCGGCAATTCGGCCTTGTCGTCGCCATCGCTGGCGCTGGCGCCAAACCAGTTCCACACGTCCGTTTCCTGGCCCGTTTTCACATCCCAGGTGCGGAACTTGATGGAGATGCCGCTGGCGCCATAGCCGGCCGCCCAGCGGTAGAACTTGACCGTCACCCAGCGCGGCGACCAGTAGGTGGGATCCGCATACACTTCGTCTTCCGTCGTGAAACCGTTGCGGCCCAGGTATTCGCGGCGCGTCTCATAGAAATCTTCCAGGTCCTTCTTGTTCTTCGCCAGTACGCCGCGCAGCTGCGCGTTGATTTTCGCGATGCCATCGCCTGGCGCCATCAGTTCCACGGTGATGGTGTCGCCCACTTGCAGGTTGCGGTATTGCTTGCCTTCAAAGATGACGGGTTTGCTTACCTTGGTGCCGGGAAAATCTTCCAGCGCCAGGTTGTAGGCGTCGCTGGCGCAGGACGGATGGTCGCGGTCGCCCGCCGCTTCCAGCAGGGTCAAGGCCAGGGGCAGGGTCTTGCCGCTTTTCGGGTCCGTCCAGGTACCGGTGACCTTTTCGCTCTGCGGCGCGTTCAGCGACCACGTGCCCGTCGTATTGCCTTTGGCGTCGAGTTCCTGCCACAGCGTCTTGCCGTTCGGCTTGGCCAGCATGATCGGTGTCTTGTAGCGCGTGTAGTAA
The DNA here is from genome assembly GCF_001758715.1 of Janthinobacterium sp. HH104. Taxonomy (NCBI): domain Bacteria; kingdom Pseudomonadati; phylum Pseudomonadota; class Betaproteobacteria; order Burkholderiales; family Oxalobacteraceae; genus Janthinobacterium; species Janthinobacterium sp. HH104. The sequence continues at coordinate 7,484 of NZ_LRIB01000037.1, read as the reverse complement.
TAGCTGCCGCTGCGGTCCGCGCCTTGCGTGGTGCTGGGCTGGTTGAAGCAGGCGACGATATTGGCCTTGCCCACGGTGCCCTGCCACACCCCTTGCACGGGCGGCTCGGCGGCCACGGCGGCATTCAGGGCGGGCAGGGTCAGGCAAGCAAACAGAAAGCGGCGCATCGGTTAATCCTCTCGTGGGCGAAGGCCGATTCTACATGGCCGCGCCCACGAGATGCCACACCTGAACCTATGCGCCGGGGCGCTCCTGCGCCACGACAGCCATCGCCGCGCCCAGGTATTGCAACATGGCCGCGTCGACGAAGCTGCCTTCCATCAAGCGCGGTTCCTGCTGGTGCGCCTGGCGGAACTTCAGCTGCGTGGCCGGGTCCGTGCCCGCGTAGGAGCGGAACAGTTCCAGCCACTGGCGAGCCAGCTGCAGCACGGCCGGATCGGTGGGCGGCGTGCGGGCATCGATGGCGGCGCGCACGGCGGCGATCAGGGCTGGCCACTCGCCCGAACGCTTGCCGTAGTTGGCCAGCAGATGCGCGTATTCGTGCTCGTCGAGGAAGGGTTTGTACAGCGCCATGCGCGAGGCATTGAAGGCGGCGAGGATGAACTGCATCAGGTCCGCGTCGATGCTGGTCGTCGCCTGCATCGATGGCTCCTGCGCATGCATGTTGTTCAGGCGCGCGAACAGGCCCGGGTGGGCACCCGTGTCGCGCACCAGTTTGACCATCCATTCCGTGGCCAGCGCCTGCGCTGGCGCATCGCCGGGACCTGCGCCCGCGTCCTTGACGGCGCGCACCTTCATTACCAGTGCTTTCCATTCCTGTTCCACGGCCGCATCGGACAGCAGCGGCAGTTGTTGCAGTTCTTCGTGACTAAAGTATTTGTCGTACATGGTCATCAACTCCATAGTGGTGAGCCACTCGGCCAGTTCCGGCGCCTGCCCCTGCGTCAGTTGCGTTTGCAGGGTGCGCAGGCGTTCACGCAAGGTGGAAGCCTGTGCGATCTGGCGCTCCAGCATGGCGATTTGCCGCGCCACGATGGAGGAGAGCGGCAGCTCCGGGCCGGCGAGGGCGTTGGCGATATCGGCCAGCGACAACCCGAACTTGCGCAGCGCCATGATCCGGTGCAGCCGGTCCATGTCGCCGTGCTGGTACAGGCGGTAGCCAGCTTGCGTGCGCGCCGAAGGCGAGAGCAGGCCGATGCTGTCGTAGTGGTGCAGGGTGCGGATGGTCAGGCCCGTGAGCCCGGCCAGTTCACCGATTTTCAACAGCATCGTCTTCTCCTTGTCTTCAGTGCGTGCCGCCACGATGGCGCCTGACGTAACGTCAGGGTCAAGCAGGAATGTAGCAGAGGCCTCGAAAAAACCCGCAAAAGAATCCGTTGACCTTCATTTTTTTGTACGGTATATTTATAAAACCGAACGACAGCTACAGCAAAACAAACAGGTTCGGGCCAGGCGGTATGACGGATTAATCGTTGTGCGGCGCAGCAAGACGCGCCATTGGCAGGGCTGGAAAGACAATCCGCACAGACGGATTTTTTTCACAGTTGGTTTGTACGTTAAATATAATATGCCACCGGCAAGATCCGGGCGGCGAGAGAGACGACCATGATGAAAAGTATCGTTTGCGATACGCCCGGCAGTTTGCGCATGGAACAGCGCCCCGTGCCCGTGCCCGGCGAGGGTGAAGTGCTGCTGCGCATACGCCGCGTCGGCATCTGCGGCACCGACATGCATATCTTCCGCGGCACCCAGCCTTTCCTCAGCTACCCGCGCGTGATGGGCCATGAATTGTCCGGCCATATCGACAGCGTGCCAGCCGGCTCGCGCCTGGCCGTGGGCGACCAGGTCTACGTGATGCCCTACCTGTCGTGCGGTACCTGCGTGGCCTGCCGCCAGGGCAAGACCAACTGCTGCACCCGCATCGAAGTGCTGGGCGTGCACCGCGACGGCGGCATGACGGAATACCTGGCGCTGCCCGAGCGCTTCGTCTTCAAGACGGAAGGCATCTCGCTCGACGACGCGGCCATGATCGAATTTCTCGCCATCGGCGCGCACGCCGTCAAGCGCGGCGCGGTCGATGCCGGCAAGCGCGTGCTGGTGGTGGGCGCCGGCCCGATCGGCATGGCCGTGATGCTGTTCGCGTCCTTGAAAGGCGCCGACGTCACGGTGCTCGACGGCCGCGCCGACCGTTTGCAGTTCTGCCGCGACGCGCTTGGTATCACCCGCACGGTGCAGCTGGGCGACGGCGACAAGGAGCAGCTGTCGGACGCCACAGGCGGTGAATTCTTCGACGTGGTGTTTGACGCCACCGGCAATATCGCCGCCATGGAGCGGGGCCTGGACTTTGTCGCCCATGGCGGCTCCTATGTGCTGGTATCCATCGTGCGCGACCGCCTGTCCTTTTCCGACCCCGAATTCCACAAGCGCGAAACGACCTTGCTGGGCAGCCGCAACGCCACCGTCGACGATTTCGAGGAAGTGGTGGCGGCCATGAAGGCGGGCAAAGTCCCCACCGCGCTGCTCAATACCCACCGCACCACGCTCGATGAATTTACGGGCGTGCTCGATCGCTGGATGCAGCCCGAGGCCGGTGTCATCAAGGCCATCGTCGAGGTTTGAGATGAGCGATCTCAACCCCATACTGCAATTTGGCACCAGCCGCTTCCTGCAGGCGCACGCCGACCTGTTCGTCAGCGAAGCGGCGAAGACAGGCGAGGCGCTGGGCCATATCACCATCGTGCAAACCACCGGCAGCGCGCAGGGCGCGGCGCGGGTGGCGGCGTTTCGCCAGGCCGGCGGCTATCCGGTACGCATCCGTGGCTGGCAGGACGGCGCGCAAGTCGATGAAGAGCGCCGCGCCGACGCCGTCACGCAGGCGTGGCAGGCCGGCAGCGACTGGCGGCAGGTGCGCGATGCGGCCGTGGCCGCGCGCGTGATCATCTCGAATACGGGCGATACGGGCTACCAGCTCGATGACGCCGACCACGCCGGCATGCTCGATGGCGCGACCGTTCCCGCCAGCTTTCCCGCCAAGCTGCTGGTGCTGCTGCACCACCGCTTCCTGGCCGGCGCCACGCCCATCTCGATTTTTCCGTGCGAACTGGTGGCCGACAACGGTCATGTACTGCGCCAGGTGATCGTGACATTGGCGCGGCAGTGGCGCTGCGATGCCGCGTTCATCGGGTATCTGCAAACGGGCTGCCTGTGGATCAATTCCCTCGTCGACCGCATCGTTTCCGAACCGATTGAACCGATAGGCGCGGTGGCCGAACCGTATGCGCTGTGGGCCATCGAGGCGCAGGAAGGCATGCTGCTGCCGTGCCGCCACCCGCAGCTGGTGGTGACGGACAGCCTGCGCGAGTATGAGCAGCGCAAGCTGTTCCTGCTCAACCTCGGTCACACCTATCTGGCGCAGCTGTGGATGGAACGGGGCAGCCCGGCCGGCATGACGGTGCGCGAGGCGATGGACGATGGCGCCATGCGCGCCGCGCTGGAAGCCCTGTGGCACGAGGAAGTGCTGCCCGTGTTTGCCGCCATGGGCGCGCGGCACGGCGACGCGGCGCTGGCGTATGTGGCGCAGGTCAGGGAACGCTTCGGCAATCCCTTCCTCGCGCACCGCCTGGCCGACATCGCCCAGCACCACGCCGGCAAGATCGAGCGGCGCATGGCGCCCGTGGCGGCGCTGGCGCGGCAGCTGTGTCCCGCCCTGGCGCAGCCGCGCCTGCGCGCCATGCTGGCGCCGGGAGCGCAGCCATGAAGGCCCCCGTCACCGCAGTTGTTTCTTTTCTGGCATGCCGATCCAATCCGATATCGACTAAAATGGCCCACTCATCCACTTTCCCTTTCGCTGGCATAGCGCGTTCATTCATCCATGTCCAAACCCGCCACCGTCTTCAAGCGCAGTACCAACCTGCTGTTGCAATTTCTCGCCGAGAATGTCGCAGTGGGCGAGATGCTGCCGACGGAGCAGTTCCTGACCACGATCTGCCAGGGCAGCCGCACGGCCATCCGCAGCGCGATCGCCTACCTGTCAACGCGGCGGCTGATCGCCAGCCCGGCGGACCGGCGCCTGCTGCGCAAACCCATACCGGGCGACTACTTCGATATCTCCGAATTGCAGTCGGGGGCCGAGCGCATCCAGCAAGTGCTGATGGAACGCGTGTACCAGCGCGACATGCCGCCCGGCGCGGAATTCTCGGAAGCGGAGCTGGCGCGCGAGGCGGGCGCCAGTACCGTCAGCGTGCGCGAATTCCTGATCGGCTTTTCGCGCTTCGGCCTGATCGAAAAGAAGCCGCGCGGCGGCTGGCGCCTGTGCGCGTTCGACCGCTCGTTCGCCACCGAACTGGCGGACATGCGGCGCATGTTCGAGATGGCGGCCGTGGAGCAGTTTGCGCACCTGCCGCATGGCGATCCGGCGTATGCGGAACTGGCGCGGCTGATCAAGCAGCACGAGAAGCTGGCCGCCAGGATCGACACGCGCCACAACGCGTTTCCGGCGCTGGACCGCGAGTTCCACACCTTCCTGATCGGCCTCTTGAACAACCGCTTCGCGCAGGGCTTCTACGATATCGTCTCGTTCGTGTTTCACTATCACTACCAGTGGGACAAGGGCGAGGAAAAGGGCCGCAACAAATACGCGGTGCAGGAGCACCTGGCGATCCTGCACGCGCTGGCCGAGCACGACATACCGAAGGCGCTCGAGTGCATGCGTTCGCATCTCGATTCCTCGCGCAGCACCATGCTGTCGTCGATCGGCACGCGGGAAAAACTGAGCCAGCCGGCCGCCTAGCCGTTTTTGCCGGGGAGGGTGCGCCATGAGCCTCGCTTCCCAGCCTAGCAGCCTGCTGCTGATGTCGCCCGAGGATAACTGCCTGATCGCCAGGACAGCCCTGGCCTGCGGCGACGTCGTCGCCATCGATGGCGTGCCCGTCACCCTGGCGCAAAACATCCACATCGGCCACAAGGTGGCGCGCCGCGCGCTGGCCGTGGGCGACAAGGTGCTGCGTTACGGCGCCCTGATCGGCAGCATCACGGCCCCCGTCGCCATCGGCGAGCATATCCATACGCACAACCTGGCAAGCGATTACATCCCCACGTTTACCCTGGGCCAGGACGGCCACCATTTCCTGGACAAGGACGACCAAGCATGAACGCTCCCGTAACGACACCCGCCCTGTCGGGCTACCTGCGTGCCGATGGCCGCAAGGGCATCCGTAATATCGTGGTCGTGGCCTATATGGTCGAATGCGCGCACCATGTGGCGCGCCTGATGGTCAATGCCTTTCCCGGCCAGCCCGTGCACCTGATCGGCTTTACGGGCTGCTTCCCCAATGAATACGCGGACCAGGTGATGCGCCGTTTGCTGACGCACCCGAACGTGGGCGCCGTGCTGCTGGTCTCCCTGGGCTGCGAAGGCTTCAACAAATATGGCCTCTCCAGCGCCGTGGCCGACAGCGACCGCCCCGTGCACACGATTACCATCCAGGAAAACAGCGGCACCCGTCCCAGCGTGAGCAGCGGTGTTGAGTGGATCAGCTGGGCGCTGGAACACCTGGCGCGGCAGGAGCGTGTGCCGATGGGGATCGATGAACTGGTCGTCGCCACCATCTGCGGCGGCTCCGACAGCACCAGCGGCATCAGCGCCAACCCGGCCGTCGGCGTCGCGTTCGACACCCTGATCGCGGCCGGCAGCCCCTGCATCTTCGAAGAGACGGGCGAACTGGTGGGCTGCGAATACCACATGCAGCGGCGCGCCGTCAGTCCGGACCTGGGCAATGCCATCGTCGAAACCGTGGCCAAGGCGGCCCGCTACTACACCATCATGGGCCATGGCAGCTTCTCGCCGGGGAACGCCGATGGCGGCCTGACCACGCAGGAAGAAAAGTCGCTGGGCGCCTACGCCAAGAGCGGTTCCTCGCCCATCGTCGGCATTTTGAAGCCGGGCGACCAGCCGGCCGGAGGTGGCCTGTACCTGCTCGACGTGGTGCCGGACGGCGAGCCGCGCTTCGGCTTCCCGAACGTGTCCGACAACGCGGAAATCGTCGAACTCATTTCCTGCGGCGCCCACATCACCTTGTTTACCACGGGCCGCGGTTCCGTCGTCGGTTCCGCGATCTCGCCCGTCATCAAGGTGTGCGCCAATCCGCAAACCTTCGAGCGCCTGGCCGACGACATGGATATCAACGCGGGCAAGATCCTCACGGGCGAAGCCAGCCTCGAAGAAGTGGGTGCGGAGATCGTCGCCGCCGTGCTGAACGTGGCCAACGGAGAACTGAGCCGCTCGGAAGACCTGGGCCATCAGGAATTCGTGCTGACCTATAAACAATTCGACGCGGTGGGGCCAGGCTGCTTCCCATTGCGCGCCGCTTGAGGGCCGGATTCATGGATGTCACACAATTGCATACCTTGCTGCGCGGGGGCCTGTCGCTGCCCTGCATCGGCATGGGCTGCGCGCCGATAGGCGGCTTGTACCAGCCCGTCAGCGACGCGCAGGCGCGCATCACGCTCGATGGCGCGTGGGATGCCGGCGTGCGCTTCTTCGACACGGCGCCGTTCTATGGCTATACCCAGTCCGAACGCCGCGTGGGCGCGGCGCTGCGCGAGCGGCCCCGCCATGAATTTGTGATCAGCACCAAGGTGGGCCGTCTGATGCGGCCCGACGCCTCCGTGCGCCCCGGCGACGACGGCTTTGCCGCGCCGCTGCCGTTCCGTCCCCATTACGACTATACGTATGACGGCGTGCTGCGTTCGCACGAGGACAGCCTGCAAAGATTGGGGCTGGACCGCATCGACATTCTGTTCGTGCACGATATCGGCAAGGCCACGCATGGCGAACACGATCAGCACTACTGGCGCCAACTGACGGCCGGTGGCGGTTTTCGCGCCCTCGATGAACTGCGCGCCAGCGGCCAGGTGAAGGCCGTGGGCCTAGGTGTCAATGAATGCGAAATCGTGCTGCGCGCGATGGCGGAATTCGACCTCGATTGCACCTTGCTGGCCGGCCGCTATACCTTGCTGGAACAAGCCTCGCTGTCGCCGTTGCTGGACCTGTGCGTGGAACGCGGCAACGCCATCGTGATCGGCGGCCCGTTCAATTCGGGCGTGCTGGCCGGGAACGGCAAATTCAACTACGCCGATGCGCCGGCCGCGATACTCAAGCGCGTGGCGCGCCTGGACGCCGTCTGCCGTGAATTCGGCGTGCCGCTGCAGGCTGCGGCACTGCAGTTTCCGCTCGCCCATCCTGCCGTCGCTTCCTGCATCCCGGGCGGCCAGGACCTGGCGCAGCTGCGGCAAAACCTGGACTGGTTCGCTACGCCGCTGCCCGACGCCCTGTGGCTGGCGCTGCGGGACGCGGACTTGATCGATGCGCGCGCGCCGCTGCCTGCGGGAGTGGCCGCATGATGCGCATCGACGCCCACCAGCACTTCTGGCAGCTGCCGGCACGGTGCTGGTGCTGTCTCTTATACACATCTCCGAGCCCACGA
>NZ_LRIB01000036.1:0-126343 GCF_001758715.1 Janthinobacterium sp. HH104 | reverse complement strand
GCGCTGCTGGCGTCCTCGGGCGTGGCGCACACCTGGCTGCTGTCGGCAAAGACGATCATGGCCTGACCGTCAAACCGCCAGGCCAGCCCTTCTTCGGTCAGCAGCCGGCGCACGAAATCGTAGTCCGATTCGCGGTACTGGCAGCAATAGCTGCGCTCGCCCGCTTCCTGCATGAAAGATGCCACCTCGTCGCTCCAGCGCCACAGCGCGTATGGCGCATACGCCTGCAAGACCTCGTCGACGATGGCCGTCACGCTCCTGTCTTGCCAGACGCGGCTGTTACGCGCCTGGGTCAGCAGCCACAGCCATGGGGTGATGCGCAGCCGGTAGCGCGCCAGTCCGCCATTGCTGCCGAGCGTGGCGGCGGCGCTGATGTAGCCGGAAAATAGAGTGCGCGTGCCGTCCGCCAGGCTGACGTGCAGGCTGGCCGGCTGGCCCAGCAGCGACGCCAGCGCCACATGGGCGCTGGTGGACAAGGCGATGATGTCGCGCGCGCCAACCTCCTGCAGCCGTTCGTCGGCGGCAAAGGCTTCGACCAGCAAGCCGCTGTCCTGTCCATCGTCGCCGATGGACAATGCATACAGGCGTGTCGCGCCGTTGAAGGCGGCTACCGCGCTAACGATATCTTGTGTCAAAAGATGCTCTTCATCTGGAGAGTGGCATCGCACATTGCTTATTAAAACAATGTACAAAATAAACAAGTCCAGGCAATTATGCGCGAGTTCTCAAAAAAGCAAGATTCAATTGAGTAAGTAGTGCGTGGGCAAGCCAATAGTCGATGCTTCAGGCAGTGAATTCGGTACAATAGCCCGGCAAGCCCATTCACTCTTTCCCGTGCAGCCATGAACCAACTCGAACAACTGAAGCAATTTACTACCGTGGTGGCCGACACCGGCGACTTCCAATCGATCCAGGCATACACGCCGCGCGATGCGACGACGAATCCGTCGCTGATCCTGAAGGCCGTGCAAAAGGATGAATACAAGCCGCTGCTGGAAAAGGCCGTGCGCGACCATCCGAACGCCTCGACCGCCGAAATCATCGACCGTCTGCTGATCGCCTTTGGCGTGGAAATCCTGCAAACCATCCCCGGCCGCGTCTCGACCGAAGTCGATGCGCGCCTGTCGTTCGACACGGAAGGCACGGTCGCCAAGGGCCGCGACCTGATCGCCTTGTATTCGAATGCCGGCATTCCACGCGAGCGCGTGCTGATCAAGATCGCCTCCACCTGGGAAGGCATCCGCGCCGCCGCCATCCTGGAAAAGGAAGGCATCCGCTGCAACATGACCCTGCTGTTCTCGCTGGCCCAGGCGATTGCCTGCGCCGAAGCGGGCGCCCAGCTCATTTCGCCGTTCGTCGGCCGCATCTACGACTGGTACAAGAAATCGACGGGTATCGATTACATGGGCGCGGAAGATCCGGGCGTGCAATCGGTCCGCCGCATCTACAACTACTACCGCAAGTTCGGCTACAAGACCGAGGTGATGGGCGCGAGCTTCCGCAACACGTCGCAAATCCTCGAACTGGCCGGCTGCGACCTGCTCACCATCAGCCCCGACCTGCTGCAAAAACTGGCCGACAGCGATGCGCCGGTGGAACGCAAGCTGAGCGCCGAAGCGGCGCCATCGACCAACATCGTGCAAATGTCGCTGAACGAAGAAGCGTTCCGCTTCATGATGAATGAAGACGCGATGGCGACGGAAAAACTGGCCGAAGGCATCCGCGCCTTCTGCGTCGATTCCGGCAAGCTGAAACAGATGATCGCGGCGCTGCGTTAATCGCGGTAATCGCGACGGACGAAAAAAAGCGGCGCCGTGCATTGCACGGACGCCGCTTTTTTCATGCCCGTGCGATCAGGAGCAGCGGAACGTGGCCACGCCCTGGTAATTGGCGCCATTCGCCAGCTGCGCCTTGTAGGCGGCGATCAGCAGATAGCCGCCAGCGCCGCCGTCGCCCAGCATCAGCTGCGCGCCCGTGCCGTTCGACAGGTAGCCGCCGGTGATGCTGCTGGAACCTGGCGATGCGATGGTCGTCGAAGCCGATACTTTGCCCGTGCTGCCACCAGCGCTGGCGTCGATGGCCAGCGCTATTTTCGCGCCGGAGGCATCGAAGGACATGCTGGCAGTGCCGCTGGCAGTGCCGAAGTAGCCGCTCGACGAGATGTTCGTACCGCCCGTATAGCTTGGCGCCGTGAACGTGCCGGCATCGCAGGTGAACGTGCCGGTCGCTGGCAATGCGGCGAGCACGTTGTAGGCGACGTAATGCGCGCTGGCATTGTTACCGGTCAACGTCGTGGCACCAGTACTGTTGCTGAACGAGCCCTTGAACCAGCGTCCCTGCGCAAAAGCCGCGTCGCCGCTGATTTCGCGCGTCACGGACGGGTTGCCCGTCAGCACGATGCTGCCGATATTGCTCAAGGCGCCGGAGGTATCTTGGACCAGCAGGCTGGCCTTGCCACTGCTCTGCAAGCCGATAGCCGTAAAGATGAAGCGGCTATTGTCGCCATTGACGAAACGTGCGCTGACGCTACCCGTGTTTTCGCCGGTGGCCGCTGGCACGGCGGGAACGACGGGAACGACGGGCGCCACCGGATCGGCAGGCTTGGCCGTGTTCACGGCAACCGACGTGTCGGATGGGGAAGAAGAACCGCCACCACCGCAAGCGGCAAGCGAAGCGGCGATCAGGGTCAGAACAAAAGCGTGATTCAGTTGCATACGATTCCAATAAAAAAAGCAAGGCATAAGGAATCCTTGGCACATGCCAAAAATTCAACGTCCAATATTATGCAACATTTCTCAAGAGAATGGTTGCCTTAAAGAAATTTATTAATACCAACAATGGGACTATAGCGAGCGCGACTGTGTCGTGGCGCCACGCTGGCGGTAAAATACCTGGCTACAGGCCGCCAACGACTACTCATGCAATCACCGATCACTATCCGCCTGGGCCGCCGCGCCCGGGCGCGCATCGCCGACAACGGGGTGCGCGCCATCGATATCGCCATCGTCCCTGCCGCCGCAGGCGGGCCGAAAGGCTTGATCCTGCACCAGCTCGATTGCTGGCTGTTCGGCCACTTCCTGCCGCAAGCGCCGCGTCCGCGCCAGTTCGTCGGCGCCTCGATCGGCGCCTGGCGCATGGCCTCCGCCGTGTTCCCCGATCCGGTGGCCGCGCAGCGCCGCCTGGTGCGCGAATACGTGGGCCAGCGTTATCCCGACAAACCCGAGGCGGCGCACGTCAGCCGCACCTGCCGCGCCCTGCTCGACGCCGTCCTCGATGGCCAGGATGCGCAGCTGCTGCGGCACGAGCGCCACAGCCTGTCGGTGCTGGCCGTACGCGGCATTGGCGCGCTGGCGCAGCCGGGCAAATGGCGCGACCGGCGCGGCTTCCTGCTGGCGGCCGCCGGCAACGCCGTGGCGCGCGCGCGTCTGGCCGCCTCGCTGGAACGCACCGTGTTCCATGCCGGACCGGACGGCGCCAGCTGGCTGCGTTCGCGCTTCGACGCATTTCATTCCCACTTCGTGCCGCTGGCGCAAGACAACCTGCGCGACGCGCTGCTGGCCTCCGGCTCCATCCCGCTGGTGCTCGACGCGGTCACGGACATCGCCGGCGCGCCCCCCGGGCGCTACTGGGACGGCGGCCTGGTCGACTACCATTTGCACCTGCCCTACCAGCGCGAACCGGACCTCGTGCTGTATCCGCATTTTGCCGACCATATCGTACCGGGCTGGCTGGACAAAGCCATGCCCTGGCGCCGCGCGCGCAGCGGCGATAGCGCACTCGACAACATGATCCTCGTCTCGCCCTCGCCCGCCTTCGTGGCCAGCCTGCCCAATGGAAAACTGCCGGACCGGCGCGACTTCCCCCATTACGGGCAAGACCACGCGGCGCGCATGCGCGACTGGCGCCGCGCCATCGCGGAAAGCGAGCGCATGGCGGCCGCCTTCGCCCGCTGGGCCGAGCAGCCGGACTTGCGCCAGGCGGGCGATCTGTAGCACGGGCGTGGCTGCAACAGACGCCAAAACAAGCGCGCGTTTCGCTCGCCTCTTGGTCACTTCTCAGTGCATACTATGTCGCACAGGCAATTAAATCCCCTCTGCGACAGGAGCTCCAACCATGCACGCCCTCTCCCACCTTCGTATCGGCACGCGCCTGGCTGCAGGCTTCGCGCTGGTGCTGCTGCTGTCCGTGATCTCCACCTCGTACGCGCTGTACAGCGCCCACGTGAATGCCGAAGCGACGCGGCAAATGATGGAAAAACCGCTGGCCAAGGAACGCCTCGTATCGGACTGGTACGTGCTGATCTATTCGGCCATCGCGCGCACCTCGATGATCGCCAAAAGCACGGATGAAACCCTGTCCAGCGTGTTTGCCGACACCATCGCCGACAGCACCAAACAGGGCAGCGAACTGCTGAAGAAAATCGAGGCGCTGCTCGACAGCGACGAAGAAAAAGCCATCTTCAAATCGTCCATCGCCGAGCGCGTCAAGTACCAGGATGCCAAGACCCTGGTGATGAATGCGCGCAAGGCGGGCGACGCGGCGCAGGCGGAAAGCACCTACCGTGACAGCTTCGCGCCGGCCGCCGCCAAATACCAGAACAACGTCAAGGCCCTGCTATCGCAGCAGCGCCAGGCCATCGACGCCACGGCGCAGGCGATCGAGGCGGCCAACGGGCGCAGCTTCACCCTGTTGCTGACCTTGTGCGTGCTGGTGGTGGCGCTGGGCAGCGTCTGCGCCTGGCTGATCACGCGCTCGATCACGCAGCCGTTGAAGGCTGCCGTAAAAGTGGCGGAAACGGTGGCCGACGGCGACTTGCGCACGCATTTCGGCAAGGCCGCCAGCGATGAAATCGGCGACCTGATGCGCGCGCTGCACGGCATGAACGAGGCGCTGCGCAAGGTGGTGTCGGAAGTGCAGACGGGCACCAACGCGATCGCCACGGCATCGGGCGAAATCGCCGCAGGCAACCAGGATTTGTCGGCGCGCACGGAGCAGCAGGCCAGCTCGCTGGAAGAGACGGCGTCGTCGATGGAAGAACTGACCAGCACCGTCAAGCAGAATGCGGACAATGCGCGCCAGGCCAACCAGATGGCGGTGGCCGCGTCCGGCGTGGCCGAACGGGGCGGCAGCATCGTCAGCCAGGTGGTCGATACCATGGGCGCCATCGATACGGCATCGACGAAAATCGTCGACATCATCGGCGTCATCGACGGCATCGCCTTCCAGACGAATATCCTGGCCTTGAACGCGGCCGTCGAAGCGGCGCGCGCCGGCGAGCAGGGACGCGGCTTTGCCGTCGTCGCCACGGAAGTGCGCAGCCTGGCGCAGCGCTCGGCCGCGGCGGCGCGCGAAATCAAGACCCTGATCGGCGACTCGGTGGAACAGGTCAACAATGGCACGCGGCTGGTGCAGCAGGCGGGCAGCACCATGGGTGAAGTGGTCGACAGCGTGCGCAGAGTGACCGACATCATGGCCGAGATCACCGCCGCCAGTGCCGAACAAAGCCTGGGCATCGACCAGGTCAACCAGGCCATCGCGCAGATGGACCAGGTAACGCAGCAAAATGCGGCCCTGGTGGAAGAAGCGGCCGCCGCGGCCGAAAGCATGCAGGACCAGGCCGCGCGCCTGGCGCAAGTGGCGGCCGGCTTCCAGCTCGAACACGTCGTCGCGGCGGCGCCCGTGCGCGCCGCGCGGCCGGCAAAGGCCGCCATTGCCAGCACGCAAAAACTCGCGCCACGCCAGTCCCAGGCCACGGCCGGCAAGCCGGCAGCACCCAAGGCAGCCGGTGCGGCGGCGCACAAAACGCCATCGCACATCGCCGGCGACGACTGGGAGGAATTTTAAGCCAGGGGGTTCAAGCCCGGTTTTCAAGCACAGTTTCAAGCGCCGTGCCGGCGGCGGCAAGGCGCTTGAAACTATTTGACAGCGGCGCCAGGCGCGCCGATACTGGTTTCAGGTGGGACTGGCGCGCCACCGCGACATGAGACAGCCGGCGCCTCCAGGGAGAGACCATGCGCCCCCATCTTGTTTCCGCCCCTTGCTTCAAGCACCTGGGCGCCGCCCTGCTCTGCTGTGTTTTGGCGGCCTGCAGCGTCGCACCGCCTGCCAGCCTGCCCCCCATCTTCAACGACAGCGATTTCGCCCCGGCCGCCGCCATCGACGCCAGCCAGGTCTTTGCCATCGACGAGCCCATGCGCCAGTATGTGCGCACACAAGTGCGGCGCGAGGCGCGCAACAAGAACGACCGCGCGGCCCTGTATGACGCCCTGTACGACAAGAGCAGGCTGAAACTCGAATACGATGCGGCCATGACGCGCAATGCGCGCGAAACGTTCGCGGCGCGCCAGGGCAACTGCCTGTCGCTGGTGATCATGACGGCGGCGCTGGCGCATGAAATGGGCTTGCAGGTGCGCTACCAGGAGGTGCTCGGTGAAGAAAGCTGGAGCCGCAGCGGCGACATGTATTTTGTCGCCGGCCACGTCAACCTGGTACTGGGCCAGCGGCTGGACGACAAATCCGGCAGGTACGATGCCAAGGGCATGATGGTGATCGATTTCCTGCCGTCCGCGGAGATGGGCAGCTATCGCACGCGGGAACTCGACGAAGCAACCGTGCTCGCCATGTACATGAACAACCGAGCCGCCGAAAGCATGAGCGAAGGCCAGCTGGACCAGGCGTATTGGTGGGCCCGGGCAGCGCTGCTGCAGGACCCCTCGTTCACCGGCGCCTACAACACCCTGGGCGTGGTCCAGTTCCGCCATGGCAACCTGGCGCAAGCGCGGCGCACGTTCGCCCATGCGCTGACGCGCGCGCCGGACAACACGGTGCTGCTGTCGAACCTGGCGCAGGCGCTGGAAGCGTCCGGCCTGCAGAATGAAGCGCTGCCGCTGCGCCGGCGCCTGCTGGCGCTGCAGCCGCAGCCGCCTTTCCACTACTTCAACCTGGGCAAGGCGGCCATGCAGCAAAATGATTACGTGCGGGCGATACAGCTGTTTTCACGTGAAATCGCGCGCGACCCGTACTACCACGAGTTCCACTTCTGGCTGGCGCAAGCCTATGCGCGCCTGGGCCAGCTGGAGCAGGCCGGCAAGCAGCTGGAACTGGCGATGAGCAGCAGCACCACGCGCAGCGACCACACGCTCTATGCGGCCAAGCTGCAGCGCCTGCGCGCCGTCACCACGCATTAATCTTCCAGGAACATCTGCTGCAGGTCGTTCAGGAAGCACAATCCCCGTTCCGTCGGGCGGATGACCTGGTGGTCGCGGTACAGCAAGCCTTTCGCTTCGGCCGCATTCAGTGGCTGCTCGATGGCGTTGAGGGCCAGGCCCGTGCGCTCGGCGAACAGGTTCGGCGCAAAACCCTGCGTCAGGCGCAGGGTATTGAGCATGAATTCAAAACCCATTTCCTCGCGCGCCAGTTCGCGCTCTTCCTGCACCGGGTTGCCGGCCAGTACCGCGTCCATGTAGGCGCGCGGCTGCTTGTAGCGGGCCTGGCGCAGCACACGGTGCGGGAACGATATCTTCGAATGCGCACCCGCGCCAATGCCGAGATAATCGCCGAATTCCCAGTAATTGCGGTTGTGCTTTGCCTGGCGGCCCGGCTGAGCATAGGCCGACACTTCATAGCGGCCGTAGCCAGCCTGCGCGGCGCGCGCGGCCACCATGTCGGCAATGTCGGCGCTCTCGTCGTCGTCCGGCAGCACGGGCGGATACTTGGCGAACAAGGTGTTCGGCTCCAGCGTCAGGTGGTACAGCGACAGGTGCGGCGGCGCGAACGACAGCGCCGTTTCCAGGTCCTGCCGCGCCTCGTCCAGCGTCTGCGTGGGCAGCGCGTACATCAGGTCGAGATTGAAATTGTCGAAATTGGCATGCGCGATCTCCACCGCGCGGCGTGCCTCGTTGTCGTCGTGGATGCGCCCCAGCGCCTGCAAATGGCGGCCATTGAAGCTCTGGATGCCGATCGACAGGCGGTTGATGCCGCTGGCCCGGTAGGACTTGAATTTTTCCGCTTCAAAGGTGCCCGGATTGGCTTCCATGGTGATTTCGCAATCGGGCTCCAGTGGCAGCAGGGTGCGCACGTCCGACATCAGCCGGTCCAGGCCCGCCGCCGACATCAGGCTGGGCGTGCCGCCGCCGATGAAAATCGTATGGATCTTGCGGCCCCAGATCAGCGGCAGCGCCATTTCCAGGTCCAGCCGCAGGGCCGCCAGGTATTCGGCTTCCGGCAAGTCGCCGCGCACCTCGTGCGAATTGAAGTCGCAATACGGGCATTTTTTCACGCACCACGGGAAATGGATGTACAGCGACAGCGGCGGCAGGGCCGTCAGGTTCAGCGCGCCCGGCTGCAGGTATTTCAGGGCCGCCCCGGCCGCGCCGGAAATGCCTTCCTGCGGCGCGGGAGCGGCGCCGGGCTTGGCTGCCGACTTGGCAACGGCGCCCACCAGTTTGATCGGGATCATCGCAGCTTTTCCACCAGCGCGCGCAGGGCCTGGCCACGGTGCGACAGCGCGTTCTTTTCATCGGACGTCAGTTCGGCCGCGCACTTGCCCAGCGCGGGAAGGAAGAAATGCGGATCGTAGCCGAAGCCGCCGTTACCGCGCGGCGTGGCGATCATCTCGCCATTCCAGCGGCCGTCGGCGATCACGGGCTGCGGGTCGTCCGCATGGCGCACGTACACCAGCACGCAGTAGTAATACGCGGATTTGTCGGCATGCGCCTCGAGGTCCGCGATCAGCTTGGCGCTGTTGGCCGCATCCGATTTCGGCTCGCCCGCATAGCGCGCCGAGTACACGCCCGGCGCGCCGCCGAGCGCATTGACGCACACGCCGGAATCGTCGGCCAGCGCCGGCAAGCCCGTCAGGCGCGATGCGTGGCGCGCCTTCTGCAGGGCGTTTTCAACGAAGGTGTGGAACGGCTCGTCGCTTTCCGGGACGTCATACTCGCCCTGGGCGTGGACGGAAAAACCGATGGTCGAGAGCAGCTCGTTGAATTCCTTGAGCTTGCCGGCGTTGTTGGAGGCGAGGATGAGGCGTTGAGTCATGTCAGTAGTCCGGTTGAAGTGCCGACATTGTAAACCTTTTGCGCTCCCCTCACCTTGGCCCACCGCCGCGCTCAACGGCGGCAAAAACGGGTTTGTTGCCCGGCGCGGCGGGCGGCGATGTGTAAATCTGTGTAAAGATTAAATGCCGAGGGCTTGCTTCTGCATGGCGATCAGATCGGCGATGCCGCCCTGTGCCAGGTCCAGCAAGCGGTTCATGCCGGCGCGGTCGAAAGCGGCGCCTTCTGCCGTGCCCTGCACTTCGATGAAGTGGCCCGCTTCCGTCATCACCACGTTCATGTCCGTGTCGCAGCCCGAGTCTTCCACGTAGTCGAGGTCCAGCACCGGCATGCCCTGGTAGACGCCCACCGAGATGGCGGCGACAAAGCTTTTCACGGGAATGGCGGTGATCGCGCCGCGTGCCTGCAACTGGGAAAACGCATCATACGCGGCCACCATGGCGCCCGTGATCGAAGCCGTGCGCGTGCCGCCGTCAGCCTGGATCACGTCGCAATCGAGGTGCAGGGTGCGTTCGCCGAACGCCTGCAAATCGAAGGCGGCGCGCAGCGAGCGGCCGATCAGGCGCTGGATTTCCTGCGTGCGGCCCGACTGCTTGCCGCGCGCCGCTTCGCGGTCCATGCGCGTATGCGTCGAGCGGGGCAGCATGCCGTACTCGGCCGTCAACCAGCCCTGGCCCTTGCCCTTCAGGAAACCCGGCACCTTGTCTTCGATGCTGGCGGTGCAGATGACCTTGGTGTCGCCGCACTCGATCAGCACCGAGCCTTCGGCATGCTTGGTGTACTGGCGGGTGATGCGGATGGCGCGCAGCGCATCGACGGCGCGGCCGCTCGGGCGGGATTCGAATGTCATGGGGATGTCCTGTGTGATTGGGGTTGCGGCAGCGATTCTACCACCGCGCGCCCGTCTATTTGCGGCCATGCAACAGCGCAAGGCGCAATGGCGGGCGGCGCACACATGATCCATACAATCCTGCCCCGCCAAACACAATTTTCTTTACAATGCCGTAAAACGCACACTATTCAGCAATTTCCAGGCCATCGAGCACTTCGGTCCTGTTTTGCGGCGCGGGCGGTATTGCCTGCGCTGGCTGATTAAGTGTATAAGTGACTGTATACAAGACCAAATCGGGGAATCCTTTGAGCATTTCAAGCATGACAGGCTACGCGGTTGCCACCAGCGAAGGTGCTGCAGGCACACTGACAATTGAAATCAAGAGCGTCAACTCACGCTTTCTCGACCTGCAATTCCGGATCAACGACGATCTGCGGGCCCTGGAGCCTGATTTGCGCGCCGCCGTCATGTCCGCCATCACGCGCGGCAAAGTCGAGGTACGCCTGAGCTTTGGCCGCAAGGCCGCAACGGCCGGCACGCAGGCGCTGAACCTGCCCCTGCTGACCGAACTGGCGCGCCTGCAAAACGAAGTGGGCCAGCATTTTGTCTCCGCGCCCGTCATGACGGTGGCCGAACTGCTGCGCTGGCCTGGCGTCATCGAAGAAGCGCAAGTGGGACAGGAATCCTTGCAGGCGGACGTGGGCGCGCTGACCAAGCGCACCGTGGCCGCTTTCGTCGACAGCCGCAAGCGCGAAGGCGCGGCGCTCGAAGCCGTGCTCGTGTCGCGCATCGAAGCGATGGAAGCCATCGTCAAGCGCATCACGCCATTGATACCGCAAGTGGTGGCGGCCTTCCAGCAAAAAGCCATCGAGCGCATGCAGGACGCGCTGGGTCTGGCCAGCCAGGGTTCGAATTCGGCCCTGTCGCGCCAGGACGCCATGGAGCGCATCCGCCAGGAAGTGATCTTGTACGGCATCCGCATCGACGTATCGGAAGAACTGGCGCGCCTGTCGGCCCACCTGGGCGAAACGCGCCACATCCTCACCAAGGGCGGGCAAGTGGGCAAGCGCCTCGACTTCATGATGCAGGAACTGAACCGCGAAGCCAATACCCTGGGCGCCAAGGCGTCCGTCAAGGAACTGGCCGACGCCTCGATGGACTTGAAGCTGCTGATCGAGCAGATGCGCGAACAGGTGCAGAACCTGGAATAAGGGCCAGCCTGGCCAGGCATCCTCCATGCCGGCCGCTTTGGGACTGGCTCGCCGCCTTGCCTCTTGGTAAAATAGCGGATTGGGCGCCGCTTGCGCGAGCATCGGCGCCAACAACACGATTATTGAAAGATCCGCATGAGCCACCCTACCGCCTTCTCCGGCAGCCTGTTCGTGGTTGCCGCGCCATCGGGCGCCGGCAAATCGACACTGGTCAATGCATTGCTGGCGCAAGAGCCCGGCATCAAATTGTCGATCTCGACCACCACGCGCGCGCCCCGTCCGGGCGAGCAGCATGGCCGCGAGTACTATTTCACGACGGCGGAAGACTTTGTCGCGCGCGCCGACCAGGGCGAATTCCTGGAATGGGCGGAAGTGCATGGCAATTACTACGGCACCTCGCGCATCATGGTGGAACAGCAAATGGCCGCCGGCACCGACATCCTGCTGGAAATCGACTGGCAGGGCGCGCGCCAGGTGCGCAAGCAATTCCCCCGCGCGGCCGGCATTTTCATCCTGCCGCCGTCGATCGATGCGCTGGAAGAACGCTTGAACAAGCGCGGCCAGGACGAGCCGCACGTGATCACGCGCCGCCTGCTGGCGGCCGGCGGCGAAATCGCACACGCTCCCGAGTTCGAGTATGTTATTATCAATGAAGAGTTTACGGTCGCTTTGTCCGAACTGAGCGCGATCGTGAGAGCGGCCCGTTGCCGGTTTGCGCAACAAGCGGCCCGCAACGCATCGCTATTCGCCCAGCTGGGCCTGCACGCAGAATAATCGTCTCTGCACGCCAGTTCACACAGCACCACGCACACAAATTTAGGAGTTACTATGGCCCGTATCACAATCGAAGATTGCCTGAAGCAGATCCCTAACCGTTTCCAGCTGACCCTGGCTGCGACCTATCGCGCACGTCAGTTGTTGCAAGGCCACACCCCTAAGGTGGAAGCCAAGGACAAGCCTACCGTTGTCGCACTGCGTGAAATCGCTGCCGGTAAAGTCGGCATCGAAATGCTGAAAAAGGTCCCGATGTAATTGGGAACCCGCGTGCCGGAACAGTGCTGACCCCTGGTTCTACCGTATCCTTTATTCACACTGTGAAGCAACGCGACGTTTTATGAGTCTGACCCCAGCCGACACGACTTCCGCAGCACTGCCGCCCCTGGCCCCGCGCCAGGCGGCAAAACCGCAGGGCGCTTCCGCGCCCGGCACCGGCACGTCCGGCAGCAACACCCCCGCAGCACCGCCAGCGCCCGCCCTCGGCGTGGCCTCCGTCAGCCATCTGGCCGACAAGCTGGCCGAATACCTGTCTCCCGCCGACCTGAAGAAAGTCAAGGAAGCCTACCGCTTCTCCGACGAAATGCACCTGGGCCAGATGCGCCGCTCGGGCGAGCCGTATATCTCGCATCCGATCGCCGTCGCCGAAATCTGCGCCGACTGGAAGCTCGACGCGCAAGCCATCATGGCCGCCCTGCTGCATGACGTGATGGAAGACCAGGACGTCAAGAAGGATGAATTGATCGAGCGCTTCGGCGCACCGGTGGCGCACCTGGTCGATGGCCTGTCGAAACTGGAAAAGATCGAATTCCAGAGCCAGATCGAAGCACAGGCGGAAAACTTCCGCAAGATGCTGCTGGCCATGGCGTCCGACGTGCGCGTGATCCTGATCAAGCTGGCCGACCGCCTGCACAATATGCGCACGCTGGACTTCATGACGGCGGCGAAAAAGCGCCGCATCGCCAGCGAGACCATGGAAGTGTACGTGCCGATCGCACACCGCCTCGGCCTGAACAACATCTACCACGAGCTGCAGGACCTGTCGTTCTCGCACCTGTACCCGATGCGCTACCGCACCCTGGCGAAAGCTGTCAAGGCGGCGCGCGGCAACCGGCGCGAAGTGGTCAACAAGATCATGGAAGCGGTGAAAAGCACCTTGTCCATGGCCGAGCTCGAGGCCGACGTCACGGGCCGCGAAAAGACCCTGTACGACATCTATAAAAAGATGCGCAGCAAGCATTTGTCGTTCTCGCAAGTGCTGGACGTGTACGGCTTCCGCGTGGTGGTGGGCAGTTTTGCCGACTGTTACGTGACCCTGGGCACCCTGCACAGCCTGTACAAGCCCATGCCGGGCAAGTTCAAGGATTACATCGCGATCCGCAAGCTGAACGGCTACCAGTCGCTGCACACGACCGTCATCGGCCCGTACGGCACGCCCGTGGAATTCCAGATCCGCACGCAGGAAATGCACCGCACGGCCGAATCGGGCGTGGCGGCGCACTGGCTCTACAAGAGCGGCGAATCGAACCCGTCCGACCTGCAGCAGCGCACCCATGCGTGGCTGCAATCCTTGCTCGACATCCAGCAGCAGACGGGCGACTCGGCCGAATTCCTCGAACACGTCAAGGTCGACCTGTTCCCCGATTCCGTCTACGTGTTTACGCCGAAGTCGAAGATCATCGCCCTGCCTCGCGGCGCCACGGCCATCGACTTCGCCTACTCGATCCACACGGGCATCGGCGACCAGACCGTAGCCGTCAAGATCAACAACGAAACCTCGCCCCTGCGCACCGAGCTGCACAATGGCGACATCGTGGAAATCATCACCGATTCTTCGTCGCGCCCCAGCCCGACGTGGCTGTCGTTCGTGCGCACCGGCAAGGCCCGTTCGGCCATCCGCCACCATCTGCGCACGATCAACCTGCCCGAATCGATCGCCCTGGGCCAGCAACTGCTGTCGCAGGCGCTGCACACCCTGAACATCGACGCCGACCTGCAAGCACCGCTGGTCGAACGCCTGCTCAACGAATCGAGCGCCAATTCCATGGACGAGCTGTACGCGGACATCGGCATCGGCAAACGCATGGCTACCCTGGTGGCGCGCCATATCTTCGGCTTGATCGGCGGCGAAGCGGCCAGCATGCCCGTGGAACACAACAGCGGCAGCGAGCTCGACCCCGTCACCATCTGCGGCAGCGAAGGCGTCTCCGTGCAACTGGCGCCATGCTGTTTGCCGATCCCTGGCGACCAGATCATCGGCCAGCTGCGCCGCGACCAGGGCTTGCTCGTGCACACGAGCGACTGCTCGCAAGCGAAACGCCAGCGCGCCAAGGAACCGGACCGCTGGATCGCCGTGCGCTGGGGAACCGAACTGAACCGCCGTTTCGACTGCCGCATCAAGGTGCTGATCAACAGCGAGCGGGGCATCCTGGCACGCGTGGCCGCCGAAATCGGCGAATCCGACGCCAATATCATCTATGTGGGCATGGACGAAGACAAGGACAACGTCCTCGACCAGCTGCGCTTCACCGTGCAAGTCAAGGACCGGGTCCACCTGGCCGCCCTGCTGCGCAATGTACGCAGAGTGGCCGGCGTGAACCGCATCCTGCGCGAACGTAACTAGCCCTGGGGTCAGACCCGCCGGGTCTGACCCCAAGCTTACGCCTGCGGCTGATCTCCGCGTTCTGCAACATGTCGCAAAAAATCCTGATCACCAAGTGCAAATTCGGCATTGATACTGGCGCGCAACTGACTCAAATCTCTCAACGACCAATCCCGTTGAAAAAGTTCACGATAGGCAGCCTGTGCTTCCACCTGACTTCCCCCCAAACGCCAATACAGCGGATGTGCAGTTACCAGGCTATCAAGCTCGCCACACGCGTTACAGCGATAGCTGGACCAACGATACGCTCCTGGCAAGTCAACCATCCCAGCACGAACCGGATTGAGTTCGATATAACGCTGACAAACCAGTAGGTATAACTCATCTTGCACCAGGCAAGACTTATAACGGCCATCCCATATGCTTCCAGTCCTTCCGTAACGCCAATTGAAGTATTGCGCATACCGCTGCGCAAGCGATTTCATTAAACCAGAGGGAATAGTGGAAGTGTCTGCTGACAACAGCAAATGCACATGATTTGTCATGAGTACATAAGCATGGATTCTGCATGGATTCGCTTGCAACGCCTGGCTCAAATAAGACAAATATCGCAGGTAATCATCGGCATCAAGGAAACATGCTTGCCTGTCCGCCCCTCGCTGCACCACATGCAAGGGCATTCCAGGCAAAAACAAGCGCGCGGTGCGAGCCATGGCAGCTCCTCACAAAAAAGGAGCTTTCATTTTGGCGGAACACGCCGCTTGCCACCCTGCGTCACCGCAAACTACCCCTCCCCCGGCGCCGGATACGTCACTTCCAGCAATTCCAGTTCCTGCTCGCCCAGCGGCGTGGTGAGAGTGATCACGTCGCCTTCGCGCGCCTTGGTGATGGTGCGGGCCATGGGCGAGACCCAGCTGATCTTGCCGTTCAGGGGATCGAACTCGTCGATGCCGACGATGGTGATGGTGTGCGTTTCGCCATCTTCCGTGCGATATTTGACGGTGGCGCCAAAGAACACCTGGTCGTTGCCATGGTGCACGCTGGGGTCGACGATGGCGGCCAGGTCCATGCGCTTGGTGAGGAAGCGGATGCGGCGGTCGATTTCGCGCAGTCGCCGCTTGCCGTAGATATAGTCGCCATTTTCCGAACGGTCGCCATTCGACGCCGCCCAATGGACGATGCGCACCACTTCCGGACGGTCGACGTCGATCAGCTGCAGCAGCTCTTCCTTGATGCGCTGGTAACCGGCCGGCGTGATGTAGTTCTTGGCGCCGGCGGGAATGGCCAGCGCCAGCGCGGCCGCTTCTTCATCGTCGTCGTTGTCGGATTCTTTTACAAAGGCTTTATTCATCTGTCTATTGTAGCCCCGCCAGGGAGCCGCGGGCACACGGGATACGGGGGCAAGCGGGCTTTTTTGACGTATCATCGTGGCAATCGCGGCAAACCTGCGCCGCACACGGAGACGGATGAAAAAATTCTACAGAGTCAGGCGCTGGCTGTTCGCGCCGCTGGTCTACCTGGCCGCCATCTTCCTGCTGATCGAGGAATGGCTGTGGGCGACCGGGGCCCGCATCATGCAGGTGATCGCGCAATTTCCGCCCCTGCATGCACTCGAAGCGTGGATCAAGCGCCTGCCGCCGTACTGGGCACTGGCCATCTTCGTGCTGCCGGCCGTGCTGCTGTTTCCCGTCAAGCTGCTGGCCCTGCTGGCGATCGCGCGCGGCCATGCGTTTTCCGGCATCGGCGTGATTGTCATCGCCAAGCTGGGCGGCGCGGCCGCCGTGGCGCGCCTGTACAGCCTGACGCGCCCTACCCTGTTGAGTTTGCCATGGTTTGCGCGCTGGCATGGATTGTTCATGGAAACCAAGGACCGCTGGATCGCCCGCCTGCGCGCCACGCGGCCATGGCGGCGGGTCAGTCGCCTGTCGGCCGCGCTGGGCCGCGCCCGCCGTGCCTGGTGGCAGCGCTTGCGCAAGGGCACGCCAGGGCGCCATAATTCGCGCCCTGCCAGGGTCCTGCGCCGCTTCGCCGCCTTCTGGCGCGCCCGCCGCTGATGAAGAAAGCCAACTCCATGCACGACACTCCCCGGCTGGCCCCCGCCATGCGCGCGGCGGCGCCGGAAATCTACCTGTACGACGCGGCCAGCTTGCAATTGCTGGACGCCAACGATGCCGCCTGCGACAACTTGCAGTACGCACGCAAGGAATTGCTGGCGATGACGCCCTTCACGCTGGCGCCGCAGCTCGACGCGCAGCAACTGGCCGCCGTGCTGGCCACCCTGGACGACAGCATCGGCGCGCAAGCCCGGCTGCACGTGCAGCAGCGCCGCCGCGACGGCAGCCTGTATTCGCTCAGCCTGCAGTTGTCGCGCGCCCACCGCCACGGCCGCGCACTGCTGCTGGCCGAAGGCGAAGACTTGCGCACGCCGCAGGCGACGGCCGCCGCCCTGGCGCAGGTGCAGTCGCGCTTCAACGCCATCGTCTCGAATACGCCGGGCCTCGTGTACCAGTTCTGCCTGCATCCGGATGGACGGGCGTCCTTTGCCTACCTGAGCGACGGCTGCCAAGCCCTGCTGGGCCTAAGCCCGGCACTGCTGCACGCGCGCCCGGAACTGTTTTACCAGTTGATCCTCGCCGACGACCGCGCCTCGTATCTGGAATCGATGCAGGCCTCAAAAAACGCCTTGTGGAGCTGGAACTGGGAAGGCCGCATCTGGATCGACGCCTGGAAGGACGTCAAATGGATCAACCTGCGCTCCACGCCGCGCGCGCTGGCCGACGGCACGGTGCAGTGGGAAGGCATCATGACGAACATCACGGAAAGCCGGCTCGAACAGATTGAAGTGCGCCAGTCGCGCGCCCGTCTGGCCGAGCTGACTGCGCATATCGACAAGGTCAAGGAACACGAACGCACGCGCCTGGCGCGCGAACTGCACGATGACCTGGGCGGCAACTTGACGGCCATCAAGATGGCCTTGGCCATGCTGGCGCGCCGCCTGCCGCCGGACGACCCGCAATTGCAGGAAAAGGCCGACTATGTCGACGCCCTGGTCGACCGCAGCATCGACGCCGTGCACCGCATTTCGCTGGACTTGCGCCCGTCCATGCTGGACCTGGGCCTGGTCGCCGCGCTGGACTGGCAAGTCAAGGAATTCGCGCGCCAGGCAGGCATCGAATGCCAGTTCATTTCGAACCGCCAGCACATCGACCTCGAGCTGGACCAGGCGACGAGCCTGTTCCGCATCGCCCAGGAGGCGCTGACGAATATCGCCAAGCATGCGCAGGCGAGCAAGGTCAGCGTGCGCCTGGCCCGGCAGCGCCAGCATATCAGCCTGTCGATCGCCGACAATGGCGTCGGCATGCGCCTGTCCGACCGCGCCAAGCCGCAGTCGTTCGGCATCCGCGGCATGGCCGAACGGGCCAGCGCGCTGGGCGGCACCTTGAGCCTGATGGATGGGCCGGATGGCGGCACCATCCTGAGCATAAAAATCCGGCTGACCACGGCGCGAGAGGCGATAATAGCGGCTGCAGCCAGTGCGCCAGCGCACAGCGGGCCGCCGCCAGACGCGGCCTAGTGGGTGAATTAGATAGGAAACAACGCAGTCATGAAAGAAAAAGCCACCATCCGGGTATTCATCGCCGACGATCATGCGATCGTGCGCGAAGGCTTGAAGCAAATCCTCGCCGATACCAAGGACATCATCGTGGCCGGCGAAGCCGAAAATGGCCACGACGCCATCAAGCTGTTCCGTGGCTCCAAATGCCAGGTGTTGCTGCTCGACATATCCCTGCCCGACCGCAGCGGCATCGAGGTACTCAAGCAGATCAAGAAGGAAAAGCCGGAACTGGCCGTGCTGATGCTGTCCATGCACCGCGAGGACCAGTACGCCATCCGTTCGCTCAAGGCGGGCGCGGCAGGCTACCTGACGAAACAGAGCGCGCCGCGCGAGCTGGTCACGGCCATCCGCCAGGTGGCGCAGGGCTTGAAATACATCAGCGCCTCGCTGGCGCAGGAACTGGCCAACACGGTGGGTGAAGACCACGAAACGGCCTTGCACGACACCTTGTCGGACCGCGAATACCAGACCCTGGTGATGATTGCCTCGGGCAAGGCCGTGGGCGCCATCGCCGAAGAGCTGAAATTGTCCGTGAAAACCGTCAGCGAATACCGCGCCCGCTTGCTGGTCAAGATGAAACTCAAGAATAGCGCGGAACTGACGCACTACGCGATCCGCAACCAGCTGGTGGATTGACGGCAAAGCGGCATGCCCGCTGGCATCGGGCGAATTGACAGGACTTCTCCTTGCTTCTCGCACAATAAGTTCTTTGCCAACTCGCATATCATGGGGATAATGAGAAATATCTGAAAAGGCTGTGCCTACATGTCCAGTAAATTGCCATCTTCACCAGCAAGCGCTCCCGCTGGCGCCACGAATACCGCCGCCGCGGCGATGAACCCGGCCGATATCGCCCGCGAAGCGTTTCGCCGCCTGGCCACGCGCCGCATCGCCCCCACGCCGAGCGCCTACCGCGATATCTACAATGAAATCGCCGGCATCAGCGAACCGGCGGACAGCCCTGCGGCGCCTGGTGCCGTGCTGGCCGCCAGCGCACCCACGGAGAGCGGCGCGGAAAACGTCCTGACGCAATTTGCCGCCAAGATGAGCGAATCCGCGGGCGAACTGGGCGACTTTGGCAAGCGTTTCCAGCGCGCACTGAAAGCGCGCGACTGGGACAGCTATGCGCGCACCCTGGCGCAGCTGGCGGAGAAACAGGTCAAGAAAGGCGGCGGCATCGAATTGCCGCCCCTGCCGGACGGCGAACAGACGCGCACCCTGCGTGAATTGCTCAGCCGTACCTTGGGCTTTGCCGTCGCCACCTTGCTGACGGGCACGCCCGCGCTGGTGGAAGAGGCCGAATCGCTGGGCGCGGCCATCAAGCAAGCCCATACGGAAGAAGCGCTGAACGAAGCGGCCCTGCGCCTGAAACAGCTGTGCTACCAGATCGAATTGAAAAGCGGCGACACGGCCGAGCAGCAGGAATTGCTGCTGCGCCTGTTCAAGCTGCTGCTCGACAACGTCAGCCAGTTGCTCGACGACGACAGCTGGCTGCGCGGCCAGGTCGATGCCGTGCAAAACCTGATCGCTGGCCCGCTCGACCAGCGCGCGCTGGAAGACGCCACGCGCAGCCTGAAGGAAGTCATCTACAAGCAAAGCCAGCTCAAGCACAGCCTGTCCGACGTCAAGCTGACGGTCAAGAACATGATGATGACCTTCATCGACCGCCTGGGCCAAGTGGCGGCCAGTACGGGCGACTTCCATGAAAAGATCGGCGGCTATTCGGAAAAGATCAGCCAGGCGGAAAATATCAGCGAACTGAACAGCGTTCTCGACGAAGTCCTGCGCGAAACGCGCATGGTGCAGAACGAGGCCTTGCGCGCACGTGACAAGATGGTGCTGGCGCGCCAGGAAGTGCAGGATGCGGAACAGCGCATCCACACCCTGGAAGCGAAACTCCAGCATATGAGCGAACTGGTGCGGGAAGACCAATTGACGGGCAGCCTGAACCGCCGTGGCCTGGACGACGTGTTCGAGCGCGAGACGGCCCGTTCCGACCGCCGCGGCACGCCGCTGTGCATCGCCATGCTGGACCTCGACGACTTCAAGCGCCTGAACGATACCTACGGCCACCTGGCCGGCGATGCCGCCTTGAAACACCTGGTAAAAATCGTCAAGGAAACCCTGCGCTCGATGGACGTCATCGCCCGCTTCGGCGGTGAGGAATTCCTCATCCTGCTGCCGGAAACGACGGTCGAGGCGGCCTCGTCGACGATGACGCGCCTGCAGCGCGAGCTGACCCGGCATTTCTTCTTGCACGACAACGAAAAAGTCTTGATCACCTTTTCCGCCGGCGTGGCCCTGCGCCTGCCCAACGAAGACCAGGCCGAGCTGGTCAAGCGCGCCGACCGCGCCATGTACCAGGCCAAGCAGACGGGCAAGAACCGGGTGGTGGTGGCGGAGTGAACCCATGTGGTACGAAGCAACACACAGCACCTCAATCACTTTGCCTCGGGGCATTACCGAAAAAAAATGACTCGGCGAATTACTAAAAAATTAACCTGGATCGTTTTAATGACTTAATTGGCAATGTAACATGGTTGTGTGCTTTTTTTTAAGAAAAGGCTACACACACCAGTTATGCCAATAATTTTATTAAATCAACCTTTCAGGGCATGCCATATGAAAAGAAGTCCACTTAAGTGCATTAAAAATATATCCTCAAATACCTTATTCGCGCTCGCAATCTTCATGGCTGCAATCATGCCTGCGGTCTCCCAGGCGGCTGTCAAAGAAATTTCCATCACAAGCAGCCAGCACCTATCAACTTTTTACAATACCCGCAACGGCAACACAAACACCTTAGATAGAGGTGAAGTAGGGGCTATTTTTGGCGAAGGCTATAGCCGCCTGTATGAAAAGTTCATCTTGCCAGCCTATGATCCCTCCGTCACGCTGACATCGGGGCTTTTATGGACACCGATAACTGCCCGTAGCATGGAGGTTTATCTTACCGATGGAAACTGGGTATCCTTTAATTACTATACCGCTCCGAATCCCATCGGGGGATTGGTAGCAAAGACAGCAACCAATATAAGCCAAAAAAAACCCATCGACCTGACAGAATATCTGAACAAGGCTTATAAAAATGGTACGCCTGTGGGATTCATGATGAAATCCTCTATAGAAGGACAAAACTGGACTGACTTCACCGGTTTTCCATCTGGCGCTCAAACATTGTCCCTGACATTTACCTCCGCAGTTCCCGAACCCGAAACTTATGCCATGTTACTCACAGGTTTAGGCTTGATGGGTTTCATCGTTCGACGTAAACGGAAATCGTGAACACAACAACTGGCGAATAATATGCTATCGCTTGTCGGGCACGAACGATCCGTCCGCCATATGACCTCACCAAAAAGTCCTGATCCACTTTTTCCTCGCCTATCCTGGCTCCTACCAACGAGGGCGAGGATGCTGGCCGCCTGAGTCCGTCCGGCCTACGCCATGCCGTCCCGCTGCCCAGCTGGACGGCAACTTCATGGCAAAACCAATAACACCCCCCTGCCTCCAGCACGCCGCCAGCATGCGCACCATATAAAAATAAAATTATTTTCACCCTAAAGTTTCCAAAAAGCATGTCGTCTAGCGCGCGGCATGCGACAAACTGAAGGGCTAAAAATTAAAATTTAAAGCACTTTTCGCCATAAATTTTCCCGCAGAGCAACCGTTACCCTAAACAACAGCGGCTTGATTGTCCCGGAACAGCGGGGCAGGCCAAAGTGACTAGCACATAGCGCAATGTAGTACCTGTCTGGAGAATTAACATGGCTGCAGTAATTAACACCAACATCGCTTCCCTGAACTCGCAACGCAACCTGGGCTCCTCGCAAGCATCCCTGAGCACCTCGCTGCAACGCTTGTCCTCTGGCTTGCGCATCAACAGCGCCAAGGATGATGCTGCTGGTCTGGCGATTTCCGACCGTATGACGTCGCAAATCCGCGGCATGACCCAAGCAACCCGCAATGCAAACGACGGCGTCTCGCTGGCCCAAACGGCCGAAGGTGCACTGTCGAGCTCGGGCGACATCCTGCAACGTATCCGCGAACTGGCCGTACAGTCGTCGAACTCGACCAACTCGTCGAGCGACCGCCAGGCGCTGCAAACCGAGGTGACGCAGCTGAACTCGGAACTGAACCGTATCGCCACGACCACCTCGTTCAACGGCCAGGCACTGCTCGATGGCACCATGGGTACGGCCAACTTCCAGGTCGGCGCCGATGCGAATCAGCTGATTTCCGCCAACGGCGCGAACTTCCTGACCAACACATATGGCAACAACCGCGTTGAAAACAACGCTACAGCGGCCAAACAAACCACGACCAACGTCGTTGCAGCCAAAGATGTCACCGTCAACGGCAAGCTGGGTACCGACAAGTACACCACTGTTGCAGGCGACACCGCCAAGTCGATCGCTGCCGCATTGAATGCCAAAACGGCAAGCACCGGCGTCACCGCCACGGCAAAAACCGAAGCCAACCTGGGTTTGGGCGCGGAATCGTACTCGTTCAAATTGAACGGCGATAATTCTGCACCTGCTGATGCCGTGACTGTTTCGTTCACCGTCACCGGCGCCGCCAATCAGGCTGCCGACTTTGCCGCCGGCATCAACGCGATCAATGCACAAACCGCCAAAACGGGCATCACGGCAAGTTTTGACGCCAAAAATCCTGGCATCAAGCTGAGTAATGCCAATGGTGCCGACATCCAGGTGACGAATGGCGCCACGGCTGCTGTCAAGCTGGACGTCAAAACCTACAACTTGGATAACACGTTGTCGGCGGCTGCTGATACCAAAGGTGCAGCTGCAGTTGGTATCGCCAACGGCAGCGTGACGTTCGATTCGGACAGCAGCTTCTCCGTGACCGATGCGGGTTCCGGCCTGGGCCTGGGTGCGGCGGCCGCTGGAACCACGAATGCTGGTTCGCAGCTGAAATCGGTTGCATCGCTGGACGTCACGACGTTTGCGGGCGCGCAATTGGCCCTGAAGATCACCGATGCGGCACTGTCGACGGTCAACAGCCAACGCGCTCAGTACGGTGCTTTGCAATCGCGCTTCTCCTCGGCGATTTCGAACCTGCAATCGACGACGGAAAACCTGTCCGCATCGCGCAGCCGCATCGTCGATACCGACTTCGCAGCAGAAACGGCCAGCCTGACCCGCGGCCAGATCCTGCAACAAGCTGGTACCGCCATGCTGGCGCAAGCAAACTCGCTGCCTAACGGCGTGCTGAGCCTGCTGCGCGGCTAATCTTCGATTAGTCTCGTCACATCGCCAGACCCAGGTTCCCCTGCCGGATTTTTTCGGCAGGGGAATTTTCACTAGGAGAGCACCATGACTATAGACACGATATCAGCCGCCTCGGCCAGCCGGATCGAGAAGAGTTACACTCCGGCAGACATCGCGCCGGCGCGTGCCGCGGCATCTCGCAGCACCACTGACGCCGTGACAACGCAGCAAAATGAGCAGGAACCCAGCCGCGCCCAATTGGACCAGGCGGTATCGGAACTGAACCAGTCATCACAAATCAAGACCCAGGGCCTGGAATTTTCCGTCGATGAGGACAGCCAGCGCACGGTCGTCATGGTGATCGACCAGGAAACCAAGGAAGTCTTGCGGCAGATCCCGACCAAGGAAGCCCTGGCGCTGGCCAAGGCCTTCGAGTCAGCCAAAGGCGCGCTCATCAGCCAAAGCGCCTGACGGATGCCATGCAAAACCGTCCGCGCTGCCATGTTTCGCCATGCATCAGCACGACACCGGGGTCCGCCAGCCAGCCTGCCGGCCCCCGTATTCTTATTACCACAAGAGCAACCCTTTACGCACACCAGGCCGCTTTTTTCCCCGAAATGAAAACAGCGCGGTAAATCCCCCTCTCAAGTCCTGATTGATTCTGCCGATAACAGCTTATATTAGTGTTTTCCTAGGAGCATGCAGTGGCCATCACACCAACCTTATCCTCTCCGGGCATCGGCAATAGCATGCTGGACGTCAATGCCATCATCGAGAAGCTGATGACGGCTGAGTCGGCGCCGCTGAATCTCTACGACAAGAAAACGGCCTCCTACCAGGCCAAGCTCAGCGCCCTGGGTACACTGGGCGGTTCGATCAGCACCTTCCAGAGCTCGCTGTCGTCACTGACCAACTCGAACAATTTCCGCGCCGTCAGCGCCACGCCATCGGATCCGCTGGTGCTGTCCGCCAGCGCTGGCGCCAAGGCCGTGGCCGGCACTTACAATATCAATGTCTCGCAGCTGGCGCAGGCGCAGACCCTGACGTCAGGTGGCATGGCCAGCAAGCTGTCGACCATCGGCCTGGGCGCCAAGACGACGATTTCCTTCCAGCTCGGCTCGGCCAGCGGCGGCACCTTTGGCACCAAAGGCACGGCCCTGAGCGGCAGCACACTGCTGAACGGCGTAAGCAACGGTTCGCTGAGCCTCAACGGCACGGCCATCCCGACGGACGCCAGCACGAAAAGCGCACGCGCGCTGGCCGATGCCATCAATGCCAAGAGCAGCACCACGGGCGTCACGGCGACAGCCCAGCCAGCAAGCAGTGATGCCGCCATGTTCGGCACGTATGGCAATGTCGCCACCAGCGGCGCGGGCAGCAGCTATTCCCTGTCCGTTGGCGGCATTGAAATCGTCTCGCAAGGCGAGAACGTGGCCGCCGGCGCCGGCATCACCGCCGCCAGCCTCGATGCGAAGCTGGAAGGGCCGAATGCCGTCTCGAATGCGCTGGCCGCGGCCAATATCACGGTCACGGGCAAGGCTGCCGATGGTACCTTGCAATTTACGCGCGCCGATGGCTCCAACATCAATATTGAAGAGGTCGTCACGGGTGGCGTCAGCGGTGGCATCGGCAAGGCAGCGGGCGCAAGCAACGATGGCTCGAATGTGACGATTGCCAGCGCCATCACCCTGACATCGGGCAATGCCAGCCCCATCATCATCGCTGGCAGCAATCCGGCCGCCGCCGGCCTGACGGCGGGCACCGTCGGCAGCTACATGGGTGCCGGTTTTACCCAGGATGCGACGCAGGCAACGGGGTCGGTCGTCATTGATTCGACAAACAATACCTTGCAAGGCATACGCGACGCCATCAACAACGCCGGTCTGGGCGTCACGGCCAGCATCGTTTCCGACGGCACGGATAAACCGTTCCACCTGGTGCTCAGCTCAAGCAAGACGGGCGCCAATTCGGCCATGAAAATCTCGCTGAGCGGCAGTGACGGCCAGCCCGCGGACAGCGCCCTGGAATCCTTGCTGGCCTACGACGTTGGCGGCGCGCAGAATCTGAAGCAGAACAGCGCGGCACAGAACACCATGTTCAGTGTTAACGGCATTCCCATCACCAGCAGCTCGAACAGCGTCGATACGGCAATCGAAGGCATTACCCTGAACATCGCGAAGGTCGGCAGCAGCAGCCTGTCCGTTGCCAAAGACACCACCACCGTCAAGACCAGCATCAACTCCTTCGTCAAGGCATACAACGAACTGAACACGGCGATCGGTAAAATGACGGCGTACAATCCTGACACCAAGACTGGCGGCGTGCTGCTGGGCGACTCGACCGTGCAATCGATCCAGAGCCAGCTGCGCCGACAGCTGGGCGCGCCGATCACCGGCTTGAACAGCACTATGAGTACCCTCAGCCAGGTGGGTATTTCTTTCCAGAAAGACGGCAGCCTGGCGCTGGATTCCAGCAAACTCGACAAGGCCATCAGTGCCAATTTCAGCGATATCGCTGGCCTGTTCTCGGCCATCGGCAAGACCAGCGACAGCAACGTCTCCTTTACCAGCTCGACGGCGGCAACCAAGCCCGGCACGTATGAACTGAGCATCACCACCATGGCCAGCCAGGGTTCGCTCACCTCGACCGGCGTGCTGGGCGCCAGCACGACCATCGCCAGCGATACCACCTGGAACGTGACCCTGAACGATACGGATCCTTCATCCGCCAAGAACACGGCCCAGGTGACGATACCGGCCGGCACCTACACACCGGCCCAGCTGGCGGCGCTGGTGCAATCGTCGATCAATGGCGTGAAAGCCTTCTCGGACAATGGCGCCACCGTGTCCGCCTCGATCGATGGCACGGGCAAGCTGGTGCTGGCCTCGAGCCGCTATGGTTCCGTGTCGAACCTGGCCCTGAGCAACGGCACGGGAACCACCATTGAAACCTTGTTTGGCACGGCCAAGCCCGTCAAGGGCGCCGACGTGGCTGGCACCTTGGGCGGACAACCGGTCATCGGCTCCGGTCAGACGCTGACGGGCGCGCCCGGTTCGTCGTCGGAAGGCTTGAAAATCGAGGTAACTGGCGGCACGATCGGCCCGCGCGGCACCGTCAGCTTCTCGCAAGGCTATGCCTACCAGCTGAACAATCTGGCCACCTCCTTCCTGGGGACGGACGGCATGATCACCGGCCGCACGAATGGCATCAACGAAACCCTGAAATCGGTGGCGGCGCAGCGCGACAAGTTCAGCGAAAAACTGACCGCCATCGAAGCGCGCTATCGCGCCCAGTTCTCGCGCCTCGACGTGTCGCTGAGTGCCATGCAGACTACGCAGACCTATCTGACCCAGCAGCTGGCCGCCATCGCCGCCAACCGTTAAGCGCTATCATCAGGAGAATTACATGTTTGGAACCCAACAACGCGGCGTCAACGCCTATGCCAAGGTCGGCCTGGAGACGGGCATCGTCTCGGCCTCGCCGCACAAGCTGATCGTGATGCTGTACGACGGCGCCCTGGTGGCAGTGCTCAGCGCACAGATGCACATGAAATCGGGCAATGTGCCGGAAAAAGGCAAGTCCATCTCGAAAGCCATCCAGATCATCGACAATGGCTTGCGCGCCAGCCTGGACAAGGACGCTGGCGGCCAGATCGCCGAAGGCCTCGACGCCCTGTACGAATACATGAGCGCGCGCCTGCTGATGGCCAACCTGAAAAACGACATCAGCCTGTTGGAAGAAGTGCAGCGCCTGCTGACCGACTTGCGCGAAACCTGGAACGCCATCGGCGCCACGCCGGCCGCCATTCCCGGCGCCGATTTGAAACGTATGCCCAGCCTTGCGAGCGCCTGACCCATGATGACCAATCAAGAAGTATTGACCACCTACGAAGCCATGCAGACCCTGACGGGCCGGATGGTGACCGCCGCCAGCAATGCCGACTGGGACGAGCTCGAAGCGCTGGAACAGCAAGTGAGCGCGCATGTGGCTGCGCTGAAGGCGAATGAAGAAAAAGTCGTGCTGGAAAGCGCCGGCCGCCAGCGCAAGGTCGCCCTGATCAAACAGATCCTCGAAGACGACCGCAAGATCCGCGATTTGACCATGCCGTGGATGGCCCACTTGTCCAAGCTGATCAACAGCACCGGCACCGAGCGGCGCCTGGCCAACGCCTACGGCGTCTAAACGCCCACGGGGCAAGGTCAGCTATCATGTTGCCGAAGATGGATGCGATCGGCATGACGCCCCTGACCCCGGTCAAGGGCACGCGGGCGGCCGACAGTGTCGCCGACCCACGCCAGGCCGAATTCCAGCGCTCGCTGCAGGGACTGATCGGCAAATCCATGCAGGGACAGGTGCTGGCCCGCATGGGCGACGGCAGCTTCCTCGTGCGCGTGGCCGGCACGCCGGCCCGCATGCAGCTGCCCGCCGGCGCCCAGCCGGGCACGGAAATCCCGCTGACCCTGATCGGCATCAATCCCCGCCCCTCTTTTCAAATCGGCAATAACCGCGACCAGCCCGCCAGCGCCCTGCTGACATATGCGGACGCGGAAGCCGAGCCCGAGGCAGCCGACCTGCGCGGCCCCCAGGCCGGTGCCGCCCAGGCGGGCACGCGCGCCAGCAGCACGGCCGCCACCCTGCTCAGCCGTGCACCCCTGACACCCGCCAATCTGCTGCCCGCCCTGGCCGGCGACACGCCCGCGCCAGAGCTGAGCACCACCGCGCGCGCCATCAGCACGGTGCTCAGCCAGGCCGAAAGCGTGCCCGGCGCACCCCTGTCGCTGGTCGGCAAGACGCCGCTGATGGCCACGCCGGGCGCCGCTCCGGCCCAGGTGGCCCAGAACCTGCGCGATGCGGTCGGCAGCAGCGGCCTGTTCTATGAATCGCACGTGGCCGAATGGGCCGAAGGCAAGCGGCCGCTGGCCTCGCTGCTGCTGGAGCCGCAAATGCAGAAGGCGGCACAGGGCGACATGGCCAGAACGGGCACCGACCTCGCTTCGGCGCAACTGATCAATTTGCAGCTGCATACGCACGAACAGGCGCGCGTGCAGTGGCAGGGCGAAGCCTGGCCCGGCCAGAAGATGCAGTGGGATATCAGCAAGGATGCGCCGGAAGGACAGCAGCACGAAGGACGCGATGGCGACGAGGAAGCGACGGCCTGGCGCAGCAATGTGCGCTTCCAGTTCCCCCTTCTGGGCGACCTGGCCGCGCATGTGGTCCTGCAGGGCGGCCGCGTATCCATCCAGTTGCAGGCGGGCAGCGAAGGCAGCGCCGACACCTTGCGCCAGCATGCGGCGCGGCTGGAAGCGTCGCTCGACGCGGCTGGCTGGCCATTGTCGTCGCTGATGATCGCCGGCAAGCCGGAGGCGGCGGCTGGAGAAGACGATGCTTGACGACAGCAGACGCAAGGTGCCGCAGACGGCCGTCGCGCTGGCCTACCAGAGCGGCACGCCGGCGCCCAAGGTGGTAGCCAAGGGCAGCGGCCTGATCGCGGACCAGATCATCAGCACGGCGCGCGAACACGGCGTGTTCGTGCATGAATCGAAGGAATTGGTGGCGCTGCTGATGGATGTCGACCTGGACCGCCAGATTCCGCCCGGCCTGTATCGGGCGATTGCGGAACTGCTGGCCTGGTTATATCATATTGAATCTGCGAATGGCGGGCCGATCCCGCCGCCGCCCGACACCAGCGTCAACCTCACCGATACATAGACAGGCATCAATGCAAGCACATATTATGGATTCCGGTCTCGAAAACTGGCATGATTTTGAAGTGGAATCGCGGCGGGAAATCATCGCCTTGCTGCGCGGCATCAGCGAAAAAAACCAGCTGATCCGCATGCTGATCCACGGTGAATCCGATGTGTGCGTCACGTCCATCCTGGAAGTCGATGCCGACCATAACACCGTCATCCTCGACCGTTCCGTGAACGCCGACCAGAACCGGCGCATGCTGGCCGCCACGGGCATTTCGTTTGAAACCTCGCTCGACAAGATCCGCATCCTGTTTGCCAGCGCCCAGGTGGAAGAGTGTAATTACGGCGGCACGCCCGCCTTGAAAATTGCCATTCCAGAAACACTGATCCGTTTGCAGCGGCGCGAGTACTACCGCATGACGACGCCCGTGAGCAATCCCGTGCGCGTCTCGATTCCCCTGCCACCCTCGCTGGGCGGCGCCGATACCCTGTTCCCGCTGGCCGACATCAGCTGCGGCGGCATCGCCATCCTCGACAATAAACTGATGCTGGGCGAAACCATCGGCAGGGACTATCCAGGCTGCCGCATCGACTTGCCCGACGTCGGCATCGTCACCGCGACTTTGCAAATTCGCAACTCGCTGGACATGACCCTGCTGAACAACAAACTGAACCGCCGCCTCGGCTGCCAGTTCGTCGACCTGCCGCGCAGCATGCTGGCGCACGTGCAGCGCTATATCACGCGGCTGGAGCGGGAGCGCAATGCTCGCATGGCTGGACTCAGCTGATAACCCAGCCGAAAGCTGGGGTCAGACCCGCCGGGTCTGACCCCGGAATTTGCCTTTGGGGTAAATTCACTTTAAACCTGCATATTCATGATCTCATGATACGCAGCAACTAACTTATTGCGCACCTGCACTGTCGCCTGGAATTCGATGCTCGACTTTTGCATCGCTACCATCACGTCCGACAGGCTGACCTTTTCGTCGCCCATGGTAAAGCGCTGGCCCAGCGCCGACGAAGCCTTTTGCGCGCCGCTCACGGAGTCGAGCGCGCTCTTGAAGGCATCGGCAAAATTCACCTTCGCCGCCGGCATCTCGGTCTGGATCGCCGGTATTTTCGCCTCCGGCCGCGTGGCCGCCGACTTCAGTTGCGCGATCATCGCCTCGATCCTGCTGCTATCGATACCGCCTGTTTTCACTTTGCCTCCCGATTCTGGTCTGCTTCATATCTGTTCCATGCCTGTTGCACCCAGAGAACAAAACCCTGGCTTGCAAGGCAACGACGGGTACAATAACTTCCGTCACATGTTGCCAGGGTTCCACAATACCAGCGCCAACGCCAGCCGCTCGGCCGAGCAGGCGGCAAAAGCGCCTTCTATTTGGACGATTGAAGCGCGTGACAGTGGCGGATAATTCTGCATATCGCCCCCTCCTCCAGTGGAAGCGGCCCCCACTCATTAGCAAACATACGCGCCCCGGAAGGCAATCATGGCTGTAGCCGAAGAAATCGATGTGAACCGCATACCGCCGGAACCGGCGCCTGCCCGCTCGCCCGTGGAGTCCGTGCAAGCGTTCGCCAAGACGCCGATGGGCAAGAATTTCTTGCGCGGCCTGGGCGTGGCGGCACTGATCGCCATCGGCGTGGCCCTGTACATGTGGAACCAGCCGCCTGAATACAAAGTCCTGTTCTCCAATTACACGGACCGCGACGGCGGCGCCATCACCGCTTCGCTGGACCAGCTGGGCATCAAGCACAAGTTTTCCGAAGGCGGCGGCGCCATTCTCGTGCCATCCGAGCAAGTCCACGACGCGCGCCTGAAACTGGCCGCGCAAGGCTTGCCGAAGGGCGGCAACGTGGGCTTCGAACTGATGGAAAACCAGAAGCTGGGCGTGTCGCAATTCCTGGAACAGGTCAATTTCCAGCGCGCACTGGAAGGCGAACTGGCCAAATCGATCGAATCCGTCTCCGCCGTCGATACGGCGCGTGTCCACCTGGCCCTGCCGAAACCGTCCGTCTTCGTGCGCGAACAGCAAAAACCGACGGCTTCCGTGCTGCTGAACCTGCATCCGGGCCGCGGCCTCGATCAGCTGCAGGTGAGCGCCATCGTCCACCTGGTGGCGTCGAGCGTACCGGAATTGCTGCCGATCAATGTCACCGTGGTCGACCAGGCCGGCACCTTGCTGTCGAACCAGGAAAAGGACAAGGACCGCGCCAACGGCATCAAGAGCCTGGACCCGAACCAGCTGAAGTACGTGCAGCAGTTGCAGCAAAGCGTGATCAAGCAGGTCGAATCGATCTTGCTGCCCATCGTCGGCGAAGGCAATGTGCGCGCCGAAGCGACGGCCGATGTCGATTTCTCGCAAAGCGAGCAGGCGGCCGAAACCTACAAGCCGAATTCGCCGCCGGAAGCGTCCACCATCCGCAGCCAGCAAACGAGCGAGTCGACGGCCGCCGGCAATGCCAACCCATCCGGCGTGCCGGGTGCGCTGTCGAACCAGCCGCCTGGCGTGGCGACGGCGCCATTGACGGCCGAGGCGCCAGGCGCCCCGGGCGGCGCACCGACGGCGCCGACACAGAAGGAATCGACGACGAATTATGAAGTCGACAAGACCGTGCGTTACGAGCAGAAGTCCATGGGCGGCTTGCGCCGCCTGTCGGTGGCCGTCGTCGTCAACTATCGCCGTACTTTCGACAAGGATGGCAAGGTCACGGTCAAGCCGATTTCCCCTGCCGAAATGGTCCAGATCAATAATCTGGTCAAGGAAGCGATGGGCTATAACAAGGAACGCGGCGACAGCTTCAGCGTGGCCAACTCGCCGTTCGACGGCATCGACCGTGCGCCGGAAGGCAAGCTCGAGTGGTGGCGCGACCCGGCCAACTTGCCGCTGGCCAAGGAATTGGCGAAATTCCTCATCACGGCCCTGATCCTGCTGTATATCTTCATCAAGATCGTGCGCCCGATGTTGCGCCCCGTGATGCGCAAGATCGACGATTTCGGCGCACCGCCGCCCGTCATCGAGCCGGAACTGGAGAAGACGGACGAAGAAAACGAAGTCCTGCTCAGCGAAGCGGAACTGGAAGAACTGGAAGAAGACACTGCCCGCGGTTATCGCGAAAACCTGGCGATGGCCAGAAAACTGGCGCAGGAAGACCCGCGCGTGGTGGCCAACGTGATCAAAGCATGGATAGGCAATAATGACTGAGACAACGGGACTGCAAAAAGCATCGATCCTGATGCTGGCACTGGGCGAGAGCGAAGCGGCCGAAGTGATGAAATTCCTCGGCCCGCGCGAAGTGCTGAAACTGGGCGCCGCCATGGCCACCATGAAGGGTATCGCGCACGAGCAGGTGGTCGAGGTGCTCGGCGACTTCCGCGCGCAGACGGAACTCAATTCCACGGTCGGCCTCGATTCGGACGAGTACATCCGCCAGGTGCTGACCAAGGCGCTGGGCGACGACAAGGCGTCCGTGCTGCTGTCACGCATCCTGGGCGGCAAGGACGCGTCCGGCATCGAATCGCTGAAATGGATGGATTCGCAATCCGTGTCCGAGCTGATCCGCAACGAACACCCGCAGATCATCGCCACCATCCTCGTCCACCTGGAGCGCGACCAGGCTTGCGAAATCCTCGGCCATTTCACGGACCGTTTGCGCAACGACGTGGTCTTGCGCATCGCCACCCTGGACGGCGTGCAGCCGGCCGCCTTGCGCGAACTTAACGACGTGCTGACGAAACTGCTGTCGGGTAACGAAAACATCAAGAAATCGTCGCTGGGCGGCGTGCGCGCGGCAGCCGAGATCCTGAACTTCATGAGCGGCGAGCAAGAAGGCTCCGTCATGGACAACATCAAGAACTACGACAACGACATGGCGCAAAAGATCATGGACGAAATGTTCGTGTTCGACAACGTGATCGATATCGACGATCGCGGCATCCAGTTGCTGCTGCGCGAAGTGCAGTCGGAAATGCTGATCATCGCCCTGAAAGGCGCCTCGCAAGAGCTGCGCGACAAGATCTTCAAGAACATGTCGCAGCGCGCCGGCGAGATGATGCGCGAAGACCTCGAGTCGAAAGGCCCCGTGCGCCTATCGGAAGTGGAATCGCAGCAGAAACAGATCCTGCAGATCGTGCGCCGCCTGGCGGACGAAGGGCAGATTGTCCTAGGCGGAAAAGGCGAGGATTCGTTTGTCTAATTTGATTCCCAAAGAGCAGCAAACCGCCTACCAGCGCTGGGAAATGACCTCGTTTGGCGACGAGCGTCCCAGCGTGGTGGCGGCGCGCAAGCTGCTGGAACCGGACCCCGAGCCCGAGCTAGACCCGTTTGCCGAACTGCACGAGGAAGAGCTGGCCCCGCCGCTCGAATACCCGACGCAGGAAGAGCTCGACGCCATCCGCGAGGAAGCGCGCGCCACGGCCTTCGAGGAAGGCCGCGCGGCCGGCTATGCGGAAGGCCATGCGGCCGGACATGCCGATGGCCATGCCGAATCGTATGCGCAAGGCAAGGCGGCCTCCGCCGTGGAACTGGCGCACCTGCAAACCATCGCCGTCGACTTCGGCACGGCCGTGCACCAGGCAGACGAACTGATCGCCAACGACGTGATGGAACTGGCCCTGCAGCTGGCCAAGGGCATGCTGAAAACTGCCTTGCCCGTGCGCCCCGAACTGATGCTGCCCGTGGTGCGCGAAGCCATCGAATACTTGCCCGTGCTGCAACAACCGGCCTTGCTGATGCTCAATCCGGAAGATGCGCAAGTGGTGCGCGACGGCATCGGCGATGAGCTCGACAAGGGCGGCTGGCGTGTCATCGAAGACCCCAGCGTGGAACGCGGCGGTTGCAAGATCGACACGGCCAGCAACCAGATCGACGCGCAGACATCCACCCGCTGGCAGCGCCTGACGCATGCGCTGGGCAAAGACCTGGACTGGCTGGCGCCGTGAGCGAGCCCGTCAAAGGCCCCACGGCCCATGCGGCGCGCTGGCGCGCCTACCTGAGCGACTGTTCGGCCGTCGTCGGCTTTGTCGAACCGATGCAAATTTCAGGCCGGGTCACGCGCGTGGCCGGTCTCGTGATGGAAGCCGTGGGCTTGCGCCTGGCCGTCGGCGCCGCCTGTACCGTGCCGCTGCCAAATGGCGGCCGGGTCGAGGCGGAAGTGGTGGGCTTTGAAGGCGAGCGCCTGTTTCTGATGCCGCAAAGCGACGTCGAGGGCATCGTGCCCGGCACGCGCGTGTTTTCCGTCGAACCGGCCATCCCCCGCCCCGGCAGCGTGGCGCACCCGCGCCGCCGCCCCAGCGACCGCGCGCGCCACTTGCCCGTGGGGCCGCAACTGCTGGGCCGCGTGCTCGATGGCGCTGGCCGCCCGCTCGACCAGCTCGGTCCCCTGCACACGGTCGACAGCGCCCCCATCAATGTACGTCCCGCCAATCCGCTGGGCCGCGCGCCCATCGTCGATACCTTGGACGTGGGCGTACGCTCGATCAACGCCATGCTGACCGTAGGCCGTGGCCAGCGCATGGGCCTGTTCGCCGGTTCCGGCGTCGGTAAAAGCGTGCTGCTTGGCATGATGGCCCGCTACACGGAAGCGGACGTGATCGTCGTCGGCCTGATCGGCGAACGGGGCCGCGAGGTGAAGGAATTCATCGAGCAAATCCTGGGCGCCGAAGGCCTGGCCCGTTCCGTCGTCGTGGCCGCGCCGGCCGACACGCCACCGCTGATGCGCCTGCAAGGGGCCGCATATGCGACGGCCATTGCCGAGTATTTCCGCGACCAGGGGCAGAACGTGCTGTTGATCATGGATTCGCTGACCCGCTACGCCATGGCACAGCGCGAAATCGCCCTGGCCATCGGCGAACCGCCCGCCACCAAGGGCTATCCGCCGTCCGTCTTCGCCAAGCTGCCCGTGCTGGTGGAGCGGGCCGGCAATGGCGAGGAAGGCGGCGGCTCGATCACGGCCTTCTACACCGTGCTGACCGAAGGCGACGACCAGCAGGACCCGATCGCCGACTCGGCGCGCGCCATCCTGGACGGCCATATCGTGCTGAACCGGCGCCTGGCCGAGGCGGGCCATTATCCGGCCATCGACATCGAGCAATCGATTTCGCGCGCGGCCCACTCGATCACCACGCACGAGCACCAGCAGCAGGCGCGCAAGCTGAAACAGCTGTATTCGCGCTATGAGCGCAGCCGCGACCTGATCAGCGTGGGCGCCTACAGCGCCGGCACCGACCCCGTGCTGGACCAGGCCATCGCCCTGCATGAAAAGATCGAGGCGTTTTTGCAACAGCAAATCACGGAGCGGGTCAGCATGGACGAGAGCTTGGGGCAACTTACCGCTCTATTCGACTGATTAGGACTTGCATAGCGGGAATATAATCAGCCATGGCTTCTCCTTCCCAACTTGCAACCCTGATCGACCTTGCCCAGCGCGAAACGGACGACTGCGCCAAGCGCCTGGGCGCGGCCCTGAAGGCGCTCGACGATTGCCGCCAGAAGCTCGACATGCTGTCCGGCTACCGCGACGACTATGCCAAGCGCTTCGAGGCGAGCATGAGCAGCGGCATCACGCCGATGGCTTACCGCAATTTCCAGGCTTTCATGGGCAAGCTCGACAGCGCCATCATGGGCCAGCAGCAAGTGGTCGAGCATGCGCAAGCGCGCAGCGACAATGAAAAGATGCGCTGGCAGCTGGCCGAACGCAAGCGCATGTCGTACACCACCCTGAACAACCGGGCGCAGGAACAGGCGCTGAAGCTGGAAAACAAGCGCGACCAGAAAGCAATGGATGAGCACGCGGCGCGACAAGCCTATTACAAACGCTAAGCAACACTAAGGCAGCATCATGCAAACCCAGCCAACCCCGATTTCCCAGATTATCTCGCCGAACGCCACGCCGGGCGCAGCCAACCGCAGCCAGCCGTCCACCAGCGGCACGGCGGGCGACTTCCAGCGCACCCTGAACCGCCAGATCGAGCAACGCCAGGCCAGCCGAAATATGGCGCAAACGCAAGCGGCAGCACCGGCGGCGCGTCCTGCCAGCCCCGCCGCCACGCCAGCGCCCGCCAATGAAGCGAAGCCGGCGCAAGCGGGCACAGAACAGGCCGCCAGCAGCGAACAACCGCCAGCACAGTCCACCGAAGCGGCGGCCCCCCCCGCCACCGACAGCACCGTCGCCGAGGCCAACGTTCCCGCCGAAACAGCGCCGCCAGCCGATCCGGCCGCCGCGATGCTGGCCCTCGTGGGCAACATCCAGCTGGCCATCCAGCCGCCAGCGGCCAAAGCCATGCCGGAACTGCCCGCGCGTTCCAGCGTCAAGGCCGACGGCAAGGGCCTGGCAACTGGACCATTGCTGGCAGCCGGCCAGGGCAGCGGCAAGGCCGCCGTCATCGCGCAAGCGGACAGCGGCGACTTTGCCGACAGCCTGGGCCAGGCCCAGGGCAAGGCGGCCGCCACACCAGGCACCGGCGTGCCGGCAGGCAAGGCCGAACCGGGCAAGCTGGCCATCGACGCCCAGCTGGCAGCCACCGCCAAGGCGGGTGCCGCCGTGGCCGAACCGATCCTCAAGGAAACACCAGCCGACCTGAGCCG
The DNA here is from genome assembly GCF_001758715.1 of Janthinobacterium sp. HH104. NCBI lineage: Bacteria > Pseudomonadati > Pseudomonadota > Betaproteobacteria > Burkholderiales > Oxalobacteraceae > Janthinobacterium > Janthinobacterium sp. HH104. The sequence goes on along the minus strand of NZ_LRIB01000036.1, from coordinate 89,742 downwards.
CCTGGCGGCCCAGTTGCAGCCAGGCGCGCTGCAGCAGGCTGCCGCCGCCTTGGCCGTGCCGGCCGACAAGCTGACGGGCCGGGTCGGCTCGCCAGCCTGGGACCAGCAACTGGGGCAGAAAGTCGTGTGGATGGCGGCCGGTGGCGACCAGAGCGCCACCCTGACCCTGAATCCGCCCGACCTGGGTCCCGTGCAAGTGGTCTTGACGGTGACCAATGACCAGGCCGACGCCGCCTTCATGTCGGCCCAGCCGGAAGTACGCCAGGCGCTGGAAGCGGCCATGCCGCGCCTGCGCGAAATGATGAGCGAAGCGGGCATCGCCTTCGGCAGCGCCACCGTCTCGGCCGGCACGCCGGAACAGCAAAACAATGGCGAACGCGCCGCCTCGGGCGAACGCCGTGGCAATGGCCAGGGCGGCGGCACTTCCGGAGGCGAGATCGCCATCGCCCCGGCGACGGGCGGACGCAGCCGGGCCAGCCTGAGTGCCGTGGATACCTTTGCCTGAGGACAATTCGTCGTCCGCAGGCCACAGGCGCGCCCCACGGCATAACTTTTCGTATAAAAACAGCGAGTTGAGGGCGCTTCCGCCCTCTTTTCACTGCATCCTTCTGCGCAGAATTTGCCGATAATGACATAATGGCGTCGTGATCCACTTCCATGCACCCGAGTACCATTGAAAGCAAATCCAAAAATGAAAGCAGATCCGAAAGCAGATGCAGGCCTGGCTCCCGCCGGCGCCTCGAAAAAGAAGCTTCTGATCATTGTGCTGGCCTCGGTGCTGGTGGCCGGCGGCATCGGTGGCGGTGCCGCCTGGTACTTCCTGCATGGCAAGGCCGATAAAGAAGAATCGGCACCGAGCAAGAAAAAACATGCCGCTTCCAAGGCAGGTCCACCCGTATTCGTGCCCGTCGATGCGTTCACCGTCAACTTGCAGCCGGAAAATGGCGAGCAATACCTGCAGATCGCGTTTACCCTGCAGGTGGGCAGCCCGGAAGAAATGGATTCCATCAAGCTGAACATGCCGAAAGTGCGCAGCCGCTTGCTGTTGCTGCTGTCGGGCAAGAAGGCGTCCGAACTCAATACCGTGGAAGGCAAGCAGCAGCTGGCGGCCGAAATCATCAATCAGGTGAACCAGCCGTTCGAGGACAAAGGGCCGGAGCAGGACGTGACGGACGTATTATTTACCGCATTCATCATTCAATAAGCAGCCATGGCCGATAATTTCCTCTCCCAGGAAGAAGTCGATGCCCTTCTGAAGGGCGTCAACGGAGACCAGGACGACGCGCAGGCGCCGGAAGATGTCACGGGAGTTCGTACCTACAACCTGGCAACCCAGGAGCGCATCGTGCGCGGCCGGATGCCAACGTTGGAAATTATCAACGAGCGTTTCGCCCGGCTGCTGCGCGTGGGCCTGTTCAACTTCCTGCGCCGCAGCGCCGAAGTGTCGGTCGGTTCCGTGCGCGTGTCGAAATACAGCGAGTTCATCCGCAACCTGGTGGTGCCGACCAATCTGAACCTGGTGCACATGAAACCGCTGCGCGGCACGGCCCTGATGGTGTTCGATCCGGGCCTCGTCTTCCTGCTGGTCGACAACCTGTTCGGCGGCGACGGACGCTTCCATACGCGCGTCGAAGGACGCGACTTTACGCAGACGGAACAGCGCATCATCCTGCGCATCCTCGACATCGTCTTCGAAGCGTATACCAAGTCGTGGGAGCCGGTCTTCCCCGTCGAGTTCGAATATATCCGTTCGGAAATGAACACGCAGTTCGCCAATATCGCCACGCCGAACGAGGTGGTGGTGGCTTCCACGTTTACGGTGGAACTGGGCTCCGTTTCCGGACAAATTCACTTCTGCATGCCGTATTCGATGATCGAGCCGATCCGCGATTCACTGACCTCAAGCCTGCAGGGCGAGGCGCTGGAAGTGGACAAGCGCTGGATCCGCCTGATGACGCAGCAGATCCAGATCGCCGAAGTCGAGCTGGTGGCCTCGCTGGGCACGGCGCGCGTGTCGTTCGATGAAATCCTGAACATGAAGGTGGGCGACATTATCCCCCTGAATATTCCCGAACTGATCGCCGCCACCGTCGATGGCGTGCCCGTGATGGATTGCACGTATGGCGTGTTGAACGGACAATATGCATTGAAGGTGGAGAAACTCCTCGCCAATGCCGATAACATGAACAACCACTAAACACCTGACCAAACCTACTGCGCGTCGCGCTTTGCGGCCTGCGATGCTCACCGTGTTCCAGCACGGTTGCGCTTCTTAGCCACAAATCACTGCCGCTCGCTACGATTTTGCCAGGCGTTACAATTAATATATACACTGGCCGCTTGGCGGCCAACTCTGTACAACAGGAGAAACACATGTCTGACAACCAAGACGACCAAAGCGCGGAAGACGATTGGGGCGCGGCCATTGCCGAGCAGGCCAAGGCGGAAGCCGAAGCGCTGCAGAACCAGGCCGCCAATACGGCCAGCGCCGCCAGCGCCGCCGTGTTCAAGGACTTTTCCAAGCAGGCGTCGAAGTCGGAAACGCACAACGATATCGATTTCATCCTCGATATCCCCGTGCAGCTGACGGTCGAACTGGGCCGCACCAAGATCGCCATCAAGAACCTGCTGCAACTGGCGCAGGGCTCCGTGGTCGAGCTCGACGGCCTGGCCGGCGAACCGATGGACGTGCTGGTCAACGGCTGCCTGATCGCCCAGGGCGAAGTGGTGGTGGTCAATGACAAGTTCGGCATCCGCCTGACCGACATCATCACGCCTTCCGAACGCATCCGAAAATTGAATAAATGAAGCCTGGCCTGTTGATTTCCACCATGCTGCCGCTGATGGCGGCATGCAGCATTGCGCTGGCTGAAGCGCCAGCCGCGTCCGCACCAGCGGCCAGCGCCGCCAGCGCTTCCGTCGCCGTGGCAAGCGAGACACCGCCTGCCGCCGTAGCGGCGCCAGCAGCTTCTCCGGCTGCCTCGCCTGCCGCCGCCATGCCGCCTGGCGCACCGGCGACGATGGCGCCGGCAAGCTCGGCCGGCAGCTTGCTGCAAACCATCTTCGCGCTGATGTTCGTGCTGGCCCTCTTGATCGGCCTGGCCTGGTTCATGAAACGCTATGGCCCCAAGGTCATGGGCGGCAACAACAAGATGCGCGTCGTCAGCTCGCTGAACCTGGGCGGACGCGAACGCATCGTCCTCGTCGAAGTGGCCGACCAGTGGATCGTCGTCGGCGCCTCGCCAGGCCGGATCAACGCGCTGGCCACCATGCCGCGCCAGGAAGGCGATCTGCCGCAACTGGCCACGGCGCAAAACGGCCCTGCGGCCGCCAATTTTTCCGAGTGGCTGAAACAGACCATCGAAAAACGCAATGGGAAATAAGCAGCAGATGGCGTGGTCCACCTTGAAGACTCCCCTGACCTGGCTGCTGGCGGCCGTTGCCCTGGCCTTGCCGCTGTGGGCGATGGCCCAGCCTGGCATCCCGGCCTTCAACAGCACGCCGGCGCCGGGCGGCGGCCAGAATTACTCGCTGCCGGTGCAGACGCTCATCCTGATGACGTCGCTCACCTTTTTGCCGGCGGCCCTGTTGATGATGACCTGCTTTACGCGCATCATCATCGTGCTGTCCTTGCTGCGCCAGGCCATCGGCACGCAATCGGCACCGCCGAACCAGGTGCTGGTGGGCCTGGCCCTGTTCCTGACCCTGTTCGTCATGGGGCCCGTGTTCGACAAGATCTATACGGATGCCTACCAGCCCTACCAGGAAAACAAGATCACCATGCAGCAGGCGATGGACAAGGGCGTCGATCCCCTGAAAACCTTCATGCTCAAGCAGACGCGCCAGGCCGACCTGGCCCTGTTTGCCAAAATGTCGCGCTCACCGGCCCTGCAAGGTCCGGAAGACGTGCCGCTGCGCATCCTCGTGCCCGCCTTCGTCACCAGTGAACTGAAGACGGCGTTCCAGATCGGCTTTGCCATCTTCATCCCGTTTTTGATCATCGACATGGTGGTCGCCAGCGTGCTGATGTCGATGGGTATGATGATGATGTCGCCCGCCACGATCTCGCTGCCGTTCAAGCTGATGCTGTTCGTGCTCGTCGATGGCTGGCAGTTGCTGCTGGGCTCGTTGTCTCAGAGTTTTTACTAGGGGAAGCAGATGACACCCGAAAGCGTCATGACCCTGGGCCGCCATGCGATGGAAATCACGCTGATGGTGGCCGCGCCCATGCTGCTCGTCGCCCTCATCATCGGCCTGATCGTCAGTATCTTCCAGGCGGCCACGCAGATCAACGAGGCGACCCTCTCCTTCATCCCCAAGCTGGTCGGCATCTTTGTCGCCATCGTCGTGGCCGGTCCGTGGATGCTGTCCGTCATGCTCGACTACATGCGCCAGGTGTTTACGGGCATCCCGAACCTGGTGGGTTAGTGCAGCCACTGTTGCCATGCTGACCCTGTCCAGCATCGAACTCAATACGTGGATCGCAGCATTGCTGTGGCCGCTTAGCCGTATCCTCGGCCTGATCGCGGCCGCCCCCCTGTTCGGCAATGCGGCCCTGCCGGCCACCGTCAAGGTGACCCTGGGCGCGCTGCTGGCCATGATCATCGCCCCCACCGTGCCGGCCTTGCCGGCCGTCAACCCGATGTCCCTGCCCGGTTTGCTGATCCTCACGCAGGAAATGCTGGTGGGCCTGGCCATGGGCTTTTCCATCCGCATCGTGTTTTCCGCCATCGAAATGGCCGGCGAACTCAGCAGTCTCACCATGGGCCTGGGCTTTGCCTCGTTCTTTGATCCGCAAACCAAGGGCAGGTCGTCCGCCATCAGCCAGTTCCTCGTCATGCTGGCCACCTTGATGTTTTTGACCGTCAATGGCCACCTGGTCTTGCTTGCGGCGCTGGCGGAAAGCTTTGTCAGCCTGCCCATTTCGGCTAGCCCCATCAGCGGCGGCGGTTTCCAGCAATTGGCTGCCTGGGGCGGGGAAATCTTCCGTTCCGGCCTGCAAATTTCGCTGCCCATCATCGCCGCCCTGCTGCTGACCAACGTGGCCCTGGGCATCTTGACGCGCGCCGCGCCGCAGCTGAACATTTTCGGTATCGGTTTTCCCGTCACCCTGGGCGTGGGCTTGCTGGTGATCGGCATGGTCCTGCCTTACCTGGCCACGCCCTTCCAGAACATGTTCCTGCGCGGCATAGAAACGGCGCGTTTGCTGCCGCGCGGCTTTGCCATGCGCGACCGGCCACCACCGCCGGCGCCGCCGAACCCCTTGCGTCCCGCACTGCCTGCGCCGGCGCCGCTGCCGCCCGCGCGCTGATCAGACCTATCAGCCCAGCGCGTGGCGCAGCAGCAGCGCCGACAGTACGAACATGGTCACGCCGATCAAACCATCGAGCACTTGCCAGGCCCGCGGCCGCGCAAACCACGGCGCCAGCCAGCGCGCGCCATAGCCGAGCGAGGCAAACCACAGCAGGCTGGCCGCGCTGGCGCCGGCAATGAAGCAGGCGCGCAGCGCGCCCGGCTGCTGGGCGCCGATACTTCCCACCAGCAATACCGTATCCAGATAGACATGGGGGTTGAGCAAGGTAAAGGCGGCCGCCTGCGCCAGGATGGCAGCCAGGCCGAGGCCGGCCCCGCCCTCGGCCGTACGCAACTGCTGGGGACGGCGGGCGCGCCGCAGGGCTTGCCAACCGTAGACGGCCAGAAAGATGGCGCCGCCCAGCGCCAGCGCACTGGCCAGCATGGGACGCTGCCCCAGCGCCCGGGACATGCCCAGAACGCCAGCGGCAATCAGCGCCGCGTCGGCCAGCGCGCAAAACAGCACGATGGCGCCCACGTGTTCGCGGCGCAAGCCTTGCCGCAAGACAAAGGCATTTTGCGAGCCGATGGCAACGATGAGTCCCAGGCCCAGGGTCAAGCCCTGGAGGAAGACGGAAAAAACGAGTGGTGTGGTGGCGGTCGAGAGTGTCATGCGGCGATCTTGCCAGCCGAACGAAATGAAGGCAAACTACCTTTTCTACAGTAAGTTAAGGAAAACTTCATTCATGCTCGATTATGCCGCCCTCGCCGCGCTGGCTTCCGTCATCCGCGAAGGCAGTTTCGAGCGCGCGGCGCGCGCCTTGCATGTGACGCCATCGGCCATTTCGCAGCGCATCCGCCTGCTGGAAGAGCGCGTCGGCTGCGCGCTGGTGATACGCGACCAGCCCTGCCGCGCCACGGAAACGGGCCGGCGCTTGTGCCAGCATGTGGACCAGGTGCAATTGCTGGAGCAGGATTTGCAGGGCACCTTGCCGGCGCTGGCCGCCCAGGGCATGTCGCGCGCCAGCGTGCCCATCGCCGTGAACGCCGACAGCCTGGCCACCTGGCTGGCGCCCGCCATCGCCGCCTTCGGGGCGGCGCATCCGGTGCTGCTGCAAGTGGCCGTCGACGATCAGGACCATACGGCCGAATGGCTGCGCAGCGGCGCCGTGCTGGCCGCCGTCAGCGCCACGGCCCGGCCAGCTTCCGGCTGCAACAGCCGTCCGCTGGGCGCCATGCGCTACCTGGCGGCCGCCAGTCCCGCCTTCCTGCGGCGGTATTTTCCCCATGGCGTCGGCGCCGCCAGCCTGGCGCTGGCGCCCAGCCTCGTGTTCAATGCCAAGGATGAGCTGCAGGCGCGCTGGGTGCGGCGCCTGTGCCACCGGCACGTGGAGTTGCCGCGCCACACCCTGCCCTCGTCGCACGCCTTCGTCACGGCCGCCCTGGCCGGCATGGGCTGGGGCTTGCATCCGCAGGCGCTGATCCAGTCCCATCTCGATAATGGCAGCCTGGTCGAACTGCTGCCCGCTGCGCCATTGGACGTGCCCCTGCACTGGCATACGGCGCGCGCCGCGTCGAGCCTGCTCGATGGCTTGAGCGCCGCCATCCTGGCCGCCGCCCGCACGGGCCTGCTGCCGCCCTGATTGCCAGCGTCAGCGCTGGTCGCTGCTGAGTGCGAAGCGCCAGCGCCGCAGGTCGACGTTCAAGCGCAACTGGTGATGCTTGACCAGATAGCGCACGCCGACGAGGGCCGCCGCCAGACCGGACAAAGCGCCGATGCCCAGCGCCCAGCGCGGGCCGAAGGTGTCGGCCACCCAGCCCACGATGGGTGCGCCCAGTGGCGTGCCGCCCGCCGAAATGGCCAGCACGATGGCCATCACGCGGCCCCGCATGGCGGGCGCCGTCGACAGTTGCACGCTGCTGTTGACGCTGGTGGTAAAGGTTTGCGCGGCAATGCCGATGACCACCAGCATCATGCCGAACAGCCAGTAATTGGGCATCACGGCGGCCAGCGCGCACGCCAGGCCGAACAGTGCGGCCGCGCCCAGCAGCAAGGCCAGCGTGGGCTGGCCGCGCCCCGCCGCCAGCAAGGCGCCGGCCACGGAGCCGCAAGCCATAATCGAACTGAGCACGCCATACTGGCCCGCACCCGCATGGAAGGCCGTGACGGACATGGTCGACAGGAAAATCGGAAAATTCAGGCCGAAGGTGCCGATCAGGAACAGCATCAGCAGGATGGCCATCAGGTCGGGCCGCTGGCGCACGTAGCGGAAACCCTCGCCCAGGCTGGCGCGCGTGGCCTTCAGGCGCGGCGCGCGGCGCAGCAATTCCACGCGCAGCAGCAACAGCGAACCGATCACGGCGGCAAACGAGACGGCGTTGATGATGAAGACCCAGCCGCTGCCGACGCTGCTGATGAGCAAGCCGGCCACGGCCGGGCCCAGCATGCGCGCCGCATTGAACGACGTGGAATTGAGCGCCACGGCATTGGTCAAGTCTTCCTCGCCGACGATTTCGGCAACGAAGGTCTGGCGCACGGGCGAATCGAAGGCCGTCACGCAGCCGAGCAGGAAAGCAAACACATACACATGCCACAGTTGCACGAGGCCGCTGATGCACAGCAAACCCAGGCCCAGCGCCAGCAATCCCATGGCCGCCTGCGTGCACAACAGCAGCTTGCGCCGGTCCAGCAAGTCGGCCGCCATGCCCGTCAGGGGCAGCAACAGCAGCTGCGGGCCGAATTGCAAGGCCATGACGATGCCGACGGCGCTGGCATTGTGCTGCGTCAATTCGCTGAGCACCAGCCAATCCTGCGCCGTGCGCTGCATCCATGTGCCGATATTCGACACGAGGGCGCCGCCGGCCCAGATACGGTAATTGGGAATGCGTAGCGAACGGAATGTGTTGTTCATCTGGGCGTGCGGGCTCCTTGCCGGGTGTTAAGGTCTAGCAGCGGATCATTCCGCCAAGCGTTTGAGTAATGCCACCGCATGGTTCAATTCGGTGACTTCGTCCGGCGTGAGCCGGGTTTCGATGGTGCGCGCCAGCCAGTCTTCGCGCGCGGCGCGGCTGGCCGCGATCCAGGCGCGGCAGCTGTCCGTCAGGGTCAGGATCGTTTGCCGTCCGTCAGCCGGATCGGGCGAACCCGTCACCATCCGCGCTTCCGTCAAGGCTTGCACGGTGGCGGCCATCGACTGGGGCCGCATGCCTTCGGCGCGGGCCAGGCTGCTGGCCGTGGCGGGACCGTCGCGCTCGAGACGGCTCAGGACGGAGGCCTGCGACATGCTGACATCCCCCAGGTGCGCCTCTTCGCGCAGGCGGCGGCGCAACTTGCCGATCAGGATGCGCAATTCGCTGGCCAGTTGCAGGACTTGTTCGTGGTCTTCTTGTGTCGTATGCATGGGAGCGGAAGTGGATCAACGGCCCCTACTATAACAGATACACAGGTAGACTGCACAGTTTACCTGTGTATCTTGCCCAAATGACCAGAATGCGGACGCAAAAAAGCCGGGGCGGGAGATATCCTCCCTGCCCCGGCTTGCCGGTCATCCAGCCGATGCCCGTTCTTAGCTGATGTAGTTAAACAGCGACAAGCCCGAGATCGAAGTGAACGTTTTTTGCGCCGCCTGCAGGGTTACCTGTTGCTGGCTGAAGGTGGAAATGGCTTTCACCATGTCCAGGTCCTGCAGATCCGACAGGGTGGTGGCGTACTGGATGTCGAGGTCGTCACCGGCGCTGTCGAGGTAATCGAGCTCCTTCATGCGGGAACCGACGTCGGCGCGCACGGACAGCACGTTGTCGTAGGCCGTATCGAGAATATTATGCGCGGCGTTCAAGCCGTTCGTCAGGCGCGCCTGGGCAGCATCGCCACTGCCCGTCTGGCGCAGTACGCCGATCAGGTTTTTCACGGTGGTAAACAACGACTCCTTGGCGCTCGGCTCCAGGGTAAAGCTGTCCTGGTCGGCAGGCTTGCCCGTGATGTTCACTTGCTGGCCGTCGAAGGTGATGGCGTCGCCCGCCTTGTAGGGGATGGGCACGGCAGGATTGGGCACCGTCTGGCCCAGGGTGGCGTCGGTGACGGTATAGGTGGTGACGGCGTCCGTCCCCGTGCCCGTGACCTTGAAGTCGATCGAATATTTATGCCCCGTCAATGCCGACGGATCGGTCACCGTGCCGCCCGAGACCACGCCCGAGCCGCCGCGCGTGAAGTTGGCGGCGGCGGCGGCCGTGGTGAACTTGCCGTTGCCCGTCAGGTTGTTTTCAAACACGGTGGCGCCGGAATCGCTGGTGGCCAGGTAGCGCGCCGAACCCACCTGCAGTTCGCGCTGGCCCTGGTCGCCCACGTAGCTGGCGCCCGTCGGCGTCTGGCTGAATGGCTGGGTCGTGGATTTATAGCCGGAGAACAGGTAGCCGCCCGCGCCATCGGCCGTATTCGCGATGCCCAGCAAGTCGGTCAGCCGGCCTTCCAGTTCCCTGGCCAGGGTATCGCGGTCGACGTCCTTCAGGGCCGGATTACCGGCTTTCAGGACCAGGTCCTTCACGTCGGCGATCAGCGAGGTGGTGCTGCCCAGCGCCAGCTCTTCCTGCGACAGGAAGTTCTTCGCGTTCGAACGGTTCGTCACGAACTGGGTATTGATCGATTGCGACTGCGTCACTTCCAGCGCGCGCGCCGAGGCGATCGGATCGTCGGCCGGCGTCAGATTGCGGCGGTTCGACGACAGCTGCATCTGCGTACGGTTCAAGGCGCCCTGCAGATTGTTCAGCTGCGAGCTGCCCTGGTCATAAATCATTCGTGTGCTGATGCGCATGATGCTGCCCTTCCAGAAAGCCGCCGCGCGCTACGTCGCGGCAAAAATTGATTAACGTCCCAGGCCGATCACCACGTCGAACAGGGTGCTGGCAATCTGCATGACCTTGCCGCACGCCTGGTAGGACTGCTGATAACGCAGCAGGTTGGCCGCCTCTTCGTCGAGGTTGACGCCGGAGACAGCCTGCTGCTGGGTGCTAACCTGCTGCAGCAAGGCCAGACTGGCCAGGCCGCTGACCTGCACTTCGCGCGTCTTGTTGCCCACGAAGCTGACGGTTTGCGCATACGAACCCTGGAACGTGGCATTGCCGCCATCGAGGATGTTCTTCGTCTGCAAGCCCGCCAGCAGCGCGGCGTTACGGTTGTCGCCCACGCCGCCCGTATTGGGCTTGATGGTAAAGGTGTCGCCCTGCGCCGGCGCGCCCGTCATGCTGACATTGATGCCGCCAAAGCTGAAGTTGTCGCCTTCCGTATACGGGATGTTCGCCGTGCCGGCCGGATACGTCGTGGTGGCGCCGTTCAAACCCTTGACCGTCACCGCCTGGCCCGCCGGGAAACCCGTCAGCGAGGTGGTCGCCTTGTCATACGTCAAGGTCACGGGACCCGTCAGGGCATTGCCCGGGGCCAGGTAGGCCTTGTCGACGGAGCCGGCGCTGAGCTTGCCCGAACCCGTATTGGCCACGGGCGCCGACGTGGCGATCGGCGCGGCGGCGGCGATCTTGTTGCGGTCGGTGATCAGCACGTTCAGACCGGCCGCGCCATTCGCCGTCGGCCGGATGACGTAGTTGTCGCCCTGGGCGGCCGTGCCCGAGATCGAGAAATCGACGCCGTCGATGGTTTGCGGCCCCGTTTGCGGATACGGATTGATGATGGTGTGTGCGCCGTCGGACTCGCGTGTCACCACATAGTTGCTGCCATCGTATTTCAGGCTGTAATCGCTGGCCGTCAGCTTGGTCGGGTCGCTGACCTTGGCCGACAGCACGGTGGTGCTGCTGGTGTTGTTGCCGCGGTCCGCGCCGATCACGGGATCGGGAATCTTGAAAAAATCGCCGCCCATGGCGCCATTCAAGTCCTGGCCCAGCTTGTGCTGGTCGTTGAAGGTGCTGGCCAGCGCGATGGCGACCTTGCCCAGCGAGTTCTGGACATTATCCAGGGTGCCGCTACGAAATTCCAGCAAGCCGCCCAGCGAGCCGCCGGTCAGGGAGTTGTCCGGCAGCACGGTCACGGTATTGCCCGTGACATAGCCCACCTCGATGCGGTTCGGGTCCGTGCGCGAAGGCGTGGCCGCCAGCTCGAAGCTGCGGTCGGCCACCACCAGGGGCTGCCCAGCGCCGATGGAAATGGTGACGGTATTGTTGGCAGCGGGCTGCACCGTCGCCTTCACGTATTTGTTCAATTCCGTGATCAGCTGGTCGCGCTGGTCGAGCAGATCGTTGGGCTGGTTGCTGGCGTCGACCGACAACTGGGAAATCGACTTGTTCAACTCGGCGAGCTGCTTGGCGTAGGTATTGATGACCGTCACATTCGACGTGATCTGCGAATTGACGCCGTCGCCGATCTCCGTCAGGCGCGCGCTCAGCCCCTGGAAACGCGAAGCGAGCGAGCCGGCGCTCGACAGCAGCGCCTGGCGCGACGCCACCGACGAAGGATTGGCGCTGAAATCCTGCACGCCCTTGAAGAAATCCTGCATGGCGGGCGACAGGCCCGCCGTGGGATCGGCCAGCAAGTTATCGATCTGGCTGATCTGCGTGTAATAGGCGTCGAGTGAGCTGGTCGCGCTTTGCGCGGCATTGACCTGGGTGGCCATGAAGCTGTCGTACTGGCGCTTGATCTGCGACACTTCCGTGCCCGTGCCAACGAAGCCATAGCCAGCATAGTTGGACTGCGAAGTCTGCTGCAGCACCACCTGGCGGTTGTAGCCGGCCACGTTGGCATTGGTGATGTTATGCCCGGTCGTCGACAGGCCCACCTGCGCTGCAAGCAAACCGCTCTTACCGATGCTGAGTAGATTCGAAGTCATGGTGTCTTATTGGTTACCGTCAAATGTATTTACGGCAGCCGCGGCGAAAACTTGAAGCGCGCGGCCTGCACGGGAGCACGGCGGGTTGCTAGCCGACCAGCGAATTCTTGATAATTTTTGTCAATTTGGCAGCGTAATTCGGGTCCGTCGCGTAGCCGGCCTTTTGCAAGCCGTGGGCGAACGTACTGGCGTCGCCCGCGCTGGCCAGTACTTTTTCGTAGCGCTTATTGTTGGTAATCAACTGCGCATAATCCTTGAAGCTGTCCGCATAGCTGTCGTAGGCGCGGAATTTCTCCACCTTGCGCTGCGCCTTGCCATTTACATATTCCGTGGTGACGGCTTCCGTGACCTTGCCCTTCCAGTCGCTCGACGCCTTGATGCCGAACAGGTTGTGGCTGCTGCTGCCGTCGCGGGCGATGATTTCGCGTTTGCCCCAACCCGTTTCCAGCGCCGCCTGGCCCAGCATGAACTTGGCCGGAATGCCGGTGGCGCGGCTCGCCTCTTCCGCATGCACGCCCAGCTTTTCCTGGAAGGCGCGCACGTGGGGCGCCTGCGTGGCGTTGGCCTTGTCGCTCAGGGTCTTGCCGGTGCCGGTGGCGCCGGTCGCGCCCTCGGTGAGGGCGCCCTGCTGCTGGCGGAAGGCGGCCAGCGCCTGCGCCATGCTCGACGAACGGGGCGACGGCGCTTCGGCGCCATCGGCGGCCAGTGCTTGGTTCGACGACGACAACTGGCGGATCAGCACGTCCGCCAGGCCCGTGCCGCGCTTGGCCAGGTTCTGGCTCGTCTGCTGATCCAGCATCGAGGTGTACATCTTGCTTTGCTGGCTATCCATGATGCCGTCCTGCGGCGTCGCTTCGCGCATGCTTTTCATCATCATGTTGATGAACATGGCTTCGAATTGCGTGGCCGCCTCTTTCAGGGCGGCGGGGTCCTTCGCCTTGGCGGACTGGCGCAAGCCATCCATGCCCTTGACGTCATAGGCGGCGGTATTGCTGAGGTCGGTTTGGCTGATCATGGCGTATCCATCAAATGATTTCAAGTTCGGCGCGCAGCGAACCGGCCGCCTTCATCGCCTGCAGGATGGCCAGCAAGTCTTGCGGCGAGGCGCCGATGGCGTTCAGGGCTTTCACCACCTCGGATAGCGAGGCGCCGCCCTTGACCAGCATGACCTTGCCCGGTTCCTTCTTGATATCGATCTGCGCCGTCTGCGTGACCACCGTGCGTCCGCCCGACAAGGGGGCCGGCTGGCTCACTTGCGGCTCGACATTGATGGTGACGGACAGGTTGCCGTGCGAAATGGCGCACGTTTCCAGGGTCACGGACTGGTTCATCACGACGGAACCGGTGCGCGCATTCATGATGACCTTGGCCGCCAGGCGGGCCGGATTGACTTCGATGCTTTCCAGCTGGCCCAGGAAGGACACGCGCTGGTCGCTGCCGCCCGGCGACTGCACCTGGATCACGCGGCCATCGAGCGCGGCGGCCGTGCCGGCGCCGTAGCGGCTGTTGATGGCGTCGACCACGCGGCTGGCGGTGGCGAAATCGGTGGCGTTCAATTCCAGGCGGATCGTATTGTTGGCGCCCAGCGCCGAAGGCACGGTGCGCTCGACGGTGGCGCCGCCCGAGATGCGTCCCACGCTCAGGTGATTGATGACAACGGAGCTGCCGGCCGCCTGCGCGCCCACGCCGCCCACCAGCACATTGCCCTGCGCCATGCCGTACACCTGGCCGTCGGCGCCCTTCAACGGGGTCATCAGCAAGGTGCCGCCGCGCAAGCTTTTCGCATTGCCCATCGACGACACCGTCACGTCGAGCAGCTGGCCCGGCTGGGCAAACGCGGGCAAGGCCGTCGTCACCATCACGGCGGCCACGTTTTTCAACTGCAAACTGGTGCCTTGCGGCAAGTTGATGCCTTGCTGCTGCAGCATGGCCGCCACGCTCTGGATGGTAAATGGGGTTTGCGTGGTCTGGTCGCCGCTGCCGTCGAGGCCGACGACGAGGCCATAGCCCATCAGCTGATTCTGGCGCACGCCGGCGATGCTGGCCAGGTCCTTGATACGCTCGGCCTGCGCCACGGGCGCCAGCAGGGAAGCAGCCAGGCCGCAGATGACTAAAAAGCGGGGGAAAGTAATCGTTGCCATGATCAGAACGGCAGCAGGCTGAGGAAGAAGCGCGACGCCATCGAGGCCATTTCAGCGCGGTCGATCTGGCTGTTGGTGCGGTATTCGACGCGCGCGTCGGCCACCTGGGTCGACGGCACGACGTTGCCCGTGCCGATGGTGTCCGGATTGACCATGCCCGAGAAGCGGATGAATTCCGTGCCCTTGTTCATGGCGATCTGTTTTTCGCCAGCGACGATCAGATTGCCGTTCGGCAGCACTTCAATCACCGTCACGCCGATCACACCGGAAAACGTGTTACTGGCGGACTGGTTGTCGCCATCGGCAAATTTCGTCGCGCCACTCGCCGAGACGGTGCCGCCCAGGCGGCCCTGCAGCATGCCCGGCGTGCTGAAGCCCACGCTGCCCGACTTGTTGCCGGAACTGGCGCCCGCCTTGACGGCATTCGTGCGCTCGGTGATGGCGATCGTCATGGTGTCGCCCACGTGGCGCGCGCGGCGGTCTTCGAAGGCGGGGCGGTAGGTCGACGGCTGGTAGATGGAGCCATTGTTGGCGACCACGGGTTCCGGCATCGGCGCGCGCGTGGTGGTCGGATATTGCACGATGGACGTAGGCGTGATGGCGCAGCCGGACAGCAGGACTGCAGAGAACAAAGCGATGATGGGGTATTGCATGGCGAACCTCCGCTGCCATCCGGCGGCGGATGGCATGACGACTATGAAAATTAAAGTTGCGACAATTTCTGCAGCATTTGATCGGATGTGGTGATGGCCTTGCTGTTGATCTCGTAGGCGCGCTGCGTCTGGATCATGTTGACCATTTCCTCGGCCACGTTGACGTTCGACGTCTCGATATAGCCCTGCATCAGCACGCCGGCGCCATTGGTGCCCGGGGTGTTGGTTTGCGCCACGCCCGAGGCGCCCGTTTCCATGTACAGGTTTTCGCCCTTCGATTCCAGGCCGGCCGGATTAACGAAGGTGGTCAGCTGCAGCGAGCCGATCTGCGATGGCGCCACGGTGTCGGGCAAGGTGACGGACACGGTGCCGTCGCGCGCCACGGTCAGGCTCAGCGCATTGGTCGGCACGGTGATGGCGGGCTGGATGACGAAACCTTCCGAGGTCACCAGCTGGCCGTTGGCGTCCGTCTGGAACGAGCCGTCGCGCGTGTAGGCCGTAGCGCCGTCCGGCATCAGCACCTGGAAGAAACCCGTGCCGTTGACCATCACGTCGCGCGAATTGCCCGATGCCTGGGGATTGCCCTGCGTATGGATGCGTTCGGTGGCCACGGTGCGTACGCCCGTGCCGATCTGCAAGCCCGATGGCAGCTGGGTTTGCTGCGACGATTGCGCGCCCGGCTGGCGCACATTTTGATACAGCAAGTCTTCAAACACGGCGCGCGACTTCTTGAAGCCCGTGGTGCTGACGTTGGCCAGGTTATTGGCGATCACGTCCATCTGCGTCTGCTGCGCTTCCAGGCCGGTTTTGGCAATCCAAAGGGAACGAATCATGATTTTTCTCCAATAACAGCGCTAGTCAGCTCTGTAGACTATTTCTATGTGACCATTATGCGGTGGCCCCCATCAATTCAAAGCGAGGATCTGGGTGGCTTTCGCCGCGTTATTCTCGGCATTCTTCAACAAGCTCATTTGCGTTTCGAACTGGCGCGCCAGGGCAATCATGCTGACCATGGAGTCGACGGGGCTGACATTGCTGCCCTCGAGCGCACCGGTGGTCAGCTTGACGGCCTGGTCGGCCTGCGCCACCGTGCCATCCTTGAGGCGGAACAGGCCGTCGTCGCCGCGCACCAGCTGCTGCTCGGGCGGGTTGACCAGCTTGATGCGTCCCAGCACTGTCGACGGGCCTGGCGGCACGTCCGTGGAAATCGTGCCCACCGTGCCGTCGCTGGCGATGGCCACCGTCACGCCGGGCGGAATGGCCATGGGGCCCGTATCGCCCTGCACCATCAGGCCCGACTGCGTTTGCAGCATGCCGTTTTCATTGAGCTTCAAGGCGCCGTTGCGCGTGTAGGCTTCGGAACCGTCGGCCGACTGCACCGCGATCCAGCCGCCGTTTTCCACGGCCACGTCGAGCGCGCGGCCCGTGTGCTGCATCGGCCCTTGCGTGAAATCGGAACCGACCGTCGAATCGACGACAAAGGCGCGCGTCGGCATCATGCCGTCGGCCACCACGGGCACGGCGCGGAACGAGTCGAGCTGGGCACGGAAACCCGTGCTGGTGGCGTTCGCCAGGTTGTTCGCCGTAGTCGCCTGCTTGTCCAGGATGTGCTTGGCGCCCGAGCCGGCGGTGTAGATGAGACGGTCCATGTGTTTTCTCCGTGCAAAACGAAAGCGGGGAGCCGTCCGAGGACGGCTCCCCTTACTCTTAACGCAGGTTGACGAGGGTCTGTAAAACGGAATCCTGCGTCTTGATGGTCTGCGCATTCGCCTGGTAGGCGCGCTGGGCCGTGATCATGTTGACCAGTTCCGCCGTCAAGTCCACGTTCGACACTTCCACGGCCGAGGCGCGCAAGTCGCCCAAGTTGCCCGAGCTCGGCTCGCCCGTCATGGGGCTGCCCGAGGTCGAACTTTCCGCCCAGGCATTGTTACCCAGCGGTTCGAGGCCATTCGGATTGGAAAAGTTGGTCAGCACCACCTGGCCCAGATCGCGCGTCTTGCCATTGTTGTACTGGCCCTGGATCACGCCATCGGAACCCACGACGAAACGGCTCAGCTGGCCGGCCGCATAGCCATCGGCCACGGTGCGCTTTTCGCTGGTGGACGAGCTGAGCTGGGTGGAATTGGTGAAGTCGACCTTGATCGCCAGGTTCGCGTTCGCGCCCGTGGCGGGGAAGACGGGCAGGTTCACCGTTACCGGCAAGGTTTGCGGCGGCGTCAGGCCCAGCATGGCGGCCTTGTCCAGGCTGCCGACGCTGTTGAACACCAGCGAAGCCGACTTCACGGCGGGCACCTCCGTCACCGAGGAAATATTGGTGTCGATCTGATCTGGCGTCAGGCTGGAATTGACGCCATTGGGCACGGCGCTGCCAAAGGTGGCGCTGATGGCGGCCAGCTGGGCGGGGCTGGCGCCGGCCGCGGCGGCGGCGGTGCGCACGGCGGCGCCGGCCGCATTGCCGTAGGCGACGGCGGCGGCCGTGATATTGGCCGGTACCAGCGGCACGGCCGTGACGGCGGCCTGGTAGGCGGCGCGCGCAGCCAGCGAGGCGGCATCGGTCTGCGCCGCGGACGCTACTTTCGCGCTGGTGATTTCCTTGCCGTCAGTGGCCGTGTAGACATCCCACGTATTGGTGCCCGTCTTGACGTAGAAATTGGACATGGTGTGCGCATTGCCCAGTGAATCGAAGACGGGCACGGGGAATTGCTTGGTCCACGATTTTTGCTCGCCCACGCTGAACGGCACCACGGTCGGCATGGCCGAGTTGGAATCGAGGTTGACCTGGGTATCGACCTTGGTGGTCGCCTGCGGCGCCATGTCGGACGGGTCGATCTGCAGCGGCACGGTGGCGCCGGCCAGGATCTTGCCGTTCGCATCGGCCGGATAGCCGGTCAGCTGGGCTTTCTGCGCATTGATGATGAAGCCGCTCTTGTCGACCTGGAACTGGCCGTTGCGCGAATACTGGATGGCGCCGTTCACGCTGGTGCGAAAGAAACCGCCGCCATTGATGGCGATGTCGAGCGGATTGGACGAGCTCTCCAGGTTACCCTGGTTGAACAGCTGCGCCACTTGCGACACGGATACGCCGATACCGGGCTGGTTGCCGCCCACGCCATACAGCGAGTTGGCATAGATGTCGGCGAACTGCGCCTGCGATTGCTTGAAACCCACGGTGGCCGAGTTGGCGATATTGTTGCCGATGACGTCCAGCGATTTGGCGGCGCCGTTCAAGCCGCTCAGGCCTTGTTGGAAAGACATTGTGTTCTCCTGGTAGAAATTAGGGGTAGAGGGTCTACGCTACAAATGAGCGGCTTGCTTACAAAATCTGTTTCACATCGGCCATGGTGATGCTGCCCACGCCTGGCACGTTCAATTTCACGCCACCCGCGCCCGTCGACACGCTGGCAACCGAGCCGAACATCAACGCCGCCGCATCGGTCAGCTTGGCGCCGCCGCGCGTGGCTTCCACCGAGAAGGTGTAGGCGCCGTCAGGCAGCACGATGTTCTTGCCATCCTTGTCGAGCTCGGCCGTGGAGCCGTTCCAGCCCAGCGGCAAGGTACCCGCGTCCTGCGGGCCCAGGTCGATGGAATGGACTTCCTTGCCCGTACTGTTGTAGATGATGACCTTGACCTTGTCGGCCGGCGTCGCCAGGTCCACGCCCAGCAGAGCCGCGCTCTTGGTCAAGGTGATGTTCTTGCCTGCCGTCAACACGCCGTGGCCGATGATATTGGCCGCCTGCATGGATTCGGCCTGCTGGTAGCTGGTCTTGAGCGTTTCCAGGGTGGTATTGAGCTTGTTGACGCCCGTCACCGTGGACAACTGGGCCAGCTGGCTCGTCAGCTGCGCATTGTCCAACGGGTTCATCGGGTCCTGGTTTTGCAGCTGGGTCACCAGCAGGGTCAGGAATTTGTTCGTTTCTTCCTCGACACTGCCTTTCGCGGCCGTGTTCTTCTTCGGATTCATCGTCGCCATCAGGTCGGTGACGGTGGCGGTGCTGGTATCGATGGTTGCCATAATGGTCAGTCAGCCTTATTGGCCGATGGTGAGGGTTTTCAGGAGCAGCGACTTGGCCGCGTTCATGGTTTCCACGTTGGTCTGGTACGAACGCGAAGCCGACAGCATGTTGACCATCTCGTCGACCGTATTCACGTTGGGCATGGTGACGTAGCCCTTTTCGTCAGCCAGCGGGTTCTTCGGGTCGTAGACCAGCTTCATCGGCGACGGGTCTTCGATCACCTTCTGCACCTTGACGGCCGTGGCGCCGTTGGCCATGGGCACGGCCTCGAACACCACCTGCTTGGCGCGGTAGGCTTCGCCCGTGGCACTGGTGGCACTGTCGGCATTGGCCAGGTTGCTGGCCACCGTGTTCAGGCGCTGCGCCTGGGCGCTCATGGCTGAACCGGAAACATTGAAGATATTAAATAGCGACATGATTATTGTCCTCCCTGGATGGCCGTCAGCATGCCCTTGATCTGCGAGTTGAGGAACGTCACGGCCGCCTCGTAGCGGATGGCGTTGTCGGCAAAGGCATTGCGCTCGAGGTCCATGTCGACCGTGTTGCCATCGACGGCGCCCTGGGCAGGCGCGCGGTACAGCAGCGGCGTGCCGTCGGCCAGGGTCTCGACCTTGCCGCCGCCGGCCGCGCCCGCTGCGGCAGCCACGCCCTTGCCCGGCATATGCTGTGGCGCCGTGCCCCTCAGGGCCGGCGGCACGCCATCCTTGCGCGCCATCGCGCCCTTCAGGGCGGCGGCGAAATCGACATCGCGCGCCTTGTAGTTGGGCGTGTCGGCATTGGCGATATTCGAGGCGAGCAATTCCTGGCGCGTCGAGCGCAAGCTCAGCGCCGTCTCGTTGAAGCGCATGTAATCGTCGAGTTTCCCTATCATGTCAGGCTCCGGAAAGATCTGCCACTGGCGCCCGAGATGGCGGAAGGATGGCGGTATAGTGATGACAGGAAACATAGTACGGTGCCCATCAGCAAGACCATCGCCGGATCAGACCGTACTTTTACCCCTTAATCGGCGCTTCGAACAGGGCCTCGCCCACTATCATGGCAGTATTCCAGAGGCCTATCACCATGAAAACACCGCTTGCTTTCCTCTTCGCTCTTGCCGCCCTGCCACTGCTGGCCCAGGCGCAAAACGCCGGCCGGCAAACGCCGGAAGCGCTGCGCAACAGCGTGGAACAATTCCTGCAAGTGCAAAGCAATGGCTTGCCGGGCAAGGTGACCATCACCGTCGGCGCCGTCGATCCGCGCCTGAACCTGGCAGCCTGCCCCGCGCCGCAAGCGTTCATGGCACCGGGCGCGCGCGCCTGGGGCAAGACCACCGTCGGCGTACGCTGCACGGCGCCCTCCAGCTGGACTATCTATTTGCAGGCGAACGTGGCCGTCGTGGGCGACTACGTGGCCAGCGCCGTGCCGCTGGCGCAAGGACAAGCCATCGACGCCAGCCAGCTGGTGACGATGCAGGGCGACCTGGCCGCATTGCCGGCAGGTATCGCCACGGACATGGCCCAGGTAGTAGGGGCGAGCACGAATATTTCCTTGCCACCAGGCACGCCGATGCGCCTCGACACCCTGCGCCGCAAGCCGGTGGTGATGCAGGGCCAGCTGGTGCGTGTAGTTTCCAGTGGCAACGGTTTCCAGGTGGCATCAGAAGGACGCGCCATCGGCAGCGCAGGCGATGGCCAGACGGTGCAGGTGCGCACGCAGAGCGGGCAGCAGATCAGCGGCGTGGCGCGCGCGGGCGGCTTGGTGGAGGTCGCCTTTTAAACCCGGATGGACAGCGATATTGTGGTCTGGCGCACTAAAGTTTCGGAAGAAGGTGCCGATAATGACACATATCCCGGAGTTTTTTGACTTCGACCAGACGAGGATCACGCTGTGAAAATTACCGATAACACCATTAAAAGCAATCCCGGCCTGCCGGTGGCGCCCGCGAGCACCTCCGGCGCCCGGAATGCCGAGAAAGCCCAGGCAACACCGACGACGTCGGACAATGTACGCCTGTCGCCGCAAGGACAGGCATTAGCGGCCAGTGCAACTGCCGGCAGCGGCGCCGTGTTCGACACGAAAAAAGTCGAACGCATCAAGCTGGCGATCGCCGACGGCCAGTTCCAGGTCAACTCTGAAAAAGTGGCGGACGGTCTCCTCGACACAGTCAAGGACTTGCTGCACTCACGAAATAGATAGGTTCCCTCATGCAATCAGTGACTCCATTTTCCAGCCTGCGCGACGAGCAACAGCTCATGACCACATTGCTGGCATTGATGAAAGAAGAACAGCGGCATCTGGTTGCCGCTGACATCGATGCAATCACGGAGCTCACGGTGCGCAAGACGGCACTCGTAGGACAATTGAGCCAATTGGCGGCGCAACGCCACCAGGCGCTGGCGGCAGCAGGCTTTACCGCCGCCGAAGCGGGCATGGAAGACTGGCTGGTCAGCGCCAGCGAAGCCGAGGCGGCTCCCCTGTGGAAAGCACTGCTCGAGACGACGCGCGAAGCGAAGGAACAGAACCGGCTGAACAGCCTGCTGGTCAACAAGCACATGCTGCACACGCAAGGCGCCCTGAACGCCATGCGCCCCACGGCCCAAAGCGGCAATTTCTACGGCCCCAGCGGCCAACCGATGTCGAACCCGGCCAGCCGGCGCGTCGTTATCGGCTAAGCGTCTTCCCGTTTCACCCCAGCAAGAAGCCATTGCTGCACGCCTGACGCCGTCCCCAGCAGCAGCACCCATACGGCTGCCATCGAGAACATCATCGCCGTGTCGCTCCCTCCAGGGAGACTGCGGCGGTGCCAGCGCGTCCGCATCCCCCCACAACACCGCACGCAGAAACAACACAAGCCCTTTTTGACGCCGCACGTTTGAGCATGCTCAAACTTGAGACAGGTGATGACTATATGCTAATCCTTGGCGTACGCCGTACATCTCCAGGTGGGACTTTCCTCGCCGACACGAACATCGTTCCCGCAGGCATAGCTGATCCATTTCACGCCCCAGCCTGCGCTTTTGCGCTGCGCCACGACGCACACCACCTCAATCGCAAGTACACAGGAGCATGATATGAACTCTCTCTCAGTAAGCAAGGCTGGCGCGGCGCTGCTGCTCGGCTGCACCCTGCTGGCGCCGGTCGCGCAGGCCGAAACGCAAGCCGTGTTCTATAACCACCTCGTATCGACCGCCGTGGTGGCCACGCCGCTGCTGGCGCAAGACACCTTGTTCGTCGACACCTTCACGACGGAGCGCGGCTCGCTGCTGCAAACGACCACGTTTACGGTCGGCGCCGGCGTGCAGTCGTTCACGGGCAACGCGGCCTGGCTGGTCACGGGCGCCAACGACTTCGGTCCCCGCCTGACTGGCGTCAACATTGACCTGTTCGACTCCAGTAATAACCTGGTGCAATCGGATACCTTCACCGGCGTGCTGGGTGCGTTTGCCCATTCGACCTTCGACGGCCTGCTGGGACCTGGCACCTACACCTTGGTGGCAAGCGGCATCGGCGTGCGTGATTCCGTGCTGGACATTTCCATCACCACGGCCGTACCGGAACCGGAAACCTATGGCATGCTGCTGGCGGGACTGGGCCTGATCGGGTATAGCATACGGCGCCGCAAAACGGCTGCCTGACCGGCATCGGGGCGCCTGCAAGCACTGCCGTAGCTGGCAGACACGGGGCAGGCGCGGCGGTTCCACGCACGGGCTGGCCTCTGCACGGGCCAGCCCAGGCAGGGGCTGGCCTACGCACTCAACCGTGCGCGGGCCGGCCCGTATGCTGGCGGAATTTCGCGGCGATGCCATTCGCCTTGGTGAGGGCGGCGGCCTGCTGTTCCGGCGTCAGCTCGTTTTGCAGCCAGTGCCAGTATTCATCCTGGTAAGGGTTCGTCGTGCCTGGCGTGAGGATGTCGTTGTAGACCATGCGCAGGGCCAGCAGGTAGCCATACGCTTGCGGCGCGTCCTTCTGCACCACGTCGCCATCGCGCAGATAGGCCATCATCAGGGTCGACACGCTGCTCAGTTCCGCCGCGTCCGCCTGTGTTGTCAGCTGGGCGATCGCTTGCCGCTTCCAGGCCTGCACCAGCGGATCGTCGGGACGGTTGCGCAGCGCGCTGCGGTCGCCGAACGGACCTTCCGACAGGAACAGGGTGGCCGCGCCCGGCACGCCGCCTTGCGCGGCAGTGGCCAGGTAGCCAAGGCGATCCTCGCGCTGGCGCTGCGTCATGCCCGCGCACAACTGCTGCTGGACTGCTTTTTCTTCCGCCGTCATCTCGCGTCCCAGCTCGAATTCCATCCCCGGCAAGCGGCTTTCGCGCTGGAAAACGATGCAGTCGTCGATCAGGTTATAGGCCGCATACGCGTCTTCCGGCTTGCCGCTGGAGGCCAGGCGCTCGAGCCGCTGCGCCAGGGGCACGACAACAGGCGCGGCATCGGCGGCCGGGGTGGCATCGATATTCAAATACGATGCCAGGCTGCGCCCCGGCGGCCCGCTGGCGGCAGCAGTGGCGGCAGCGTCCGGTGCGCCGCCATCGGGCGCGGGCCAATACACGACCGCCAGCACTGCCGCGATGGCAGCGGCGATGGCGATACCGGTCAGTTTGTTATTCATATGAGGTGGCGCATAAAAGGAAATGCACGTTACCACAGGCGCACGGCAGCGGGCCGCACGCCTCCGCACGCACGCGCCCCGGCTAGCCGCCCGCCTTTTTCGGCTGGTGGCCCAGCCTGGTCAGCGCGGCAAGAATGGTGTCGACATGGTCGCCCTGCACTTCGATCACGCCATCCTTGACCGTGCCGCCCGAGCCGCACTGCGTGCGCAGCTGCTTGCCCAGCAGGGCCAGCGCGATGGCGTCCAGCGGCAAGCCCTTGACCACGGTGACGCTCTTGCCACCGCGGCCCTTGGTCTGGCGCGACACGCGCACCACGCCGTCGCCCGCCGGCGCCGCCTTCGCTTGCGCCTTGCACGCGCATTGCGCCAGCGGCTGGCGGCAGGCCGGACACATGCGGCCCGTTTCGGTGGAGTAGACGAGACCGCCCTGGGAGCTGCTTTTCATGATGGAGAAATAAAAAGAAAGAAGGCCGCGATTGTACCAAGCGGCGGCCCGCAGTTGACGACCGTCAGTTGGCCGGAGCAGGTGCCGGTGCCGGCGCCACGGGCGCTGTCGGCACTTCCATCACCGTTTCCGGGATGCCCGAGAGGATCGTCACGGCGACCCGGCGGTTGCGCGCGCGCCCTTCCGCCGTTTCATTGGGCGCCACGGGGATATTGTCGGCGTGACCGACGGCCGTCAGGCGCGACGCCTTGACGCCGCTGGCAATGAACAGGCGCACCACGGCGCTGGCGCGCGCGGCCGACAATTCCCAGTTCGAGGCAAAGTTGGAATTGCTGATCGGCTGCACGTCCGTATGCCCTTCCACCTGCACGTCATGCGTATCGTCCTTGAGCAGCACGGCGACGGCGCGCAGGGCCTGGTCCGACTCAGCCGTCAGGCGCGCCGCGCCCGGGTCGAACAGCACGCTGGCATTGATTTCCACGCTCACGCCGCGGCTCGTCTGCGTGACCCGCACCTTGCCTTCCTTGACCAGCGGCGCCAGGGTCGACGTCAAGTCCTGCGCCAGGCGCGTCATGTGTTCACGCTCGCGGCGGATGGCTTCCGTGCGGCGTTTCAGGGCGGGATTCGGCAGCGGGATCGCTTGCGGCGCTTCCATGATGATGGGCGGCGCGCCCTTTTCCAGGCTGAAGGCCTGGCCGATGGCGTTCTGGAAGACGCGGTACTTGCCTTCGTTGACTTGCGAAATGGCGTACATGACGACAAAGAACGCGAACAGCAGGGTGATGAAGTCGGCGTACGAGATCAGCCAGCGGTCCTGGTTGTCCGGTTCCTCGTCATACTTCCTGCGCGCGCGCCGCATCATGGTCAGTGCTCGTGCAGCAGGCTGGAAACGCGCTCTTCGATGATGCGCGTGTGGTCGCCCGTGGCGATGTCGTACAGCACGGCGGCCGTGATTTCGTACTGCAGCACGCGGCGCGAAACGATGGCCTTGAGTTTATTCGCCACCGGCAGGAACAGCAGGTTGGCCAGGCCGACGCCATAGATGGTGGAGACAAACGCCACGGCGATGCCGCTGCCTAATTTACTTGGGTCGGTGAGGTTTTCCATCACGTGGATCAGGCCCAGCACGGCGCCCAGAATACCGATGGTGGGCGAATAGCCGGCCGCCGACTCCCACACCTTGACGGCCTGGCGCTCCGCCATTTCGTAGGCGGAGATTTCCACGTCGAGCAGCTGGCGCAGCTTGTCCGGCGCGATGCCGTCGACGATCATCCGCAAGCCCTTGGCGTTGAAGCGGTCGGCCGTGTTTTCCATCAGGCGCTCGAGCGCCAGCGGGCCATCGCGGCGCGCCGTCAAGCTCCATTGCCCGATATCGCGCGCCAGCGCGGCACGCGTGTCGGCTGGCGGCAGGAAGACCCAGCGCAGCATTTCCAGGCCGCGCACGAAAGTGCGCAGCCGCGTTTGCAGCAGCACGGCGCCGAAAGTGCCGATGACCACGATGGCAAAGGCGGCCGGCTGCAGCAGGGAGGCCATCTTGCCGCCTTCCAGTGCCTGGCCGACCAAGAGGCCCGCCAGCGCCAGCGCCAGCCCGATTACGCTGGACCAGTCCACGCCTGCTCCCTCAAGGTTGCGCGCAGGCGCGCGACGGCCTGGGTATGCAGTTGCGAGACGCGCGATTCGGATACGCCCATCACCGCGCCGATCTCCTTCAGGTTCAGCTCTTCTTCGTAATACAGGCCCATGAGTATTTTCTCGCGTGGTGGCAGCGCGTCGATGGCATCGATCACGGATTGCCGGAAATCGGTATCGAGCAGGGAACGCAAGGGGTCGCTGTCCTCGTCCACGCAATGGCGGTCGAGGAAGCTGTCATTGCCGTCCGGGTCATGAAAGTCTTCGTAGTACACGAGCTGGTGGCCGCCGCCGTCGCCCAGCATTTCCTGGTAGTCGGCCAGCGACATCTTGAGCAGTTTCGCCACTTCCGACTCTGTCGGTGGATGGCCGAGGCGCTGCTGCAAGGTGCTCATCGCCTCTTCGATCTTGCGCATGTTCTGGCGCATGCTGCGCGGCAACCAGTCGCTGGTGCGCAATTCGTCGAGCATGGCGCCGCGGATGCGCAGCACGGCATACGTCTCGAACTGCGCGCCATGCGTCTCTTCATAGCGGCTGATGGCATCGAGCAGGCCGATCATGCCGGCCTGGATCAGGTCATCGACCTCGACCGAAGGCGGCAATTTCGCCTTCATATGGTGCGCCAGACGCTTCACCAGCGGAATGTGCTCCGTCAGCAAATAGTCCTTGTTCGATTTCCCTTTGACCGTGTACATAGGCTGCTTATTGTTTTCTCATCTTATCTGGTGCTACGGTTGGCTTCAGGCGCTGAACTGGTGCGGGCTCCCCGTCTGGTACAAGGTGCCGCCGAGCACGGGCGCCGCCGAACGGGCCAGCCGCTCGGCCAGTCCGCGAAACGCCACCGAGGCGCCGGCCAGCGGAAACGCATCGACCACGCTGCGGCCCAGGCGCGCCGCGCGGTGCAGATACTCATCGGCAGGCACCGAACCCATCGACGTCAGCTTCACGGCCAGGTAACGGCTCGCCGCCTGTGCCATATTATCGTATACCACTTTTGCTTCGGATTCGGAAGCGCCGGTGACGAGAATACCGAACGGACGGCGTCCCAGTTCCTGGCTCAGGCGCTTGATCAGGCAGTACGCCGCCTTGATCGAGGTGGCGCTGGTCGACACTTGCACGACGATATCGGACGACGCCATCAAGGGCACGGGGAAACAGGCGCCCTCGTCTGCCACGACGCCGTCGACCAGCACGATGCCGCTCCGGCGCGCCAGCACGTCGAAAGTCTTGCCCAGGCGGCGCAGCTCCTCCTCGCCCGCATAGTCCATGCTGTCCATCAGGTGGTTGCGCGCGCCCAGGCTGGCCACGCCAAAGCCTTGCGGCACCTGGTGGATGACCTGGTTCAAGCCGCACTGCTGGCGCGCCACGTCGCGCAGGCTGGCGCCGTGCGCCAGTCCCAGGCGCGCGGCCACACCATCGCTGCCGCCGCTGGCGTCGAGCAGCAGCACGTCATTGCCGCCATAGACGAGCGAAGCACCCAGGTTAACCAGCATGGCGCCCTTGTCGTCCTGCGGCGTGGCCGAGAGGAACGTCATGACGCGCGGCTGCGGGCCGGCCAGCATGCGGCGCAAGCCTTCAGCCTGGTCGAAATCAAAATTAGCCAAGATGCACCCCGCGCGCTTCATTGTTGCGGGCGGCCGCCTGCGCCATCAGGAGCGGCAGTTCGGCATCGGAAAACTGCGTGGCCGCCGAGTCGCGCTTGAGCTTGAAGGCACGGTCGATCAGGTAGCCACGGTCGGCCAGGTACAGGTCTTCCGGCACGCGCTGGCCGTTCGACACATAGAACAGGTTCAGCTTCTGGCGGATCACCACGTCGAGCACGTTGCCGATCGACGCCGCTTCATCGAGCTTGGTCATGATGCAGCCAGCCAGGCCGCTGCCCTGATAGGCGCGCACCACTTCGTTGAGGGTTTCCTGGGTCGCCGTGGAGTTCAGGCACAGCAAACGCTTCACGTCGGCGCCGGCGCCCGACAGCATGGCCACCTGTTCCGTCACCATCTGGTCGCGCTGGCTCACGCCCACCGTATCGATCAGCACCGTGTGCTTGTTCTTCAATTCTTTCAAGGCGATGCGCAAGTCCGCTTCATCTTTCACGGAATGCACCATCACGCCGAGGATCTTGCCGTAGATGCGCAGCTGCTCATGCGCGCCGATACGATAGGCATCGGTGGTGATCAGGGCCAGCTTTTCCGGGCCGTGGCGCATCACGCAGCGGGCCGCCAGCTTGGCCGTGCTGGTGGTCTTGCCGACACCGGTCGGGCCCACCAGGGCAAATACGCCGCCCTGCTCCAGCATGGCGTCTTCATTGGCCACCGTGTTCAGGTTGCGGCTGAGGACGGTCTTGATCCAGCGCATGCTTTGCGCACCGTCGAGGCCGGCGGGCAGCTTGTCGATCAGGTAGCGCGCCAGGCTGGCGGAAAAGCCGGCGGCCAGCATTTCGCGCAGCACGACGGCTTTTTGCGGCTCGCGCTGCTGCGTCGAACCCCACGAAATTTCCGCCAGCTGGGTTTCCATCATGCCGCGCATGGCGCGGATTTCATTCATCATGCCGCTCATCTCGGCGGCGGCGTTCTCTTTGACGTGCGCCAGCGCGCTGGCCATCATCTGCTGCATGCGGGCCATGTCCACTGGCTCGGAGGCAGCCTGGCGCGGTGCGGCAGGACGGGGCGCAGCCGGGCGCTGGGCCGGGGCGGCCGGACGCTGCGGCGTGGCGAACTGGGTCTGCAACTGGGGACGGGGCTGGGCCATTTCGGACGCGGCCGGCGGCGAAGCGAGCGAAGCGGCATCGTCATTGGCCAGCGCGAGGATTTCCACCACGCCATCGGCCTGGCGGTTCGACAGGATCACGGCATCGGGGCCCAGCGCTTCGCGCACCTTGCGCAGCGCATCGCGCGACGAGGCGCCCGTAAATTTCTTCACATTCATGACCGGCCTCCCAAGGCGGGGGTGGCGCAATATTGGCTGAACTGTGTGACCATCATCGACTCCTGTTGCTTGAGTGCTGTCTTCCACATGGACACAGATCACTCGGACAGTTTCCATTATTAGCGATGCTTGCAGGAAACGATCGAAGGAACAGGACGGGAAAGTACCCGTTATTCAGTTTGCCGGGAGGAAATTGATGTTTTTTTGACCCAAACGAAGGCTGGGGTCAGACCCGGCGGGTCTGACCCCGGCATTAACTCTGTCAACTACTGCGCACCCACCAGCGCCGTGACGCGGATCGTCTTGGTTTCCGGCACTTCCGCATGCGACAGCACTTTGAGTTGAGGCAAGGCGCGGCGCAGGAAGCGCGACAGCAGGGCGCGCAGCGGCGCCGGCACCAGCAGCACCGGTGTCAGGCCCAGCGCTTCCTGCTGCTGGGCAGCCAGGCCCGCCTGGTGGGCGATGGTGTCGGCCAGGCCGGGCTCGATGCCGGCGCCGTCGCCGCCATTGCCCATCGCTTGCATCAGCAGGCGTTCCAAGCGGCTGTCGAGCGTCATCACGGACAGCTCGGCCGCACCGGGGAACAGTTGCTGCACAATGGCGCGGCCCAGGGACACGCGCACCAGCGCCGTCAGCTCGTTCGGGTCTTGCGTGCTGACCGTGTACTCGGCCAGGGTTTCGATGATGGTGCGCATGTCGCGGATGTGCACGCCTTCGGCCAGCAGGTTCTGCAGCACTTTTTGCAGAGCCGACAGCGACAGCATCTTCGGCACCAGATCTTCCACCAGGCGCGGCGCGTCCTTGCCCAGGTGGTCGAGCAGCGACTGTACTTCCGCGCGGCCCAGCAACTCGGACGCATGCGAGGTGATCAAATGGTTCAAGTGCGTGGCCACCACGGTGCCCGCATCGACGACCGTGTAGCCCATCGATTGGGCCTGGTCGCGCAGGCTGGCGTCGATCCAGGTAGCCGGCAAGCCGAAAGCGGGGTCGCTCGTGGCCAGGCCCGGCAAGGTGCCGCTGGCCATGCCGGGGTTAATCGCCAGGAACTGGCCGTTGAACGCTTCGCCCACGCCCACTTCCACGCCTTTCAAGGTGATGCGGTAGGCGGACGGCTTCAATTCCAGGTTGTCGCGGATATGCACGGGCGGCGCCAGGAAGCCCACTTCCTGGGCGAATTTCTTGCGGATGCCCTTGATACGCTTGAGCAATTCGCCGCCCTGCGTCTTGTCGACCAGGGGAATCAAGCGGTAGCCGACTTCCAGGCCCAGGGTGTCGACGGGCATGATGTCTTGCCAGCTAGCTTCTTCCTGCTCGGGCGCCACGGTCGCCTGCGGCGCTTCGGCCGGTTTCTCGGCCGCTTCTTTTTCCTGCGTGCGCTTCTTGCTGATCAAATAGGCGGAGCCGGCCAGCAGCGAGGCCAGCAGGATGAAGACCATGTTCGGCATGCCGGGGATCAAGCCCATGCCGCCGATGATGCCGGCGGTAATATACAGCACTTGCGGTTTCGCAAACAGCTGGCCCACCAGCTGGGTGCCGATGTCCTGTTCGCTGGCCACGCGTGAGACAACGATACCGGCCGCCGTGGAAATGATCAGCGAAGGAATCTGCGCCACCAGGCCGTCACCGATGGCCAGCAAGGTGTAGTTCTTGAGTGCGTCGGCAAAGCCCATGTCATGCTGCAGCAAGCCCACCAGCAAGCCGCCGACGATATTGATGACGGTCACCATGATGCCGGCGATGGCGTCGCCGCGCACGTATTTGCTGGCACCGTCCATGGCGCCATAGAATTCCGCTTCCTGCGCCACTTCCGTGCGGCGGCGGCGCGCTTCGTCTTCGCCGATCAGGCCGGCGTTCAGGTCAGCATCGATGGCCATCTGTTTACCAGGCATGGCGTCCAGCGCGAAGCGGGCGCCCACCTCGGCGATACGGCCCGCACCCTTGGTCACGACAGTAAAGTTAATGATCGTCAAAATAATGAAGACCACGATACCGACCGTGAAGTTGCCGCCGATCAGGAAGTGACCGAACGCTTCAATCACTTTACCGGCCGCGTCGGCACCCGTATGGCCTTCCGTCAGCACCACGCGCGTGGACGCCACGTTCAGCGACAGGCGCAGCATGGTCGACACGAGCAAAATGGTCGGGAACGCCATGAAGTCGAGCGGCTTGACCGTGTACAGCGCCGTCAGCAGCACGATGATGGACAGTGCGATATTGAAGCTGAAGAAGATGTCGAGGATGAAGGCGGGCAGCGGCAGCACCATCATCGCCAGCAGCATGATGATGATGATCGGCGCGGCGAGGCCCTTGCTGGCGTTGCCTTTCAATCCGCTGAGCCAGGCTGGCATGGTCAGGCCGTTCATGGTGTGCTTCCTTTATTCTTGTCTGCCGCGTCTGCTGCGGGTTTGGTCTGCGATGCGGGGTCGAGCGGGTCGAGCTCGGGCGGGACATCGAGTTTTTTCGGCTTGTCGGGGCGCTCGCCGTGGCCGCTGCCGTAGCTGCGCAGCTGGAACACGTAGGCCAGCACTTCGGCCACGGCGCCGTACAGCGCCTCGGGAATCTCGTCGCCGATGTCCGTGTGCTTGTACAGCGCGCGCGCCAGGGCCGGCGCTTCGAGGATGGCGACCTTGTGTTCGCCGGCCAGTTCGCGGATCTTCGCCGCCACTTCGTCGATGCCCTTGGCCACCACCTGCGGTGCGCCGCGCGAATTCTCGCCATACTTCAAGGCCACGGCGTAGTGCGTAGGATTGGTTACCACCACGTCGGCCGTCGGCACGTCGGCCATCATGCGGCGGCGCGACATTTCATGTTGCATCTGGCGTATCTTCGCCTTGATCTGCGGATTGCCGTCCGACTCCTTCGACTCTTGCTTGACTTCCTGCAAGGTCATTTTCATCTTGTTGGCGTAGTGCCACATCTGGTACGGACCGTCGATGGCGGCGATCAGGCCCAGGGCGCCGACGATCAGCAAAAAGGCCGTGATCAGCAGGCTGATCAAATGGGCCGAACCGGCGCGCAAGGATTCCACCGACAGGCCCAGCACGGCATCCTTTTGATGCTGCATCACCATCCAGGCGACGACGCCGACGACGAGGGTCTTGGCAATGGCCTTGAGCAGCTCCACCAGCGCATTCTTCGAAAACATATTGCCCAGGCCACGAATCGGGTTGAGCTTGCCAAAATTGGGGGTGAACGCCTTGGAGCTGAACAGCCAGCCGCCCACCAGCACGGGCGAGGCCAGGGCGACGAGCATGATGGCCGCGGCGTACGGCAGGCAGGTCAGCAAGACCGAGCCCACGTCATAGCCGATGCGCAACATCATCGCGTCGGGATTGAGTATCTGCTCCCGGTCCAGCGTCAGCCCGGAAACCATGACAGCCGTCAGCCGCCGCACGATGGCGTCGCCGGCAAACCACAGGCAGCAGCCGGACGCCATCAACACCGTAAACGTGGCCACTTCACGCGATCGCGGAACGTCGCCTTCCTCACGCGCCTGCTCGAGGCGCTTCGGTGACGCGGCTTCGGTCTTTTCTGCGTCGCTGTCTTCCGACATCAATCAACTCCGGTGAAGTCCTGCGGCCTGGCTAGGCGCAATACGGACTGGGCATGGAGCATTATCGAGTCAAGTACCTTGTTGCCATCGGAGGAACAGGGGGGCAAATCCCCTGCATTTCCTTTGCTCTTCAGAAACCTTAGCGGGACTTCCTGGCTTCCGCCTGCTTCACGGTCTGTTCGATCGCGCCAAACAGGGACTTGCCGTCGTCACCCAGCATTTCCAGGCGAACAATATCACCAAACAGCAGATACGGCGTGCTGGCGACGCCATCGGCGATCATCTCCTGGTTACGTCGCTCAACGATACTGGAAAATCCCTTCTTGACTTCCTTGTTGGCGACGCCGCCCGCACTGACCACGCTGCCGGCGCGCGCATTGCGCGTCTGGCACAGATGGGCCAGCAATTGCGGGTAATTGAACGCCATGTCGGCACCCGCGTGGGGCTGGCCCGTCAACTTGCCGTTCAGGCTGCAGCGCAGGGCGTAATGCACCTTGCCGCCGCGCCAGGCGTCACCGAGTTCGTCGGGCGTGATGGCGACAGGCGAGCAAGCCATGGCCGGCTTCGCCTGCAGGAAGCCGTAGCCGCTGGCCTGTTCGTCGGGTGCCAGATTGCGCAGGGTGATGTCGTTGACCAGCATCAACAGCTTGATGTTCAGGTGGGCCTGGTCCGGCGTCGAGCCCATGGCCACGTCGTCCGTGATGGCGGCGATGCCGGCCTCGTAATCGATGCCCCACTGCTCGTGCGCCAGGGTGATGGCATCGTGGGCGCCGAGGAAATCGTCGCTGGCGCCCTGGTACATCCTTGGCGCATCGCGCAGATTGGCGGGTGCCTCAATTCCCGCCGCCTTGCAGGCGCGCTCGATCTGCTGCAGGTAGGACGCGCCCGCCACGCGCAGGCTGCTGCGCGGCAAGGGCGCCATGCAGTTGGCCGGGTCGAACTCGAAGGCGCGATGGCCGCGGCCGCTATTGATGGTCTGGTACAGCAAGTCGAGCTGGGGCGCGATGAAACTCCAGTCGTCGAGCGCCGCTTGCATGGTCGAGGCGATGCCATCGGCCAGGTGGGCCGTTTTCAGGTCGCGCGAGACGACAGCGAGCTGGCCATCGCGCGTGCCATCGTTCAGGGTAGCTAATTTCATGTGCGGGAAATTTCGTCAAATGCAGGCAATAGGGGGCTAAAGACGCCAAAAAGCCGGGACATCCCCGGCTTTGGCGATCAGGAAGAAATTACGCCAGCAGCGCTATTTGCTCAGGCGTGAGATAGCACCACTCGCCTTCAGCAATGCCCAGCGATTCCAGGGTCAGGCTGCCGATGGCGGAACGGTGCAGCGCGCTGCAATGGTTGCCGGCGGCGGCCAGCATGCGCTTGACCTGGTGGTACTTGCCTTGCTCGAGCACGATTTCCAGCTGGTGTTCGCCGCGCTTGACGCAGACGAGGGCCGCCAGCGGGGCCGGCTCGTCGTGCAATTGCACGCCGGCCAGCAACAGGGCCACCAGTTCATCGGTCACGGGCTCTTGCGTGGTAGCCTGGTAAATCTTGGGAACGTGGCGCTTCGGCGACGATTGTGCATGGATAAACGGCCCATCGTCGGACATCAGCAGCATGCCGGTCGTATCGTGGTCGAGCCGGCCGACGGGCTGGACTTCGCGCCAGGTGAACTGCTCCGGCAGCAGGGTCAGCACGCCAGGATGATGGCTGGGCTTGCGCGAGCATTCGAAGTTGGCGGGCTTATTCAGCGCCAGGTACAGGTGCGCGCGGTAGACCCACTCTTCTTCGAACACGTGCAGCACCAGGCCTTCGGTCTCGACGGTGGTGCGGTAATTGGTCTGGGTGACGCCATCGATGACGACATCGCCATCTTCGATGAGGGAACGGCAATATTTACGGGTGCCAAAACCCTGCGATTGCAGGATGCGGTCTAGGGATAATTTACTCATGGGCGTGACTTTACCAGAAGCGGCTGGCAGCGTGAAGCGGCCGCGCGCGCGGCCTGCGCAAGGCCGCCGAGGGCGCACCAGCCTTGCGCATGCACAGATGAGCTGAAGTACAAGGTGAGATTTCGATATAAATGGCCAATTCCTTTGAGCAATATCAAGCGCTCGGAATATCGCATTGATAGACTGAAACTTCGTTAGGAATCCGCCTAACGAGCTTTAGGAATAATAACCAAGCAACGATTCACAAGGACATTGTATGAAGCATACCGATACCATCGCCTTACAAGGCAGCATCGCCGACATGCGCCTGCGCATCGCTACGGAACAGGCGGCCATGCACAAGGTCAGACTCGGCGTGGCGCGCTGGAGCAGCGCCCCGGCGCCGCAGGATGCGGACGCAACGCCATCGCCAGCGAGCCAGACGCATTGGCATGCCGAGGCGCAATGCCATTTCATGTGCTGGCTGGAACTCGGCGGTTTTGCCCACGCGGATGCGGACGCAAACGCGGAAACCGACAACGTGACGGCGCCCGCCATGGTGGACACAGTGCCCGAGATCAGTTCCGGCGCCAGTACCGGCGTAGCGCCGGCCCGGCAGGCAGCCGCCCTGCCCGCGCACTGCAACGGCTGCGCCGTCTGAGCGCCCCCCATCCGACCACCGGCCATGCCCCGCCCTCGCATGCCTGCCTTGCCAGCACGCCCAGCTACAACATCGAGCAACACTCACCCGTCCGGCACGAACGACGCACAAAAGGAAACGGCGGCATTGCGCCGCCGTTCCCAAGCCCCATCGGGACTTTAGTGAGGAATGTAAATTCACTCAAAACCACATCTGCGATGCGGCGAGTAGTTCCATGACCTGCCAATCAAGTTAGTACTGACAACATAGTTGATATATCGCCCCTCCTTGAAAAGAACTACGCTTTCACTATAGCCCAAGCAGCTCCATTTTCAAGCCAATTTACCACCTTATTGAAAATCATTCTCGATTGGCTTGCCTGCCAGCCAAGAGTGATGTCCTCAGCGCAACGCCGGTTGTGACTGCTGCACGGCCGCCTTCATGGCACCCGCGCCCATGGCGGCGCCAAACTTTTTCAGCACCCGTTCCGGCAAGCCTTCATGCTGCGTGTAGTCGACGATGTCTTCCGCCTTGACGACGTCGCGCGCCACGCTGTCGACCGTGCCAAAATCGTCGGCCAGGCCCATTTCCACGGCTTTCGCGCCCGTCCAGTACAAACCGGAGAAGGTATCGGCCGTTTCCTTCAGGCGCTTGCCCCGTCCCGCCCGCACCACCTCGATGAATTGCTGGTGGATTTCATTGAGCATGCCTTGCGCATACGCCTTGTGCTTTTCCGTCAGGGGGCTGAACGGGTCCATGAAGCCCTTGTTCTCGCCCGCCGTCAGCAAACGGCGCTCGACGCCGACCTTTTCCATCACGCCCGTAAAGCCGAAGCCATCCATCAGCACGCCGATGGAGCCGACCACGCTGGCCTTGTTGACATAGATTCGATCGGCGGCGGCCGCGATGTAATAGCCGCCCGAAGCGCACATTTCATCGACCACCACATATAAAGGCTTGTCCGGATAGCCCTTGCGCAGGCGCTGCATCTCGTCGACGATCATGCCGGCCTGCACGGGACTGCCGCCCGGACTATTAATATGCAGCACCACGGCCACGGAGCCGCTATCGGAAAACGCCTTGTCCAGCGCGGGGATGACGACGGCGGCCGAGCCGCTGCCTTCGGACTCGATGGCGCCGTTGATGTCGATCAGGGCCGTGTGGCGGCCCAGGGTTTCGCTGTCGTCGGCCGTGTTGTAGTCATAAAACACCCACAGGGCGAACAGCACGATCAGCAGGCCGAAGACCTTGAAAAAGATGCTCCAGCGGCGGTGCGCGCGTTGTTCTTGCAAAGTAGCAAATACCAGCTTTTCCAGCACGTCGCGCTCCCAGTGCCCCGCAGGGACGCCGTGGCCGGCGGCTGGCGCGCTGCTGTCCAGCTTGTCATTCGTGTTATCGCTCATGATTCACTTTGTTTAAATTACAATAAAGCCTGCCCCGGCCTCAGGCCTGCAGCGGCTGGACATACTCGTCGGGCTGCCAGTACAGCCGGCCATCGCGTTCGGCCACGGCGATCGGACGCAGGCGCCCGCCCTTGCAGGGGCCGCCCGCGCACAGACCGCTTTCCGGCACATAGATGGCGCCATGCGTCGAACACATCAGGTACAAGCCGCTGGACTCGAAAAACTCGCCTTCGGCCCAGTCCAGTTCGATCGGTACGTGGGCACAGCGGTTCAGGTAGCCATACGCCTTGCCGCCATGGCGCACGACAAAGCCCGTGGTCGCTTCGCCGCCGGCAGCGACGGGAAAGCGCACGCCCTTGCCACCATCGGCCACGGCATCGGCCGCACAAATCAACACTTCCGCAACATCAGTCATCATGCGTGCTCGCTCAGCCATTGATGCAGGTCGGCCACCGTGGCGGCCGAATACAGGGGATTGCAAGCTTGCAACTGCGCCACCGGATGCGCTCCATACTCTACGGCAATACCTGCCGCGCCTGCATTGCTTGCCATCAATAAATCATGGCTGGTGTCGCCGATCATCACGGTACGGCGCATATCCTGCCCCAACTCGCGCGTCAGTTCCTGCAGCATGGCCGGATGGGGCTTGGAAAACGTTTCATCGGCGCAACGCGTCGCATCGAACAGGGACAGCAGCTTGACGGCATTCAAGGAGCGGTTCAGGCCGACACGGCTCTTGCCCGTGGCCACCGCCAGGAAGTATGCCTGCTGCGACAGTTCCTGCAGCATCTCGTGTACGCCGGGAAACAGGGTCAGCTCATGGTCGCGCGACAGATAGTGATAGCGGTAGCGCTCGGCCATGCGCGCATGGTATTTCGGCTCCACGTCGGGCATCACCAGCTGCATCGCTTCCTGCAAGCCCAGGCCGATCACGTGCGAAGCGAGCAACTCGGTGGGAATGGGCAAGCCGAGGTCTTTGGCCGATGCCTGGATGCACTTGACGATGGTCGAGGTACTGTCTATCAGGGTACCGTCCCAATCGAAGACGATCAGATCAAATTGCTTTCTTGCCATGTTTCCCGACAGCATAGCCGCCGGCTCCTTGAGAATGAATGATGGCGACTGACTACCTTATGAGTAGTGTCGCGCGCACGCGCTGGTTACTTATCGTGCGGCAACGGCCAATGGTTTGCCCAAGCTTACCAAGAAACGCTCGCATTCGGCAGCCAGCGGCGCGTTCAAAGTCATCGTCTTGCCCGTTTCCGGATGCGTAAACGTGATCTGGTGCGCGTGCAGGAACATGCGTTTCAGGGCGCCGCGCGTGCTGTCGGCCTTCAACAGGGCACGGTTGAGGGCAAAGTCGCCATATTTATCGTCGCCGGCGATGGGGAAACCGGACGAAGACAGGTGTACGCGGATCTGGTGCGTGCGTCCCGTCTTCAATTCCGCTTCCAGCAAGGCGAAGTTGTGATATTTATGCAACAGTGAAAACACCGTGTGCGACGCCAGGCCATCGGCCTGCACGGCCACCCGGCGCTCGCCTTCGGCCGTCGTATATTTATGCAGCGGCAACTTGATATGCTGGCGCGCATTCTTCCAGTCGCCGGCCACCAGCACCAGGTAGCGTTTGTCGGTGACGCCGTCGCGCATCTGCTCGTGCAGGTTGGTCAGCGCCGTGCGTTTCTTTGCCAGCAACAGCAGGCCGGACGTGTCGCGGTCCAGGCGGTGCACCAGTTCCAAAAACTTGGCGTCGGGGCGCGAAGCGCGCAATTGCTCGATCACGCCGAACGAGACGCCCGAGCCGCCATGCACGGCCACGCCGGCCGGCTTGTCGATGACGAGCAGCTGCGCATCTTCGAAGATGATCTTGAATTCGGCGGCCGGCGCGCCCGTAGGGGCCTTTTCGGCCACGCGCACGGGTGGAATGCGCACCACGTCGCCAGCGGCAAGACGGTACAGCTGATCGATACGGCCTTTATTGACCCGCACTTCTCCCGATCGCAAGATCCGGTAGATGTGGCTTTTAGGCACTCCCTTGCACACTCTTAATAAGTAGTTGTCGATGCGCTGGCCTGCTTCTTCCTCGGCGATCGTTACGAATTGGGCTTGCGGCTGAACCGGGGGTGTTGAAGGGGGAACAACATCATTTTGACTCTTCATTTACTATGTCTTCCCAGAAATCTCTCTAAGTCCTTCATTTTGAATATATAATTGTTTTTGCTGCGGCCCTGGCTGCTGCGAGTGTAAGAATAAAAGCACATTTTACACAGGGGCGTCTCCACCGGCCTCGCCAAATTGCAAATTCGGTGGAAAAAAATGTATATGCACCATCCCTGCGCGAATCAAGGTTGCACCGTAGTTGTAATCGGATAACGCGTGGAGATGCTGAAGTGAGTGTGGGATTATAAGGATAAGTACCCGTTAGCGCGACTTATCGAGTCGGGCTCGCGGGTTGATGAAGTTGATAACGCTTGCCGTTTTCGCCAAACCCCGTATGTGGCCAAATACTGAGGGTTGTCGATGATAGGCTGAGGCCAAGCCTCGCCATCGCGATCCCTGTAATGAGCCGGCTAACGATTTTGGCTCTGAATTTGCTGACCACTTGCATTCTCTGCCCCCGATGCAGTTCATTCTCATCCGGGCTGTTTCAGATGAGTTGCAAGTGTCCTGTGCACTCGGCATGACGATCGACCTCACCGCGCCTGTTGCGGCCGTAACGTATACCTCGTACGCGTTGTTGCTCCGCACGCCTGGGCATTTCCCCCGCCAGCACTCCCGTTCTCGCATATATCCCTGTACTTCGCCGCTTCCCCGGAAGCGGCTTTGAGATGGCCTACGGGTCGCGGAGTTATAAAAATGAAACGCATGTTGTTTAATGCCACGCAGCAAGAAGAACTGCGCGTAGCGATTGTCGACGGACAAAAACTGATCGACATCGATATCGAGACAGCCGGGCGCGAACAGCGCAAATCCAACATCTACAAGGGCGTGATCACGCGCATCGAGCCATCGCTCGAAGCGTGCTTCGTCAGCTATGGCGAAGACCGCCACGGCTTCCTGCCTTTCAAGGAAGTTGCCCGCACGTATTTCCGCGAAGGCGTCGACGTGCGTAACGCTTCCGTCAAGGAAGCGCTGCGCGAAGGCCAGGAAATCATGGTCCAAGTGGAGAAGGAAGAGCGCGGCAACAAGGGCGCCGCCCTGACCTCGTTCGTCTCGCTGGCCGGCCGTTACCTGGTCCTGATGCCGAACAACCCGCGTGGCGGTGGCGTATCGCGCCGCGTGGAAGGTGAAGAGCGCCAGGAATTGCGCGAAACCATGGACAAACTGGACTTGCCAGCTGGCATGTCCGTGATTGCCCGCACGGCAGGCATCGGCCGCAACGTCGATGAACTGCAGTGGGATTTGAATTACCTGATGCAACTGTGGCGCGCCATCGAAGGCGCCGGCAAGTCGGCCAACGGCGCTTTCCTGATCTACCAGGAATCGTCGCTCGTCATCCGCGCCATCCGCGACTACTTCCAGCCCGACATCGGCGAGATCCTGATCGACACCGACGAGATCTACGACCAGGCGCACCAGTTCATGAGCCACGTGATGCCCGACATGGTGCACCGCGTAAAACGCTACAGCGACGACGTGCCGCTGTTCTCGCGCTTCCAGATCGAACACCAGATCGAAACGGCGTACAGCCGCACCGTGCCGCTGCCATCGGGCGGCGCCATCGTCATCGACCATACCGAAGCGCTCGTTTCCGTCGACGTCAACTCGGCCCGCGCCACGCGCGGCTCGGACATCGAGACGACCGCCTTCAACACCAACTGCGAAGCGGCCGAAGAAGTGGCCCGCCAGCTGCGTCTGCGCGACTTGGGCGGCTTGATCGTCATCGACTTCATCGACATGGAAGTGGCGAAGAACCAGCGCGAAGTGGAACAGCGTCTGAAAGATGCGCTGCACCATGACCGTGCCCGTGTACAAATGGGCAAGATTTCGCGCTTCGGCCTGATGGAACTGTCGCGCCAGCGCCTGCGCCCTTCGCTGTCCGAAGGTTCGCACGTGACGTGCCCGCGCTGCTCCGGCACCGGCCACATCCGCGATACGGAATCGTCTGCCCTGCAGGTGCTGCGCATCATCCAGGAAGAGGCGATGAAGGAAAACTCGGCCACCATCCACGTGCAAGTGCCCGTGGACGTGGGCGCCTTCCTGCTCAACGAAAAGCGCGGCGAAGTATTGAAGATCGAGAACCGCCACCGCATCGCCGTGATCCTGATCCCGAACAAGCATCTGGAAACGCCGCATTACAAGCTGGAACGCATCAAGCACGACGACCCGCGTCTGGAAGACAGCCAGGCCAGCTACAACCTGGCGGAAAGCGCTGAAACCGACATGGCGTACAGCAAGCGCCAGAAGGAAGAAGCCAAGCCGCGCCAGGAAGCCGTCGTCAAGACGATCACCCCTGACCAGCCGGCACCGCTGGTCGAGCGCAAGCCCGTCGAAGCGAAACCGGCTCCAGTGGCCGCGCCCGCCGCACCACAGGGCCTGATCGCCAAGATCATCAGCTTCTTCACCGGCGCTCCGGCACCGGTGGCGCCCGCACCTGCTCCTGTCGTACCAGCCAAGCCGGCCGGCGCCGACCGTGGCGACCGCAACAGCCGTGGCCCGCGTGGCCGTGGCCGCAACGGCAAGCCTGGCCGCGAAGAACGCGAACCGGGCCAGGGCCGTCCAGCCCAGGACGATGCAGCGAAAGAAGCGGAAGCACTGGAAAAAGCGGCCCGTCCGCCACGTCCACCGCGTCCACCACGCGAACCGCGTGAAGCGCGCGAGAACGGCGATACGGCGGCAGCACCGCGCGAACGCGGCGAACGTCCTGAACGCGCCGAGCGTCCGGAACGCGCGGAACGTCCAGAGCGCGCCGAGCGTCCGCCACGCCAGCCACGCGAAGCGCGCGAACCACGCGCCGACAAGGCTGTTGTTGCTGAAGTGAAAGCTGAAGAGCTGGCACTGGTTGGCGCCACCGCCAGCGCAGTCAACGTCGTCGTGGCGTCAAACGGCCCTGAGTCCGACGCCGCACCGGCAAACCTGCTGAAAGCGCCGGCAAATGCCGGTCCTGAAGGCGAAGAGACGGAAAACGACGTGGAAGGCGAAGAACCGCGCCGCCGCCGTCGTCGTGGTGGCCGCAACCGCAACCGCCGCGACCGCGAAACGGGCGAGCTGATCGAATCGGCAAACGGTGACAACGAAGGCCAGGACGCACCAGTGATCAGCTTTACGGTCGCTCCTGCGCCGGAAGCGGCAGCTGATGCCGCTCCGGTCGCCGTCGTGGCCGCCGCCGCTGTCGTCGCCGTTGCCGCACCAGTGGAAGCTGCATTGGATGCCGCTCCTGCCGTCGTGGCTGAAGTCGTGGAAGTGGTCGAAGTGGTGGAAGTGGCCAAGGTTGAGGAAGCCGCCCCTGCCGCTGAAGTGATCGTGCCGCCAGCCCCTGTGGAAGCCGTCGTTGCTGCAGCGCAAGCTGAACCAGCCGCTGCCGAACCAGCACCAGCTGCCGAGTACAGCTTTGCCGAGAAAGCGGAACCAGCACCGGCGCCGGCGCCGGCGGAAGTCATCGTCGAAGCGGCGCCAGTCGTGGAAACGGCAGCTGCCGTGGAAACCGTCGCAGTGGCTGAAGAAGTTCCAGCAGCAGCGCCAGTTGCCGAAGCGGCACCAGCCGTGGTGGAAGCTGCCCCGGTGGTTGCCGAAGCGGCTCCCGCCCCTGCTCCGGCACCAGCACCAGCGCCTGTCGTTGCTCCTGCTCCTGCTCCTGCTCCTGCTCCTGCTCCTGCTCCTGCCGCGCCGCTGGACTTGAGCGCGGTGCTCGGTTCGGCCGGCCTGACCCTGGCTGCCACCGATCCGGAAAAACTGCGCCTGGCGCAGGAAGCGGCCGCCAAGGCAGTCGCTCCGGTACGCAAGCCGCGCGAACGCAAGCCATTGCCGCCGCAATCGGATGAGCCGTTGATCCAGGTCAACACGCAACGTCCATAAGCGCGCCGGGTTCGCCCAGCCGCCAATGATGAAAGGGGAAGCTCAGGCTTCCCCTTTTTTATGTCCACTTTTTTGCTGCCCTCCACCCGCCATGCACGAGAACGCCAACCTGCCTCCCGCCCCCGTCAGCCTGCGCAGCGCCTTCTGGTACTGGCTCAAGCTGGGCTGCGTCAGCTTTGGCGGCCCGGCCGGGCAAATCGCCATGATGCATGCGGAGCTGGTGGAAAAACGGCGCTGGATTTCCGAGCAGCGTTTCCTGCACGCGCTCAATTACTGCATGCTGCTGCCGGGGCCGGAAGCGACCCAGCTGGCCATCTACATCGGCTGGCTGATGCATCGCACGCGCGGCGCCCTGGTGGCGGGCCTGCTGTTTTTACTGCCCTCGCTGCTGGTGCTGATCGCCCTGTCCTGGCTGTACATGGCGTATGGCCACGTGGGCGCCATCGCCGGCGTCCTGTACGGCATCAAGCCGGCCGTCGTCGCCATCGTGCTGGCGGCCGCCTGGCGCCTGGGCCGGCGCACCTTGCGCAGCCCCGCCCTGATCGCCATCGCGGCGGCCGCATTTGCCGCCATCGCCGCGCTACAGCTGCCATTTCCGCTGATCGTGCTCGCCGCCGCCTTGCTCGGCATGGCGGGCGGGCGCTGGCTGCCGGACCACTTTCATGCCAACGGCGCGTCGCATGGCGGCGCGGCCCGCTACGGCGCAGCCCTGATCGATGACGACACGCCGACGCCGGACCACGCGCGCTTCCGCTGGCCGCGCCTGCTTGGCACGGCTGCCGTGGGCCTGGCGCTGGCCTTCGTCGCCTGGCTGGGCCTGGCGCTGGCGGGCGGCACGGACCAGCCGCTGGCGCAGATGGGCGTGTTTTTCAGCAAGGCGGCCCTGCTCACGTTCGGCGGCGCGTATGCCGTGCTGCCCTACCTGGTGCAGGGCGCCGCCGACCACTACCACTGGATCACCAGCGCGCAAATGATGGATGGCCTGGCGCTGGGCGAAACGACGCCCGGCCCCCTGATCATGATCGTCGCCTTCATCGGTTTTGTCGGCGGCTGGAGCCATGCCGTGACGGGTGAGCAGCTGTGGCTGG
This sequence comes from Janthinobacterium sp. HH104, assembly GCF_001758715.1. Lineage (NCBI taxonomy): Bacteria > Pseudomonadati > Pseudomonadota > Betaproteobacteria > Burkholderiales > Oxalobacteraceae > Janthinobacterium > Janthinobacterium sp. HH104. Next base: position 46,609 of record NZ_LRIB01000036.1, on the reverse strand, counting down.
CAGGCGTGTGCGGCGCGCTCGTCGCCAGCTGGTTTACTTTCCTGCCCTCGTTCATCTTCATCCTGGCAGGCGCGCCCCTCGTGGAAGCGTCGCGCGGCAATCTGCGCCTGAGCGCGCCATTGACGGCCATCTCGGCGGCCGTGGTGGGCGTCATCGCCAGCCTGGCCCTGTTCTTTGGCCACCATGTCTTCTGGCAAACAAGCCCGCTGCCGCACTGGGACTGGCTGGCGATTGCCATCGCGCTGGCGGCCGGCGTGGCGCTGATCCGGTTTCAAGTTGGCACCATCAAATTGCTGCTCGCCTGTGCCATCCTCGGCCTCGTGCTATCGTATCTGCCTTGACCGATTTTACGTAAGTGGCATGACCTTTCATGGCTGACAAGATTATCTACCTCGCCGAAGCCCGCAATGGGGCACCGGAGATCCCCGCACGGCTGGAAAGTCCCAGCGGCAACGTGGCCGACAGCCTGGGCCGGCCCCTGCACGACTTGCGCATCTCGATTACCGACCGCTGCAATTTCCGTTGCGTGTATTGCATGCCGAAGGACGTGTTCGACAAGAACCACGTGTATCTGCCGCACACGGATTTGCTGTCGTTCGAGGAAATCACGCGCATCGCGCGCCTGTTCGTTGAACACGGCGTGGAAAAGATCCGCCTGACGGGCGGCGAACCGCTGCTGCGCAAGAATATCGAAAAGCTCATCGCCATGCTGGCCGCCCTGCGCACGCCGTCGGGCCAGCCGCTGGACCTGACCCTGACCACCAACGGTTCCTTGCTGGCCAGAAAAGCGCAAGCGCTCAAGGATGCCGGCCTGAACCGCGTGACCGTGTCGCTCGACTCGCTCGACGACGCTACCTTCAAGCGCATGAACGACGTCGATTTCGCTGTCGCCGACGTGCTGCACGGCATCGATGCGGCGCACGCGGCGGGCCTGGGACCCATCAAGATCAATATGGTCGTCAAGGCCGGCATGAACGAGCAGGAAATCGTGCCCATGGCGCGCCACTTCAAGGGCACGCCGTATATCCTGCGCTTCATCGAATACATGGACGTGGGCGCCTCGAACGGCTGGAACTTGCAGGAAGTCATCCCTTCGGCCGAAGTCGTGCGCCGCATCGCCTCACACATGCCCTTGCTGCCGATTAACCCGAACTACACGGGCGAGACGGCGGCGCGATGGCGCTATGCGGATGGCGGCGGCGAAATCGGCCTCATTTCCAGCGTCACCCAAGCGTTCTGCGCCGACTGCAGCCGTGCCCGCCTCTCGACCGAGGGAAAGCTGTACACGTGCCTGTTCGCCAGCAGCGGCCACGACTTGCGCAGCCTGCTGCGCGGCGGCCGCAGCGACGCGGAAATATCCTCGGCCGTGGCGCAGTTGTGGCGCGGCCGCGGCGACCGCTATTCGCAATTGCGCACCAGCCAGACGGATTTGACGGGCGGCACACTTGAGCACGGTAAAAAGAAAGTGGAAATGTCGTACATCGGCGGCTGAATCCGGGGCGGCGCACGCCCCGCGCTGCTACCATGGCGCATGCACCAATTTCCCTACCTGACATGATCAACAAACACGACATTACCGGCCTGATCCTGGCCGGCGGCCTCGGCACGCGCATGGGCCAGCGCGACAAGGGCATGCTGCCCCTGCATGGCCAGCCCCTGGCCCGCCACGTGCTGCAGCGCCTGGCGCCGCAAGTGGGCGAACTGGCCATCAGTGTCCACGCCGATGCCGGCGATTACGCGCGCTTTGGCCTGCCCGTGTGGCCCGACGCACTGCCAGGCCAGCTGGGGCCGCTGGCCGGCCTGCACAGCGGCATGCGGCACGCCGGCACGCCCTATCTGCTCACCGTGCCCTGCGATTCGCCCCTGTTGCCGCCCGACCTGGCAGCGCGCCTGGCGGCCGGTTTGATCGACAACGATGCCGACCTGGCCATCGCCGTCACCGAGGAGACCGACCCGGCGACGGGAGCGGCCGTGCGCCGCCCGCACCCGGTTTTTTGCCTGGTGAAAACCTCGGCCCTGCCCCAGTTAGACTCGTATCTGCGCGGCGGCGAGCGCCGCATGCGTACCTGGCATGGCCCCTTGAAACTGGCAGAAGTGCTCTTCGAGAACCATGGCGCGTTCGGCAACATCAATACGCCAGACGAGCTGGCCGCCCTGCAGGCGCAGGGCTTGTCCGTGCCGATGGCGCAAGCCATCCTGGCCGACACCGTCGCGCCCGTCGCCGAGATCGAGGAACTGCCGCTGCCGCAAGCGTTCGAGCGCATCCTGGCCGCCGACATCATCTCGCCCATCAGCGTACCCGCGCACGACAATTCCGCCATGGATGGCTATGCGCTGCATGGGGCTGACCTGGGCGGCGACACGCCCTTGACCCTGACCTTGGTCGACACCATCCTGGCCGGCCGCCCGGGTACGGTCACCGTACAGCGCGGACAATGCGCGCGCATCATGACGGGCGCCGTCATGCCGGACGGCTGCGACAGCGTCGTGCCGCAGGAACTGGTGCGGCAAGCCAGCGAGCACAGCATCACCATCGCGCCGGACTCCATCCACCCTGGCGACAACCGCCGTTTCAAGGGTGAAGACTTGATGCAGGGCCAGCCTGCGCTGCTGCAGGGCAAACTACTCGGACCGGCCGAACTGGGACTGCTGGCATCACTCGGCATCGCCACAGTGCCCGTGCGCCGGCGCCTGCGCGTGGCCTTCTTTTCCACCGGCGACGAATTGCGCTCGATCGGCGAGCTGCTCGACGCGGGCTGCATCTACGACAGCAACCGCTACACCCTGCTGGGCATGCTGACCCGCTTGGGCTGCGACGTGCTCGACATGGGCATCGTCAAGGACAATCCGCAAGCGCTGGAAGCTGCCCTGCGCGGTGCCTGCGCCAAGGCTGACGTCATCATCACCTCGGGCGGCGTGTCCAGCGGCGCGGCCGATTTTACGCGCGAGATCCTCGCCCGCCTCGGTGACGTGGCCTTCTGGCACATCAACATGCGCCCGGGCCGCCCCATGGCCTTTGGCCGGATTGCCAGCGAAGGCGACACGGCCTTGCTGCTGGGCCTGCCCGGCAATCCCGTGGCCGTGATGGCGGCGTTTTATTTCCTCGCCCGCCCCACCCTGCTGCGCCTGATGGGCGCCGATGCGGACACGTCCACCCTGCCACTGCTGCAAGTGGCGGCGCAAGCGCCCATCCGCAAGAAACGGGGCCGCACGGAATACCAGCGCGGTATCGTCGAACGCGACGCGGACGGGCGCCAGCACGTGCGCGTGACGGGTGCGCAAGGCTCGGGCATCCTGCGTTCGATGACGCAAGCCAATTGCATGATCGTGCTGCATGAAGCGCAAGGCCACGTGGCGGCCGGCGACCTCGTCGACGTCGTGCTGTTCCATGGGCTGATCTAAGCAGCTCCCCCTTCCCGTCTCCTGAACGGCCCGCCCTGCGCGGGCCGTTTGCATTTCCCCATTGCAATCAATTCCCCTGCGCGGCCGACGTTCGCCTATCGAGATAAAAATATCAATCATTTCTCATTAAAACAAATCAATAAACACAACACTAATTGCAATAATTTTATTTATTAGTTGATATTGAAGTTTCTTCGGTGATAACATTCGAACTCATGCAAAAAAGTTCAATTTTGATATTGTTTTCACGAGGAACAACAATGAGACACAGCTCATGGATCGCGGGAGCCAGCTTGCTGGGTACGGCCTGCATGCTTGCCACCTTGTCCCTGGCGCCCTTGCCTGCCAGCGCGAAAGGCATCGCGCGCGCCGATGTGCTCGATAACTGCAACTGGAATCGTCCCGGCGTCGACCCTTTCATGGGTGACGTGGTGGCGGCCGTGGACCGCTATACGGATATCGCGCCGCCCGTACGCGAACAATTGAAGGAGCGCATGCGTGCGCGCCAGTACGATGAGATCGTCGTGATCAGCCGCGACGCCATCCGCGGCAAGGGCAATTACAACGCGCGCATCAGCGACATGCATTTCGGCCCGGGTCGCGTTTGCCGCAACGTCACGCGCGCGGGCTGGAACGAGCAGATGCAGGAACGGGGACTCGTGTATTGCGTGCAGGGCCAGTGCATCCTGGTGCCGACGATCTGCCGCAACGTCAGCCGTATCACGCAAGCGCCCGCATCAGCGCCGCCAGCGGCCGGTGCCGCTCCCGGCGGTGCGGCACCCGTTGCCGCCGCGCCCGCCGCCCCGGCAGCGGCAGGCGTACCACTGATCGACAACCCCGACGCCTTGCGCGGCGGTTCCTTCACGGGCGGCGCCATGCCGCCCGAGGTGGCCAGCATTCCTTTCCTGCCCTTCGATTATGTGCGTACCGTCGGCGGCATCACGTCGCCGGCCGGCATGGGCGGCGGAGGTGGTGGTGGCGGCAGCGGCCGGCCGCCGGACCAGGGCAGCAGCATCATCGTGCCGCCCACCGTGATCATCCCTACCTTGCCACCGACGGTGCCGACCGTTTTGCCGGCCGTGCCGGAACCGCAAACCTGGGCCATGCTGCTGGCGGGACTGGCGCTGACAGCCTTCGGCGCCAGAAAACGCCTTGCCAGCAAGCATGCCGCTTGAGGCGTAGCCAGCCGTATGCGGACTTGTTACTATGGTGCATTCCAGACAAGGACCGCCATGCCCGACATCGATAGCCGTTCGACACGTCTCGTTGCACTGCGCAACGAAGGCCGGTACGCGGAAGCGCTGCCGCTGCTGCAACAGCTGTTCGCCGAGGCCGGGCAAACCCTGAATCCGGCAAGGTCGAGCTATTTCATTGTCATGCTGGAGTGGAAGTTTTTGGCCGAGGCATACGCGCCAGCGTACGCCGCCCTGCAGGCGGAGCGTGATGCGCAAATCCAGTTGCTGCTGTCGGGCCAGCATGATTTCGGCCACCACGACAGCCGCGCGCCACAGGCAGGCAGCACGTTTGGCCGCAGGTCGCGCTTCTCTCTCATCGCCGAGATGAACGACACGCTGGGCGATGCCCGCTCCACCGCCGACCTGTTCGCCCAGCTGGACGCCAGCGCCCCCGAACTGGCGCGCCAATACGCTTGGCAAGCCCTGCAAGCTGTTGTCGAGGCGGGCAATTTCGCGCTCGCGGACCGCTATCACCGCGCCCCGCTGGAGCACCTCGATATGGTCAATGCCCTGTCCGCCAGCCTGCCCTTGTTTCCTGCGCCGGGCACGCCGCCGCGCCTGGCGGCGGAGTTGATGAATCTGGCAAAAGACGTGCGGATCGCCGCTGCCATACTGCGTGGACAAGGGCAAAGCGCCGAGGCGGACGCACTGGGCGCTGCCTTGCTTGCCGGCCTGGCGAATGACGCCATGCGCACACTGGCACAGCGCGAACTCGATGCGCCGGGCAGCATCACCGCTGAACTAGTCAACCATCAGATGGCGCAAGAACAGCAAGACCAGCAGACTTAGCCAGCCGCTGCGGCGAACGAAACGGCGCTATTCGGCATCCGCCTTACCCAGCAGCAAGGCGGCCGCCTCGCCCGGCAAGGCTTCCACCGATTTCAATTTGCGCGCCATCTGCCGGCTGCGCACTTCCGCGCTTTCGATATTCTTCGCCGCCTTTTCTAGGGTCAGCCGGGTTTGCGACAACACCTCGCCGAACTTGCCGAATTCCGTCTTCACGGCGCCCAGCACTTGCCACACTTCGGACGAGCGCTTTTCCAGCGCCAGGGTGCGGAAACCCATCTGCAGACTGTTGAGCAAGGCCGTCAGGGTCGATGGCCCGGCGATGCTGACCCGGTGCACGCGCTGCAATTCGTCGGCCAGTCCCGGGCGGCGCAGCACTTCCGCATACAGCCCCTCGGTAGGCAGGAACAGGATGGCAAAGTCGGTGGTCAGCGGCGGCGCCAGGTATTTCTCGGCGATGGTTTTCGCTTCGCCCCGCACGGCCCGCTCCAGTTCGCGTCCGGCCAGGGCCACGCCGTCGGCATCGGCCCGCTCGGCCGCCTCGACCAGGCGCTCGTATTGTTCCTTGGGGAATTTCGCGTCAATCGGCATCCACACTGGCGGCCCGCCGTCGACCATGCCCGGCAGTTTCAAGGCGAATTCCACGCGCGCGCCGCTGCCCGGCAAGGTTTCCACATTCTTCGCGTACTGGTCGACAGTGAGTACCTGCTCCAGCAGCATTTCCAGCTGCACTTCGCCCCACGTTCCCCGCGTCTTGACGTTGGTGAGCACCCGCTTCAAATCGCCCACGCCCAGCGCCAGCTGCTGCATCTCGCCCAAGCCCTGATGGACTTTTTCCAGCCGCTCCGACACTTGCTGGAACGAGGCGGACAGGCGCGTTTCCAGGGTCGCGTGCAGTTTCTCGTCGACCGTCTTGCGCATCTCTTCCAGGCGCGCGCCATTGTCGGCCTGCAAATCGCGGATCTTGTTTTCCAACGTGGCACGCACTTCCAGCATGCGCTGCGCATTCGATTCCGTCAGCTGCGCCAGAGTTTGATTCGTACTCTCGGCAAAGCGCGCCAGGCTTTGCGCCTGTTCTTCGCGTCCGACTTTGCCCTGCGCCTGCATCTGCGTGCGCAGGCTGTCGAGCTGTTGCAGGGTCGCCGCCTGGAATTGCGCCAGGCCAGCGGCCAGGTCTTGCCGCGTGGCCTGTGCCGACGCCTGCAGCTGCAGCCGCACTTCGCGCTCGACCCGGTCGATGCGCTCCAGGCTTTGCTGCTGGTGCTGCTGCACCAGGGCCAGGGTGGTGGCGCCGTCGCCGGCCACGCCACGCGGGCGCAGCAAGATCAATAGCAACAGGACGATGGCGACGATGGCGGCGCCCAGCAGGCTGTAGAACTCGATTGGGCTCATGGGTATCAGTCAGGTTTGTTACGCATCCAGTCGGCCGTCTGATAGAACGATTCCATCAGGCGCACGCGCAAGGATTCTTCGATGCCCGTGTCTTCCATGGCCCAGGCCATGGCGCGCAGCCACTGGTCGCGCTCGCTGGTGCCGATGGCATACGGCAAGTGACGGGCGCGCAGGCGCGGGTGGCCGAATTTCTCGATATACAAATCTGGTCCGCCCATCCAGCCCGTGAGGAAAAAATACAGCTTGTCGCGCGAGCCGTCCGTCGATGGCGGATGCATGACGCGGATGCCAGCGAACTCGGGCTCGAGCTCCATCAAGTCATAAAAACGGTCGACCATTTCGCGCAGCACGGGGGCGCCGCCGATGGTCTCGTACAGGGTGGGGGCAGTGGTATCAGTCATGGCCGCCATGATAGCGCAAGCGCTGGCGGCCCATGCGGCGCCAGCCCCCTCTGCCACAATAAATGGCAATATACTTGACTAATCAAGCTTTTATCAAATACCATGCAATTTTTAACGAGAGATAAAACAGCATGTCAACCGCCGTCCAAGCTCCTTTACTACGCAATACCAACTTCCGCTGGCTGCTCGGCGGCGGCCTCGTGTCCATGCTCGGTGACCAGTTCAGCATGCTGGCCCTGCCCTGGCTGGTGCTGAGCCTGACAAACGATAGCCTCAGCCTGGGCATCGCCGTGGCCCTGATGGGCGCGCCGCGCGCCGTGCTCATCTTGTTGGGCGGCACCATCGCCGACCGTTACTCGCCCCGGCGCGTGCTGCTGCTGAGCAAATATGCGAACGCCGCCATCCTGCTGACACTGTCCGGCCTGCTGATGCTGGACCAGGCCAGTGTGGCGCTTGCGTATGCGGCCGCGCTGGCGCTGGGCGTCGCCTCCGCCTTCGGCATTCCCGCCGGCACCGCCATCCTGCCGCAAGCCGTGCCGCCGCAAGTGCTGCAAACGGCCAACAGCCTGCAGATGGGCGCGCGCCAGTTGTCCTTGCTGGCCGGCCCGCTGCTGGCGGCGCTCGTACTCGGCGCCCGCGATGGCGGGCAGCAAACCGGCATGGCGGCGCTGGCCGCCGCCTTTGCCATCGATGCGCTGACGTTTCTGTTCTCGGCCTGGACCTTGCGGCAAGTCAGCCTGCGGCCACTGGCAGCGGCCACGGCGGCGCAAGGCATGTGGCGCGACATGGCGGCGGGCCTGTTCATGGTGTGGCGCGACATGGCCTTGCGCAGCTGCTATGCCTACTGGGCCGTGGTAGCGTTCTTCGTCATGGGACCGCTGCAAGTGGCCCTGCCCGTACTGGCCAGCGAGCGTCTGCACGGCGCCCCGGCGCTCGGTTTGCTGATGGGCGCGCACGGCGCCGGTACCCTGGCCGGCATGCTGGCGTCCAGCCTGGGCGGCGCCTGGCTGCGCCGCTGCTTCGGCGCCACCCTGCTGGCTGTCGATGCGGTCGTGGGCCTGCTGCTGATGGCGCTGGGGCAAATCGATACAGCCTGGCAAGGCGCGGCCTTGCTGGCCGTCACGGGATTGCTGGGCGGCTACGTGCAGGTGGCCATCTTTACCTGGATACAGCGGCGCGTGGCGCCCGCCATGCTGGGCCGGGCGATGGCGCTGTTCATGGGTATCTTCCTGGGACTGGCACCGCTGTCGGCGGCGGCCACGGGCGCGCTGCTGCGCCACCTGAGCGTGGGCGAACTGTTCTGCGCCGGCGGCGCCCTGCTGCTGGCCGCCGCCATCGCCGCCGCCCTGCTCACGGATATTGCGCGCATCGCAAGCACCGATTACATCACCCAAGCTTGAGGACGTCTCACCATGGATAAAACACAGCAAGCTGCCTTGAAAGCAGCTTACCGGCAACAAGCACCCGCGCTGGGCATCATCGCGCTGCGCCACCTGCCCAGCGGCCGCACCCTGCTCGAACGCAGCCGCAATGCGCCCGGCGCGCTGAACCGCCACCGCTTCGAACTCGCGCTGGGCTCGCACCGCAATGCGCACCTGCAGGCGGACTGGCGGCGCGACGGCGAAGCGGCTTTCCGCTTCGACATCATCGACACCGTCAAGCCATCGGCCGATCCCGGTTTCGACGCGGACGCAGAACTGGACGCCCTGCTGGCGCTGCACCAGGCGCAGCTGCTGGAGCAGGGGCAATCACGCTATTGAGCGGCCATGCTTTACACTTGCGCACTCACGCACTGCGCAGCAAATGAAAAGGATGTCATGACCGATCTCACTCCCCCGCCGCCGGACGGCGGCAGCGCGCTGGACTTTTGCCTGCGCCTGGCGCGCGCCCAGGCCATGCTCGTGCGCCGCTTCGACAGCACCCTGGGCAATCTGCACGGCTTGAGCTTTGGCGATTATCAATTGCTGTACCACTTGCAGCGGGCGCCCGGCGGACGCCTGCGCCGCATCGACCTGGCCGAGCGTCTGGCGCTGACGGCGTCCGGCATCACGCGCTCGCTGATGCCGCTGGAAAAAATCGGTCTGGTGGCGCGCCAGGCCGATGCGCGCGATGCCCGCGTCGGCTACGCCGCCATCACGGCCGCAGGACTGGCATTGCTGGCGCACGCGAATACGACGGCGCAGGCGCTGGGCCAGGAATTGCTGGGCAATGCCAGCGCGGAACAGCTGGCGCCCCTGTCCCTGCTATTGAACGGCATTGCCGGCAACCAGCCCGGCCAAGTCTGATATCTACACCAGCGCCAGCTTGCGCAGGCGCCGCGTCGATGGCCAGCGCGCCATGCCCGTCTCGTCGCGGATGGCGGCGCAGGCGGCCAGCACCCTGGCGCACTCGTCCTCGCGCAAGCCCGCATTCAGGGTCAGGCGCACCAGCGAGCGGTTCTTCGGCGTGGCCGGCGCGCAGAAGACGGCGCCGTAGATGCCATGCCGTTCCAGCGCCTTGCGCAGGATCAGGGTATCGGGCTCGCTGCCCGCTTCCAGCGCGATGATCTGCTCGGTGCCGTCGCTGACGTTGTAGCCAAGATCCATCAGCCCCTGGCGCAACTGCACGCTGTGGCTGTGCAGCGCGGCGCGGCGGCCATCGGCGGCGCGGATGAAATCGAGCGCCGCATCGAACCACGCCAGCTCGTGCTCGAGCAGGCAGGAGCTGAAGATGGCGGGCCGCGAAGCGGACAAAAAATATCCCTTGAAGCGGGCCGAACAGGTAATCAGCCCGGCCCGGCCCGCAAACGCCTTGGCCAGCGACGCCGTGCGGAAATGCACGCGCTCGGCCAGGCCCAGCTCCACCACCAGCCCCGCGCCCTGCGGGCCATGCGTGCCCAGCGAGTGCGACTCGTCGACGATCAGCATGCTGCCGCTGCGCTCGGCGATTTCCACCATCTCCAGCAGCGGCGCCACGCTGCCATTCGTGCTGTACAGCGCATCAACGATGATGATGCCGGGGCCATGCTTGTCGATCTGGCGCTGCAGGTGGGTGCCATCGTTGTGCAGAAAAGCAACAGGCACGGCTTGCGCCGATTGCACGCCCTCCCACAGCGAAGCGTGCGCCTGCATATCGAGGTACACGGGGATGCCGGGCCCGGCCAGGCTTTGCAGCAAGCCCACATTGGCGGCCCAGCCCGACTGCGCCAGCACGCACGCTTCGCTGCCCAGATAGTCCGCGAATTTTTGTTCCAGCCGGTGCTGGCGGCTGCCTTCCTGCAGGAAGACGGACGACATCAGCATGGCGCCCCCGCCCTGCAAGACGCGCGCCTGGGCCGCCAGCAGCGCCGCCTCGCCGGCGATGTTCAGGTAATCATTACCTGCCAGCATGACCGCACTGGCCGGCATGGCTTGCCATTCGTGCAAATGCTGGCCGCCAAGCAGCTTCTCGATGCGCTCGACGTAATGTTCATCCATGCGTGCGCGCACGAAGGCGGGCATCCGTTGTTCGGCGTGGATGGCGCGGGAAGACAGGGGGGAAATGGCGTTTAACATAGGAACTCCTGATTGGTTGCGAGGGAACTACCGCATCCAACATGCGCGAGCCATCGGGCAAGAGTTTGATACAGCTCAACAGTTATGCCGATATCCTGCTGATACAGAGGGAACCCGCCGATCATGTTGCATTGACACGCCTCAACGAACGCGCCCCCTGATCATGAAGCATGCGCAGTCCCCTTCCGGAAAACGATGGCAAGGCAAGCTGCTCCAGCCTTTCCTGCATTTCCACGACGCCATCGAACACACACCTGTGCGGCGCGCACAGGTGCGTAAGCTGGCGCTCATCGGTGCGCTGGGCATGCCCCTGTACTACGCGCTGTGGCATTATTTTTTTCCGCAGGAATATGAATCGCCGCTGCTGCGCATCGTGGCGGCGCTGCTGTTCCTGCCCGCGCTATGGCCCGACCGCTTCAGCAATACCTGGTTCAGCGTCTACCTGTTCCTGGGGCTGACCTTCGAACTGCCGTTTTTCTTCACGTACATGTTCCTGATGAACCATGCCTCGACCATGTGGGTGCATTCGCTGCTGGTGGCGCTGGTCGTGCTGTTTCACTTCGATACGCGCATCGCCATACTCGCTTACCTGAGCGGCACCCTGCTGGCCTGCCTGGCGTTTGCCGTGGCCGGCGATCCCGCCTTCCTGCTCAGCGGCGACGTCTTGCAGCAATTGCCCGTGCACTGGTTCACGATTGCCGTGCTGTCCGTGGTCAAAGTGGGGCGCAACGTGGGCGCACAAGAGAAACTGGCCGGGCTGGCGGCTGGCCTGGGCAGCGTGGCGCACGAATTGCGCACGCCCCTCGTCAGCGTCGAGGCGAACGTGCGCGGGCTGCAGCGCGGGCTACAGCAAAACCTGCAAGACCAGCCACCCGACGCGGCCAGCCTGGAAGCGCTGGCGCGCATCCAGTTCGAAGTGCGCCATATGCACCACATGATCGATCTGTTCCTGCTCAGCGCCAGCGCCGTCAACCGCAAGCTCGAGGCGAACGAAGCGGTGGCCATGCACGACAGCGTGGCGGCCGTGCTGCGCCGCTATCCGTTTACCAGCACGGCCCAGCGCGACATCGTCAAGATCGACGTACGCGCCGATTTCACGTTTCCCGGCCAGTCGGAACTGTGCGTGGTGATCCTGCTCAACCTGCTGCGCAATGCCTTGAAAAGCATCCACCGCGCGGGCAAGGGCCGCGTGCGCATCATCATCGATGGCGCCCATCCCGTGCCGCGCCTGCTGTTCATCGACACGGGCTGCGGCATCGCCACCAGCCGCCTGCCGCTGATCTTCGACCGCTTCTATTCGTATCCCTCGCACAACGGCAGCGGCATCGGCCTGGCCCTGTGCCGGCAAATCATGCAAGCCTGGCAAGCGCGCATCCGCTGCGTCGCGCGCGAAGGCGCCTACGCCATCTTCGTACTGGAATTTCCCCAACCCCTGCCCGTGCCCACGCACAACCGTTTTCCATCCATCCACCGCGCGAGGTGACGCATGCAACTGCCCGTCTACACCCATCCGACCCTGACCGTACTGATCGACGACAGCGATTCCTTCCTGAAAAGCCTGGCGTTCCAGCTCGATCCCGGCCTGGCGCGCAAGACTTTCCACGACACCAGCAGCGCCCTGCACTGGCTGCGCCAGAGCGCGCAACCGGGCGAAACGCCGCTGCACGTGAACTTCGACACGCAAAACCTGCCGCCCGACCAATGCAACGTGGCGCTCGATATCGAACGCATCTGGCGCATCAGCGGCCAGGCGCAGCGCTTTGCCGTGCCCTCCGTGCTGGTGGTCGATTATTCGATGCCGCAGATGAATGGCCTGGAATTTTGCGAGGCCGTGCGCGACCTGCCCTGCAAGAAGATATTATTTACAGGGGCGGCCGATGAAAAAGTGGCCGTGACGGCCTTCAACCGGGGCTTGATCGACCGCTACATCAAGAAAAGCGACGACGATGCGCTCGACATCCTGGAACAGGAAATCCATGCCCTGCAGCGCGAATTCTTCCTGCAACAAACGGACACCGTGCGCGACTTGCTGATGCTGCACGATTACAGTTTCCTGCAAGACGAGGCGCTGGCCGCCGTCGTGCACGAGCTGTGCCAGCGCCATGGCTTTGTCGAATACTATATTTTTCCCAATCCCAGCGGCATCTTGTTTTTCACGCGCGACGGCCACGCCAAGCTGATGATCATCGAGACGGAACGCAGCCTGCACACGCAATACGAAATGGCACGCGACAGCGACGCGCCCGAATCCTTGCTGCTGGCGCTGCTGGAAATGCGCGTGATTCCCTACTTTTCCGACGCCGACAGCGACGGCATGTACGCGGCGCAGATCGGCGAGAACTGGTTCCGCTACTGCGCCGCGCCCACCATCTGCCTGGGCAGCGTGACGTATTTCTGGGCCCTGTTCGACGTGCCGGCGCACCAGTTGGGGCAAGCAGTCATGTCCTACTCGCAATTTTTGCGCGCGGGCGCGGGCGACAGCATCAGCGCGTAGTTGGCAAATTAGCCCTCACGCAGGGTTTGCAGCGGCGGATGTTTGAGCACGTTGCGCAAGCCCAGCCAGCCGCCGGCGATCGCGCACAAGGCGCCGGCCAGCAGGCCGAACGCCCACACGCCGGGCGCGAAGCTCCAGGCGAACTTGAACTGGTACGTGGCCAGGGCCCAGCCCATGGCGGCCGCGCCCGATGCGGCCAGCAAGCCGGCCAGCGCGCCGACGAGGGAAAACTCGATCAGCTGCGCCTGCGCCAGCTGGCGCCGCGTGGCGCCCAAGGCGCGCAGCAAGCCCGCTTCGCGCGTGCGCTCGTCCTGCGAACCCATCAAGGCCGCATACAGCACCAGCAAGCCCGAGGCCAGGGTGAAGGCGAAGAGGAATTCCACGGCCGTCACCACCTGGTCCAGCACGCCCTGAATCTGTTTGAGCACGCCGCCCACGTCGACCACCGTCAGGTTCGGGTAGTCGCGCAGCAGAGCATTCCCCAGGTCCGCCTGCGCGGGCGGCAGGTGAAACGCCGTGATCCACGTCTGCGGCGTGTCCGCCATGGCGGCAGGGTTGATGATGACGAAGAAATTGACGCGCATCGAGCCCCATTCCAGCTTGCGCAAACTCGTGATGGCCGCTTCCACGGGCTGGCCGGCGATGTCGAAGCGCAGCTTGTCGCCCAGTTTCAGCTTCAGGGTCTTGGCGATGCCCTCTTCCACCGACGCTTCGGCAGGCGCGCCGGGCGTATTGGCGAACCACTTGCCGGCCACCAGCTTGTTTTCTTCCTGCATCGTGACCATCGTCGACAGATTGAATTCGCGGTCGGCCAGGCCCTTGGCGCGGTCGTCTTCGTAGGTGGTTTCCGTGATGGCGTTGCCGTTCACGGCCACCAGGCGCCCGCGTATCATCGGATACAAAGGCGCATTGGCCACGCCCGCTTGCGCCAGGCGCGTGGTGATCGGCTCTTTCTGTTCCGGCAGGATATTGATCATGAAGCGGTTCGGCGCGTCCGGCGGCGTGGCATTGCGCCAGGCCACCATCAGGTCGCCGCGCACCACCGTCAGCAGCAGCAAGGCCATCAAGCCCAGGGCCAGCGACACCACCTGGATGACGGTGGCGCCCGGGCGGCGCTGCAAGGACGTGACGGCAAAGCGCCAGCCCTGGTGGTTGAAAACGCCGCGCAGGGTTTTCAGCGACTTGATACCCAGCCAGCCGGCCAGGCCGAACAGGGCGAAGCCGCCGAGAAAGCCGGCCGCCGTCAGCAGCGCCAGTTTCACGTCGCCCGCCTGCCACAACAGCAGCACGACGAAGGCGGCGATGCCCAGGCCATACGTGGCCACGGCCAGCGCCTGCGGCGGCTCCTGCTCGCGGCGGATCACGCGGTTGTGCGGGACATTGCGCAACTGCAAAATCGGCGGCAGGGCAAAACCCAGCAAGAGCAGCATGCCGGTGGCCACGCCTTGCAGCGCGGGCAGCATGGACACGGGCGGCAAGTCGTTCTGCACCAGTTTGCCCAAGAGTTCGAGCAGCACCAGGTGGCCGCCGAAACCCACTATCACGCCAACGACGCTGCCGGCCAGGCCGACGAGCAGGAATTCGATCACGTACATGGCCGTGACCTGGTTTTGCGTCAAGCCCAGGCAACGCAGCATGGCGCACGCGTCCAGGTGGCGCAGCATGAAGCGGCGCGCGGCCATGGCCACGGCGACGGCCGCCAGCATGGCCGACAGCAAGCCGACGAGGGACAGGAAACGGTCGGCGCGGTCCAGGGTCGACTGCATCTGCGGGCTGCCCGATTCCAGCGATTCGATGCGCACGCCCTTGATGGCCTGCGTCTTGATCTGGCTTTCCAGCCTGGCTTGATACTGCGCAAGCTCGGCGGCCTTGGCCGGTGGCGCCGACAGCAGCAGCCGGTACGACACGCGCGAGCCGTTCTGCACCAGCGCCGTGGCGGCCAGGTCGCCCAGGGGCAGCATGACTCTCGGGGCGAAGTTCAAGAAGGACGCGCCGCGGTCCGGTTCGCTGGCGATCAGTTGCGTGACCGTAAATGCCTTGTCACCGAGGGTCAGGGTATCGCCCAGCTTGGCGTTCAGGCTGGACAGAATCGCCGCATCGACCCACAGGGTGCCGGGCGCCGGCACCTGGTCCGTGGGCCGTCCCACGGCATCCTGCGCTTCGCTCAGTGTGGTCGTGATTTTCAGCTTGCCCCGCTGCGGGTAGCCGGGCGAGACGGCCTTGATGGACGCCAGCTGCGACAGCGACTGCTCGCCCTCGCCCGCTTGCGCCATGCTGGGAAACGTCACCGTGTCGGCCAGGATGAAGCCGCGCTGTTGCGCTTCGGCGCGCCAGGCCGCATTGACGGGCTGGTCGGCGTTGATGACGAGATCGGCCCCCAGCAGCTGGTGCGCGTCGCGGTTCAAGCCCGCGCGCAGGCGGTCGACGAAGAAGCCGACGGCCGACAGGGCCGCCACGGCGACGATCAGCGCGACGAGCAGGAAACGCAGTTGCCCGGCGCGCCAGTCGCGGCCGGTCATTTTCAGGGAGAGGCGGAACATGGGCGGCGGGTCTTTATGCGAATTGGTTGTGATGCGTTATTGCGCGATGCCGTGGGCAGCCGCGTGCTGGGCGAAATACGCATCGACGGTGGCGAGGAAGGCGTCTTTCTGTGCCTGCGGCAGGAAGGCGGCGATGAAACCGTTGCGCGCCAGGCGATGCGCGTGGGAAAGGCCCAGTGGCAGCGCGTCGAAGATGGCGTCGAAATTGTCGTTCATGTAGCCGCCGAAATACGCGGGATCGTCCGAGTTCACCGTCACCAGCAGGCCGGCGTCGAGCAGTTGCACCAGGTTATGGTCATGCATCTGGTCGAACACGCGCAGCTTGGTGTTCGACAGCGGACACACGGTCAGCGCGATCTGTTCGCGCGCCAAACGGGCCGTCAGTTCCGCGTCTTCCAGGCAGCGCACGCCATGGTCGATGCGTTCGACCTGCAAGTCGTCGAGCGCCGTGCGGATGTAGGCTGGCGGACCTTCCTCGCCCGCGTGGGCCACCAGGTGCAGGCCCAGCTCGCGGCAACGGGTGTACACGCGCGAGAATTTCTCGGGCGGGTTGCCCACTTCCGACGAGTCGAGGCCGATGCCGATGAATTTGTCGCGGTGCGGCAAGGCGTCTTCCAGCGTCTCGAACGCTTCTTCCTCGCTCAGGTGGCGCAGGAAGCACAGGATCAGGGCAGCGCTGACGGGGCTGTCCTGGCAGGCGCGGTGGATGCCGTTGATCACGTCGGCCATGGCCACGCCGCGCGCCGTGTGGGTTTGCGGATCGAAGAAGATTTCCGTGTGCAAGACGTTATCGGCCTCGGCGCGCTGCAGGTAGGCTTGCGTCATGTCGTAGAAATCCTGCTCTTTCAAGAGCACGCTTGCGCCAGCGTAATAAATGTCGAGAAAAGACTGCAAATCCGTAAAAGCATAGGCGCTGCGCAAGTGTTCCACGGATTCATAGCCAAGCGGCACGCCATTGCGCGCTGCCAGTGCGAAAATCAGTTCCGGCTCCAGCGAGCCTTCGATATGGATATGCAGTTCGGCCTTCGGCATGCCGCGGACGATCGCGCGCAATTGGGGGTTCATCATGGGTGTTCCTTATAGGGTGACGATAAAAATGCTGGCTCGCGCACGCGCACGCGCGGCGCGCAGGGCCATCAGACATGCAGGCATCTTAGCGCAAGATGGCCAGCCTCACCGGCGACCGGCCGCCATGGCGCCGGCTGCGGCAGCGCCACGGCCGGCATCGGCACGCGCTGGCGAATTGTCGTATGATGGTTTAAAAGGCCTACAAAGGTTCATTGAAATTGAGGAAAAATTTGATGATTTATCCAATTAAATCAACAATTTACAAACAAGTATTAAGGATATGCTGACATATCTTTTGACTTCCTGATCCTTTAGAGCAATAATTAATTTCATGGGGTAAAGGTAAGTGCAACAAGCGCTATCAACAGTGAAAAAATAAGCCGGCTGGCCACGTCAGCACACGGCATCAAGCGCCAGTTTTTTGGTCCGGGCAATCCGGACTCGCAAAGACAGCCGGGCTTGAAACAACAATAAAAATCGGTACGGGGTACAGAAAAAATTCAGACGGCAAGCCCAGGCGAGTGCCAGGCGGGCGGCCATGGTGACTGGCAGTTCAGGTTTACATTAAAGGACATTGACATGACCATTTTTGATAACTATGCAGCACGCTACGAGCGCACCCGCGAAGAGGAAATGTCGCTCACCGAATACCTGGCCCTGTGCAAGAAGGACAAGCTGACGTATGCCAGCGCGCCCGAACGCATGCTGGCCGCCATCGGCGAGCCGCAGCTGGTCGACACGCGCAACGACACGCGCTTGTCGCGCATCTTCGCCAACAAGGTGATCAAGATCTATCCCGCCTTCCGCGAGTTCTACGGCACCGAGGAAGTGATCGAGCAAGTCGTCTCGTATTTCCGCCACGCGGCGCAAGGCCTGGAAGAACGCAAGCAGATCCTGTACTTGCTGGGGCCTGTCGGCGGCGGCAAGTCGTCCATCGCGGAAAAACTCAAGTCGCTGATGGAACACGTGCCCTTCTATTGCCTGAAAGGCTCGCCCGTCAACGAATCGCCGCTGGGCCTGTTCAACGAGGAAGAGGACGGCACCATCCTGGAAGAGGATTACGGCATCCCGCGCCGCTACCTGCGCAACATCCCCAGCCCGTGGGCCGTGAAACGCCTGCATGAATACAATGGCGATATCAACCAGTTCCGCGTCGTCAAGCGCTATCCTTCCGTGCTGAAACAGATCGCCATCTCGAAAACAGAGCCGGGCGACGAGAACAACCAGGATATCTCCTCGCTGGTGGGCAAGGTCGACATCCGCAAGCTGGAAGACTATGCGCAGGACGACCCGGACGCCTACAGCTATTCGGGCGGCCTGTGCCTGGCCAACCAGGGCTTGATGGAATTCGTGGAAATGTTCAAGGCGCCGATCAAGGTCTTGCACCCCTTGCTGACGGCCACGCAGGAAGGCAACTACAAGGGCACGGAAGGCTTTGGCGCGATTCCGTTTGACGGCATCATCCTCGCCCACTCGAACGAGTCGGAATGGAAGACGTTCAAGAACAACCGCAACAACGAGGCGTTTCTTGACCGTATCTATATAGTCAAGGTGCCGTATTGCCTGCGCGTGTCCGATGAAATCAAGATCTACGACAAACTGGTGGCCAATTCCTCGCTGGTCAAGGCCCCGTGCGCGCCCGGCACCTTGCGCATGATGGCGCAGTTCGCCATCCTGTCGCGCCTGAAGGATCCGGAAAACTCGAGCATCTTTTCGAAGATGCTCGTCTACGATGGCGAAAACCTCAAGGATACGGACCCGAAAGCCAAGTCCATGCACGAATACGTCGATTATGCGGGCGTGGACGAGGGCATGAACGGCCTGTCGACGCGCTTTGCCTTCAAGATCCTGTCAAAGGTGTTCAACTTTGACAATTCCGAAGTGGCCGCCAATCCAGTGCATCTATTATATGTACTGGAACAGCAGGTCGAGCGCGAGCAGTTCGCGCCGGAACTCGAGCAGCGCTACTTCTCGTATATTAAAGAGCACCTGGCGCAGCGCTATGTGGAATTCATCGGCAAGGAGATCCAGACGGCTTACCTGGAAAGCTATTCGGAATACGGACAAAATATTTTCGACCGCTACGTGACGTTTGCCGATTTCTGGATACAGGACCAGGAATACCGCGATCCGGACACGGGCGAAAGCTTTGACCGCGAGTCGCTGAACAATGAACTGGAAAAGATCGAGAAGCCGGCGGGCATTTCCAATCCGAAGGATTTCCGCAACGAAATCGTGAACTTCGGCTTGCGCGCGCGGGCCTCGAACGGTGGCAAGAATCCCGCCTGGACCAGTTATGAAAAGTTCCGCACCGTGATTGAAAAGAAAATGTTTTCGAATACGGAGGAATTGCTGCCCGTGATTTCCTTCAATGCCAAGGCCAGCGCCGACGATGCCAACAAGCACGCCGACTTCGTGGCCCGCATGGTGGAAAAAGGCTATACGGCCAAGCAGGTACGCCTGTTATGCGAATGGTACTTGCGCGTACGCAAGTCGTCATAGCGCGGACAGCGGAGGCGCGTTCCCGCCTGACGACCGGCGGGGCGCGCGAGACGAGAGGCAAGGAGGCACCCTTTGACATATCTCATCGACAGGCGCTTGCAAAGCAAGAATAAATCCGCCGTCAACCGCGAGCGTTTCCTGCGGCGTTACAAGGGCCAGATCAAGGATGCCGTGGGGCGCGCCATCAAGGGGCGCTCGATCACGGACGTCGAGAATGGCGAGAAGGTCAGCATCCCCGTCAAGGACGTGGGCGAACCGTCGTTTGGCCACGCGCATGGCGGCGTATGGGAAGTGGTCAATCCCGGCAACAAGGAATACCTGAAAGGCGACCAGATCGCCCGGCCGAAAGGCGGCGGTGGCGGCGGGCGGGGCAAGGCGGGCAATAGCGACGAGACGACGGAAGACGATTTCATCTTTGAGTTGTCGCGCGAAGAATTCATGAATTATTTCTTCGAAGACCTGGAATTGCCGCACATGGTGAAAACCCAGCTGACGGCCACCACGGAATTCAAGAACCAGCGCGCCGGCTACAATATGTCGGGCACGCCATCGAACATCCACGTGCTGCGTTCCTTACGCGGCGCGCTGGGCCGGCGCATCGCCGTCGGCGGTGGCGCCCGCAAGCAGCTGGCGCAGGCCGAGGAAGACCTGGCGGCCCTGCTGCACGAAGGGGCGCCCGACAGCGACCCGCTCGTCACGGAACTGCGCCGCCTGATCCACCACCTGCACACGCGATTGCTGGCCATTCCCTTCATCGACCCGTTCGACTTGCGCTACAGCAACCGCATCAAGGTGCCCAAGCCGATGACGCAAGCCGTCATGTTCTGCATCATGGACGTCTCCGGCTCCATGGACGAGTCGCGCAAGGACACGGCCAAGCGCTTCTTCATCCTGTTATATCTTTTCCTCAAGCGCGTCTACGACAAGATCGAGGTGGTCTTCATCCGCCACCATACGGCGGCGGCCGAAGTGGACGAGCATGAATTCTTCAATTCGCGCGAGTCGGGCGGCACCGTCGTGTCGTCCGCGCTGCACTTGCTCAACACCATCATCGACGAACGCTATGGCGCCGGGCAATGGAACAGCTATGTAGCGCAGGCATCGGACGGCGACAACTGGGACAACGATTCCATGCTGTGCCGCCAGTTGCTGATCAATACCATCATGCCCAAGGTGCAGTACTACACCTATGTCGAGATCACCGACGGCCCGCAGCAAAACCTGTGGGAGCAATATGCGGGCGTGCTCGACCATCACGCCCATTTCGCCATGCAAAAGATCGTCACGCCGGCCGATATCTATCCGGTCTTCCGCGAACTGTTCAAGAAACAGGTGAAATGATGAGTGCAGCCTTTGACCGCGCCAGCAATACTCCGGGCGAACCGTTCGTGCGCCTGCGCCACCCGAACGCCCTGCCCGAGCAGTCGGAATGGACGTTCGAACTGATCGAGCAAATCCACGAGGAAATCCGCCGGGTGGCGAAACAATTTGGCCTCGACACGTATCCGAACCAGCTGGAAATCATCACGGCCGAACAGATGATGGATGCCTACACGTCGGTGGGCATGCCCGTCTCGTACAACCATTGGTCGTTCGGCAAGCATTTTTTGTCTACCGAGAAAAGCTACAAGCGGGGCCAGATGGGCCTGGCTTACGAGATCGTCATCAACTCGAATCCGTGCATCGCCTATTTAATGGAGGAAAACAGCCTGACCATGCAGTCGCTGGTGATCGCGCATGCGGCCTACGGGCATAACTCCTTCTTCAAGGGCAATTACCTGTTCCGCGCCTGGACGGATGCGGACGCCATCATCGACTATATGGTGTTTGCCAAGAATTACATCGCCGAATGCGAACAGCGCCATGGCGTCGATGCCGTGGAACTGCTGCTCGATTCGTGCCACGCCATCCAGAACTATGGCGTGGACCGCTACAAGCGCCCGGCGAAACTGTCGATGGCGAAGGAATATGCGCGCCAGAAAGAGCGCGAAGCCTATGTGCAGTCGCAGATCAACCAGCTGTGGCGCACCCTGCCCCGGCGCGACGAAGACGAGGACGAGGACGACCAGCGCAAGGCCGCCCCCCGCTTTCCGCCCGAACCCGAGGAAAACCTGCTGTACTTCATCGAGAAGTATGCGCCGCTGCTGGAACCGTGGCAGCGCGAGATGGTGCGCATCGTGCGCAAGATTTCCCAGTATTTCTATCCGCAGCGCCAAACCCAGGTCATGAACGAAGGCTGGGCCACCTTCTGGCATTACACGATATTGAACCAGCTCTACGACGAAGGCGTGGTGGGCGACGGCTTCATGATGGAATTCCTCAAAAGCCATACCAACGTCGTCTACCAGCCGCCCATCGACAGCCCGTATTACAGCGGCATCAATCCGTATGCGCTGGGTTTTGCCATGATGAGCGACATCCGCCGCATCTGCGAGCACCCGACGGACGAAGACCGCGCCTGGTTTCCCGACATGGCCGGCAGCGACTGGCGCAAGAGCCTGGACTTTGCCATGCGCAATTTCAAGGATGAAAGCTTCATCGCCCAGTATCTGTCGCCGCGGCTGATCCGCGAATTCCATTTCTTTGCCGTGCTCGACGACGACAAGAATGAAAAGCTGGCCATTTCCGCCATCCACGACGATGCCGGCTACCGCTACGTGCGCCAGCAGCTGGCCGAGCAGTACAACCTGGGCAACCGCGAGCCGAACATCCAGGTCTGGTCCGTCAATACGCGCGACGACCGCGCCTTGACCCTGCGCCACACGCAATTCCAGCGCCGCCCGCTGAACCAGCAGGCGGCCGAAGTGCTCAAGCACGTGGCACGGCTGTGGGGCTTCGATGTGCACCTCGATACGGTCGACCCGCAGGGCGTCGTCCTGGGCACCCTGAATTGCCGACGGGAAAAACGCAACCGGCGCGATGACCCCGTTGTCCGGCCATGAAATGATTTGTTGATAATAATCAATGGCAAGAATATAAGCGTTTCCTATGCCTACATAGGAATTCAGTATGGCCTGGCGGCCTCAAATGGGCCGCCAGGACCGCCTTTTTTGACCTGGGTGAAGTGGCTTCCGCACCCGTTTGGTGCGCGCGTGCCGCTAAGTGGTCTGGTTCCGAGGTAAAACATTTCCAAAAGGAAAGATTTTCCTCCAAATTTAGCAGTTTCCATATTGAATATCACGAAATATAATTCCGCCATATGGGCACATCGGAGAACTTAGCAGTGGTAGCCCAAAACGGCTGTAAAAAACCGATAAGACCGCCTTTTTTTCTGTCCGAAAGCGTGCAAAGATGACATAAGCAAGTACCTTTTCAGGGCGCAAAAGCGCCAAAAATTTAACCGGTTTTAGGCGTTAAAAATCTGTGTAAAATAAAGAATTCGTATGTATAATTCGGCGACGTCCCGGATACGGCTGGAGCTTTGTGTCGTCATTTTGGGGTTCAGTTGCAAGACAAGAGATGGTATTTGGAGAAAGCAGGCATGAATTTTTCGAACGAGAAAAGTCCCAAGAACTACACAGGCATCACTATCGTTGTCCTGCTGCACGTTCTCGCGGCTTACGGGATCGTGACGGGCTTGGGCAAGCGGTTGGTCACCAAAATGATGGAACCGGTTGAAACCAAGATTATCGAGGAAGTCAAACCGCCTCCACCGAAGGATCTTCCACCGCCACCACCGCCGCCAGAAATGAAAGCGCCACCGCCGCCATTCATTCCGCCAGTCGAGGTGAACGTGCAGCAGCCGCCACCACAGCAAAACGTGATTGCAAATACGACTGCTGTGAAGCCAGCCACGAATGTATTGGCACCGCCAGCACCGCCTGCACAGCCTGCGCCAACTCCTGGACCAGCCAAATCGGTGCGTACGCCGGCCGTGGTTGACTTCAGTGTCTGCGAAAAGCCGGCTTATCCAAAGTCGTCGCAGCGCAATGAGGAAACCGGTGTGGTGACACTGTCGTTCCTGATCGGTGTAGACGGCAAGGTCGCTGATTCGAAGATCGTGAAGTCCAGCGGCTTCAGAGACCTGGACAAAGCCGCGGTGCAAGGTATCAGCCGCTGTACATTTAAGCCGGCAACAGTTGACGGCAAGCCGGAACAAGGCTGGCAGCAAATGCAATACGTTTGGTCGCTGGATTAAAACCCGAGACAGTTATCCCCTGTCTCACACTATGATTTCGTTGTCATTACGTTCAGCGATCTGTTATTTTTAATTTTGGAGGAAGCATGTTTAAGAATACCCGTTTGTCCGCATTTTTTGCCGCGGTTCTGTTGTCCGTTACCGCTACTACCGCTCTGGTAGCAGCTCCGGCATTCGCTGACGCGCCAGCATCGGCAGCAGCTACGGCTCCAGCGGCAGACGCTGCACCAGCACCAGCTGCTGACGCAGCAGCTCCAGCAGCAGACGCAGCCGCTCCAGCCGCTGACGCAGCAGCTCCAGCCAAAACCGAAGAAGTCCACAACCCGTTCGGCCTGCAAGCAGTGTGGGACGGCGGCTTCGTGCCACGCGCCACCCTGATCATCCTGGCCATCATGTCGATCGGCAGCTGGTACATCATCATCACCAAGCTGATGGATCAAATGAAGATCTTCAAGCAAGCTAAAGAAACCGCTGCCAAATTCTGGAAAGCACCTTCGATCGCTGCTGGTTCGGCAACGCTGACCGAAGGCTCGCCATTCCGCTTCATCGCTGAATCGGGCACCAAGGCAACGGCTCACCATGACGGCGCCCTGCTGGAACAAATCGATCTGTCGACCTGGGTGACGATGTCGATCCAGCGCGCTTCGGACAAAGTCCAATCGCGTCTGCAAGATGGCCTGTCGTTCCTGGCAACCGTTGGTTCGACCGCACCGTTTATCGGTCTGTTCGGTACCGTTTGGGGTATTTATGGCGCGCTGACCAACATCGGCATGACCGGTAACGCTTCGATCGATAAAGTTGCAGGTCCAGTTGGTGAAGCACTGATCATGACCGCTTTCGGTCTGCTGGTCGCCGTTCCTGCCGTTCTGGGTTACAACTGGCTGGTGCGTCGTAACAAAACCGCAATGGAAGACGTACGCTCGTTCAGCGCCGACGTTCACTCGGTACTGATCTCCGGCGCAATGTCGACCAGCGAAGCTGGCCGTGCTGCCGGCGCTAAAAAGATCGGATAAGAATCATGTCGATGTCCGTCGGCTCCGACAGCGGAGATGAAGATCAAGTAATGTCAGAAATCAACACGACGCCGCTCGTCGACATCATGTTGGTTTTGCTGATCATTTTCTTGATCACCAGTCCGGTTGTCCTCAAATTGCAGAAAATCGATCTGCCGATCGAGGCCAACCAAGCCCTTCAAAGCAAGCCAGAAAACGTCAACATCGTTGTCAACAAGGATGGCGAGATTTATCTGGGCCAGAAGAAACTGAAAGATACGAGCGAACTGTTCGATTATCTGAAAGTTGAAGCAGTGAAAGTACCGCAGCCGGAAGTACACGTTCGTGGCGACCAAGAAACACGCTACGAATCGATCGGCCGGGTTATTTACACGACCCAACGTGCCGGGATCCAGAAGGTCGGCTTCATCACCGAACCACCTGACAAGGGCTGATAGCGACTGGCAGCGGCGCCCCGGCAACAAGGGTGCGCCACTGCCGGAAGCTGACCGGGCGGCAGTTTCGCCCGGTGCTTCGTTGGACTTCTTAAAGGAAACACTATGAGTATGAATGTCGGTTCGGGAAGCGCTCCAGGCGCGGATCCGGAACCAATGATGGAACTGAACATGACGCCCCTCATCGACGTGATGCTGGTGCTGATTATCATGTTGATCATCACGATTCCTAAGCAAAACCACTCGGTGAACTTGAACATGCCGGTCGGCACCCCGCCGCCACCGACAACCGAACCAGTGGTCGTCACGATCGATGTCGATTTTGACGGTACGATCTTGTGGGACAATCAGGTCGTTCCTGACCGCGCTTCGCTGGAAGCCAAGCTGAGCAACGTCGCTGCGCAAGCAGACCAGCCGGAAGTGCATCTGCGTCCGAACAAGCTGGTGGAATACAAAGTCGTCGCCGGTGTGATGGCGTCGGCGCAGCGTCTGGGCGTGACCAAAATCGGTCTGGTCGGCAACGAGCAATTCCAGTAAGCTGCAGCAATCAGGTTCTCTTTACATCCGAATAGGCAGGACTTCCTGCCTATTCGCTTTTTACTGAAAGACTTTCTTATGTCCAAGTTTCGTCTCGCTCATCTCGGCCTCGTCATGGCCGCTATCGGTTTTACCGCAGCAACTCCCGTAATCGGCCTGGGCTCGCTGGCATACGCCGCGGACACCGTGCGTGCCGAAGTGGGCAAGCCACTGCAAGAAGCGCAAAAACTCGCTAGCAGCGGCAAAAACAAGGAAGCGCTGGCCAAGCTGCGCGAAGCTGACAGCGTCGGCGGCAAGACCGCCTTTGAAAGCTACCAGATCGAGCGCGTGCGCGCCTCGGCCGCTGCTGCCGCCGGCGACAACGGCACCGCCATCAAGGCGTTTGAAGCCGTCATCAATTCCGGCCGCCTGAGCGCCGCCGAAGCCCCCAAATTCACGCAAGCGCTGGCAGGCATGTACTACCGCGCCAAGGACTGGCCGAACACCATCACCTGGATCAAACGTTCGCTGAAAGACCGCGAAGATCCACAGATGCGCGAACTGCTGATCCAGACCTACTACGTCAGCGGCAACTACGCCGAAGCGGCGAAAGAACTGCAATCGCGCGGCGGCAACTCGGAAGCGAGCCTGCAAATGCTGGCCAACATCCAGTTGAAACAGAACGACAAGGC
This sequence comes from Janthinobacterium sp. HH104, assembly GCF_001758715.1. Classification (NCBI taxonomy): domain Bacteria; kingdom Pseudomonadati; phylum Pseudomonadota; class Betaproteobacteria; order Burkholderiales; family Oxalobacteraceae; genus Janthinobacterium; species Janthinobacterium sp. HH104. The sequence goes on along the minus strand of NZ_LRIB01000036.1, from coordinate 20,463 downwards.
CGGCTACGTCGCCACCCTGGAAAAACTGGCATCGAGCTATCCGAAAACCAGCTACTGGGCCGACCTGCTGAACCGCGTTTCCGGCAAACCTGGCTTCTCGCAGCGCCTGGGCCTGGACGTCCAGCGCCTGCGCCTGGCCAACGGCCTGTTCACCAAGCCGTCCGAATACATGGAAATCAGCCAGCTGGCCCTGCAAGCAGGCAATCCTGGCGAAGCGTTGGCCATCATCGAGCAAGGCTACAAAAAAGGCGTGCTGGGCACCGGCACCGATGCTGCCCGCCACCAGCGCCTGAAAGACCTGGCCCTGAAGACCCAGGCTGACCTGAAGGCCAACGCCGCCAAGTCGGAAGCGGAATACGTCAAGAACAAGGACGCCGACAGCTTGAGCAAGCTGGGCTTCGCCCTGGTCTACGATGGCCAGACCGACAAAGGCCTGGGCCTGATGAATGACGCCGTGAAAATGGGCACCGCCAAGTATCCGGAAGAAGCCAAGCTGCATCTGGGCATTGCCTACATCCACGCCGGCAAGAAATCCAACGCATCGACCGCGCTGAAAGCCGTCAAGGGCACGGATGGCGCTGCGGACCTCGCCCGTTACTGGGCATTGATGAACAAGTAAGACAATATCGCCAAGATATTGTCGGGCAGCTAGTTGAGTGCCCATCGCGAAAAGCGTTGCCAGCACACTCGCCGGCAACGCTTTTTATCATTTCAGCAGGGAAATTGCCCCTGCGCCCGCCCTGCCGGGTGTGCATCCCTGAAACAGTCCGTATAATCCCCCTTTTGGCACAGTTTTTCATCAGATTCCTATGAAGGTATTCCGCGGACTTCCCAATGCCCAGGCACGAGCGCCTTGCGCTCTGACCATCGGCAATTTTGACGGTGTCCACATCGGCCATCAGGCCTTGCTGGCGCGCGTGCGCGAAGCTGCCACCGAACTCGGCATCGAAGCGGCCGTGATGACGTTCGAGCCGCACCCGCGCGAATTCTTCGCGCAGCGCGCGGGTGACCTGTCGAAGGCGCCACAGCGCATCGCCAACCTGCGCGACAAGCTGCAGTCGCTGGACGACGCCGGCATCGACCGTGTCGTCGTCGAGCACTTCAGCGCCCAGTTCGCCGCCCTGACGCCGCAGGAATTCACGGAAAAAGTCCTCGTCGACGGCTTGCACGTGAAATGGCTGATGGTCGGCGACGACTTCTGCTATGGTGCCCGGCGCGCCGGCGACGTCGCCATGCTGCAGGAAGCGGGCCGCCAATACGGTTTCCACGTAGAAACTTTACCGACGGTGATGAATGGCAGCACGCGTATCTCGTCATCGGCCGTGCGCCTGGCGCTAGCCGCCGGCGATTTCCCGCTGGCCACGCAGCTGCTCGGCCATCCGTACGCCATTTCCGGCCACGTCATCCACGGCCAGAAGCTGGGCCGCACGCTCGGTTTCCCCACCCTGAACCTGCGCGTGGCGCACCGCCCCGCCCTGTCCGGCGTCTTCATCGTGCAGGTACACGGCCTGGGACCGGCACCGTTGCCGGCCGTGGCCAGCCTGGGCGTGCGCCCCACCGTCGACGACAGCGGCCGCGTCTTGCTGGAAGTGCATCTGTTCGATTTCGCCCAGTCCTGCTACGGCAAGCTGGTACGCGTGGAGTTTTTGGAAAAGCTGCGCGACGAAGAAAAGTACGACGACTTGCCCACCCTGACGGCCGCCATCGAGCGCGACTCGAACCAGGCGCGCGCCTACTTCGAGCAGCGCAGCGGCGCCATTACCGCCACCGACCGAATTTGACGCCGGCCAACTCCGCCGACTGGCGGCTCCCGCCGCCGCAAACCATTCAATATCATTAAAGAAGATTATGTCCGATCAAAACAAGCCAGCCACGCCCAAGCAGAACAAGAAGCCTGAAAGCAAATACCCGGTCAACATGACGGAAACCCCGTTCCCGATGCGCGGCGACATGGCCAAGCGCGAGCCTCAATGGGTACAGCAATGGCAAGACAAGAAGATCTACGAGCGCGTGCGCAAGGCTGCCGCCGGCCGTCCGAAATTCATCCTGCATGACGGCCCGCCGTACGCGAATGGCGACATCCACCTGGGCCACGCAGTCAACAAGATCCTGAAAGACATGGTCGTCAAGTCGCGCTCGCTGGCAGGCTTCGACGCGCCGTATGTACCGGGCTGGGATTGCCACGGCATGCCGATCGAGATCCAGATCGAAAAACTGCACGGCAAGAACCTGCCTACGGCCGAAGTGCTGGAAAAAGCGCGCGCCTACGCCAACGTGCAGGTCGAGCGCCAGAAGAAAGACTTTATCCGCCTGGGCGTGCTGGGCGAGTGGGACAACCCCTACCTGACGATGGCGCACGGCAATGAAGCGGACGAATTGCGCGCGCTGGGCAAGCTGCTGGAAAAAGGCTATGTCTACCGCGGCCTGAAACCGGTCAACTGGTGCTTCGACTGCCAGTCGGCCCTGGCCGAAGCGGAAGTGGAATACGCGGAAAAACGCGATCCCGCCATCGATGTCGGCTTCAAGTTCGCCGAGCCGGCCAAACTGGCGGCTGCCTTCGGCCTGCCATCGCTGCCGACCGATAACGGTTTCATCGTCATCTGGACCACGACGCCGTGGACCATCCCGTCGAACCAGGCGCTGAACGTGCACCCGGAAGTCAAATACGCGCTGGTGAAAGCCGAGCGCGATGGCCAGCCATTGCTGCTGATCCTGGCGCAAGACCTGGTCGTGGCCAGCCTGGCGCGCTTCAAGCTCGAAGGCACGACGATCGCCACCTGCGACGGCGCGGCCCTGGCCGGCATCAGCTTCCGCCACCCGCTGCATGCGAGCGACGCTTTCTATGACCGCCTGTCGCCCTTGTACCTGGCCGAATACGTGACCACGGAAAGCGGCACGGGCGTGGTGCACTCGGCGCCAGCCTACGGCCTGGACGACTTCATCTCGTGCAAGGCGCACGGCATGAAGGACGACGACATCATCAAGCCCGTCATGGGCGACGGCAAGTTCGCCTCGACCCTGCCCCTGTTCGGCGGCATGACCATCTGGGAAGCGTCGAAGCCGATCTGCAACGCCCTGCGCGAAGCGGGCGCGCTGTTCGAAGTCAAGATGTTCGACCACAGCTACATGCATTGCTGGCGCCATAAGACGCCGATCATCTACCGCGCCACCTCGCAGTGGTTCGCCGGCATGGACGTGACGCCGAAAGACGGCGGCGCGACCCTGCGCGAGACGGCCCTGAAAGGCATCGCCGACACCGAATTCTTCCCGGACTGGGGCCAGGCGCGCCTGCACGGCATGATCGCCAACCGTCCTGACTGGACCCTGTCGCGCCAGCGCCAGTGGGGTGTGCCGATGGCCTTCATCGTGCACAAGGAAACGGGCGACCTGCATCCGCGCACGCCGGAACTGCTGGAGCAAGTGGCCAAGCTGATCGAAAAGAACGGCATCGAGGCATGGCAGGCGCTCGATCTGAAAGACCTGATTGGCGACGAAGCGGCCATCTACGCGAAAAACAAAGATACCCTGGACGTGTGGTTCGATTCCGGCGCCACGCACCAGACGGTGCTGGGCGGCCCGCAAGGCCACGGTTCGCATTCGACGCAGCTGCAATTCCCGGCCGACCTGTACCTGGAAGGCTCGGACCAGCATCGCGGCTGGTTCCACTCGTCGCTGCTCGTGTCGTCGATGCTGAACGGCCGTCCGCCATACAAAGCCCTGCTGACGCACGGTTTCACGGTCGATGGCGAAGGCAAGAAGATGTCTAAGTCGCTGGGCAACACGCTGGCGCCGCAAAAGATCTCGGACACCCTGGGCGCGGACATCCTGCGCCTGTGGATCGCCTCGACCGACTACACGGGCGAGCTGTCGATCTCCGACGAGATCCTGAAACGCGTGACGGAATCGTACCGCCGCATCCGCAACACCCTGCGCTTCCTGCTGGCCAATACGTCGGACTTCAATCCGGCCACGGACGCCGTGCCGGTGGCGGAGATGTTCGAAATCGACCGCTATGCGCTGGCCAACATGGCATCGCTGCAAACGCAGATCGAGAACAACTACGCGCGCTACGAGTTCCACCCGGTCGTGTCGAAGCTGCAGACGTACTGCTCGGAAGACCTGGGCGGCTTCTACCTGGACATCTTGAAGGACCGTTTGTACACCTCGGGCCTGACGTCGCATGCGCGCCGTTCGGCGCAGACGGCCCTGTGGCACATCACGCAAAGCCTGCTGCGCCTGATGGCCCCGGCCCTGTCGTTCACGGCCGAAGAAGCATGGGCTGTCTTCGCAGGAAGCGAAGCGTATGCCGCCAGCGATGAAACCATCTTCACGCAAACGTGGTGGCAGCTGCCGGAAGTGGCGGATGCCGCCGGCCTGCTGGAGAAATACACGGCACTGCGCGCCGTGCGCACGGATGTGACGAAACAGCTGGAAGACTTGCGCACCTCGGGCGCCATCGGTTCGTCGCTGCAGGCGGAACTGACGATCAAGGCCGCGCCGATGAAGTACAAGCTGCTGACCACCCTGGGCGAAGACTTGAAGTTCGTCTTCATCACCTCGCAGGCAACCGTGGCTGAAGTGGCCGACGAAGCGGCAGAAGAGGTGGTCGTGGCCGCGTCGACGGCGCCGAAGTGCGAGCGCTGCTGGCACTACCGTGCGGACGTGGGTACGGACGCCGCGCATGCTACCCTGTGCGGCCGCTGCGTCAGCAATCTGTTTGGCGCGGGCGAGAAACGCCGCTTCGCCTAGAACAGCAAGCCGGGGCTGGATGACTTCCGCCCCGCTCCCACCGCCGCTGCCTGCAAGGGCAGCGGCGGCTTTATCTTCCCTGGAAAAATATGGCCACCAAAAACCGTTTTTCATCGAAATCGTCATCGTCGGCGTCGCTCGTGCCCTGGCTGGGCATTGCCGCCATCGTCATCCTGTTCGACCAGATCACCAAGATCACGATCCTGAAGACCTTCCGCTATGCGCAGGAGATGGTCATCACCTCGTATTTCAACCTGGTGCTCGCGTATAACAAGGGCGCCGCGTTCAGTTTCCTGTCCGACCAGGGTGGCTGGCAGCGCTATTTCTTCACCGGCATCGCCCTGGCGGCCGCCATCTACATCATCTACCTGCTGAAAAAGCACGCGGGACAACGCATGTTCTGCTGGGCCCTGGCGCTGATACTCGGCGGTGCGCTGGGCAACGCCATCGACCGCCTGATGTACGGCCACGTGGTCGACTTCCTCGACTTCCACTGGAAAAGCTGGGGCCATTTCCCCGCTTTCAATATCGCCGACAGCGCCATCTGCATCGGCGCGGCCCTGTTCATCATCGATGAACTGCGCCGGGTAAACAAATAAACACGCGGGAGAACGGCATGGAATTGTCCGGCAAAAAAATCGTCCTGGGACTGTCAGGCGGCGTCGCCTGCTACAAGGCGGCGGAACTGTGCCGCGCGCTGACAAAGGCCGGCGCCTCGGTGCAAGTGGTGATGACGGATGCGGCCAGCCACTTCATCACGGCCGTCACGATGCAGGCGCTGTCCGGCCACCCCGTTCACACGAGCCAGTGGGATGCCCGCATCGACAACAACATGGCGCATATCGATTTGACGCGCCATGCGGACGCCATCCTGATCGCGCCGTGTTCGGCAGACTTCATGCGCAAGCTCGCGCATGGCGTGTGCGACGACCTGCTGTCGACCCTGTGCCTGGCCCGTCCCGCCCACCTGCCCCTGCTGGTGGCGCCGGCCATGAACGTGGAAATGTGGCAGAACCCGGCCACGCAACGCAATGTGCAGCAGTTGCGCGACGACGGTATCAAGCTGTTCGGCCCGGCCGCCGGCGAACAGGCATGCGGCGAAGTGGGCCTGGGCCGCATGCTGGAACCGGAACAGCTGCTGACGGAGCTGATCGCCGCCTTCCAGCCGAAAGTCCTGGCGGGCAAGCGCGTGCTGGTCACGGCCGGCCCCACGTTCGAAGCCATCGACCCCGTGCGCGGCATCACCAATCTGTCCTCGGGCAAGATGGGCTATGCGGTGGCGCGCGCAGCGCGCGAAGCGGGCGCCGAAGTGCTGCTCATTTCCGGCCCAACTGCCCTGGACGCGCCATTCGGCGTGCGCCGCATCGACGTGCAAAGCGCGCAGCAGATGCATGATGCCGTGCTGGCCCACGTCGACGGCCAGCACGTCTTCGTCGCCGTGGCCGCCGTCGCCGACTGGCGCGTGGCCAACGCCAGCGACCAGAAGATGAAAAAGCAGGCCGACGGCTCCGTACCCGAACTGCAGTTCGCGCAAAACCCCGACATCCTCGCCACCGTGGCGGCACGCACCAACCTGGCCGGCTATCCCTACTGCGTGGGCTTTGCCGCCGAATCGGAAAACCTCGTGGAATTCGGCTCGACCAAGCGTGAAAAGAAGGGCATTCCCCTCCTGGTCGGCAATATCGGCCACAACACGTTTGGCCAGGACGACAACACCATCATCCTGTTCGACGAAGAAGGCCATACCGTACTGCCGCGCGCCTCGAAACTGAACCTGGCGCGCCAGCTGATTTCGGAAATCTCGAAGCGCATTGCCAAGAATTCGCTGCTCAAATAATCCCATTAAACGACTTAGCTTAGTTAGTTAGATTCATGAAAAATATCGACATCAAGATCCTCGACGCCCGCATGAAAGAACTGCTGCCGGCCTACGCTACGCCCGGCAGCGCCGGCCTGGACCTGCGCGCCTGCATAGCCTCAGCGATCACCATCGAAGCCGGCCAGACCGTGCTCATTCCCACCGGCCTGGCCATCCACATCGGCGACCCGTCGTATGCGGCCATGATCCTGCCGCGCAGCGGCATGGGCCACAAAAACGGCATCGTATTGGGGAATCTGGTAGGCTTGATCGACTCCGATTACCAGGGCCAGCTGATGGTATCGACCTGGAACCGGGGCCAGAGCGCTTTCACGCTCAATCCCATGGAACGCCTGGCGCAACTGATTATCGTGCCGGTGCTGCAAGTGGGCTTTAACGTCGTCGAGGAATTCGGCGACAGCGAACGCGGTGTTGGCGGTTTCGGCAGCACCGGCAAACATTAACAGCGACTGACAAACCGTAGCGAGCGGATGTGAGTTGTGGCTGAGAAGCGGAGCTGTGCGAATGCACAGTGAGCATCGGAGGCCGCAAATCGCGCCGCGCAGTAGGTTTTGTCAGGAGCTACACGAAGGAATAGTCCATGCCAGGTTTCCGCCATCTGATCCCAGCCCCAACTTCGCTGCGCCGATTGGCCACTCCTCTCCTGTTGGCCAGTGCGGCCATCCTCGCTGGTTGCACCACCCCGATGACGAATGTCAGCGGCCCGTTCAACGTCGTGCCGGCGCCCGATGCGCCCGCGCCGACGGCGCAGCAAAAGGCGGCGCAGGAAGAACTGGTGAAGATGGTGGCGCTGCAGGACCGCCTGTCGAAAGTCTCGGCGCCCCTGCTGATCAACAATGCGGATCTGTGCAAGACGTATGCGCGCAACCTGCTGGGCTTCACGGCGCAGAACAAGTATTCCTACCCTGGCATCTATGCCGACGCGGCGCAGGCGGCCCTCGGCTACGGCGAACAGATGCAGGTGTCCGGCGTCTTGCCGGGCAGCGGCGCCGCGCGCGCCGGCTTGCGCAAGGGCGACGGCTTGCTGGCAGCCGAAGGCAAGCCGCTGCCGGCCGGCCCGAAAGCGGAAGGCCCGTTCGGCGCCATCGTCGGCCCGCTGGCCTCGAAAAGCGCGAGCCTGAACATGACCATCGCCCGCGACGGCCAGCAGCAGGACCTCAAAATTCCCGTCACGCGCGCCTGCGCCTTCCGCGTCGCCCTGGGCAATGCGGACAATATCAACGCGTACTCGGACGGCGGACGCATCATGCTCACGCGCGGCATGGTCAATGCGGCACAAAACGACGAAGGCATCGCTTTCGTCATCGCCCGCGAAATGGCGCACAACATCCTCGACCACGCGCGCAGCCAGCGCACGGCAGGCACGGCCGGCAGCATCATCGACAGCCTGGGCGCTGTGCAGCCCGACGTGTCGATGCTCACGGGCGCCGCCGGCATCAAGGCCATGCCGCAGGAACTCGACGTGCAAGCCGACACCCTGGCCATCTACCTGCTGGCGCGCGCCGGCTACAACGTCGACAACGCCGCGCGCTTCTGGCAGCGCCTGGCCGCGCAAGTGCCGGCGACGGTCGCCAACGGCTACACGGCCCTGCACCCGGGCACCAACTCGCGCATGGCGGCCGTCAACCGCGCCGTCATCGACGTGCGCGCGAAGCAGGCGGCGAAGAAGCCGTTGAAGCCTTAAACGCCAAAGGCGCCTGATACAGCAGGTTTGCTCAGGCGCCTGGGAAGTTCGGGAAGTAGGTGCCCATGATCCAGGTCAGGGCGCCGCAAAACACCACCGCCAGGAACAGGGCGATGAGCAGTTTGCCAAACTTGGGGATGCCGTCATCTTGCGTCTTTTGGTCGTTCGACATGAAACTCTCCGCAGGCTGTTGGAGAGCGTAGTATAGCCACAATATTAAAAAATATTCCATACTTTGCCGCCTACCTGCGGCTTTCCTTCCGCGCCCCATGGACAGCATCGACCTTGAAGTTCTGAAAACCAGCGCCGCCTGGCTCGCCGCCGGCCACCGCTGCGAACTCGTCACCGTCATCAAGACGTGGGGTTCCAGCCCCCGCCCCGTGGGCGCCACCCTGGCTATCTGCGACGATGGCACGGTGGTCGGTTCCGTTTCCGGCGGCTGCATCGAAGATGATTTGATCGATACCGTGCGCGTGCACGGCATCGTGCGCACGCAGCCGGAAATCGTCAGCTACGGCATCAGCGCGGACGAGGCGCACCGCTTCGGCCTGCCCTGCGGCGGCACCATCGAACTGGCCATCGAACCGCTGCATGCGGACAGCAAGGTGGCCGAACTGCTGGCGCGCCTGGAAGCGCATGAACTGGTCGAACGCCGCCTGGATCTCGATAGCGGCGCCGTCACCCTGCGGCGCGCCACGCCGGGGGCCGTGCTGGCCCTCGAAGATGGCGTACTCACCACGCAGCATGGCCCGCGCTGGCGCTTGCTGATCATCGGCGCCAGCCAGCTGTCACGCTTCGTGGCGCAGATCGCCACGGCCATGGATTACCACGTCATCGTCTGCGACCCGCGCGAGGAATACCGGGGCGGCTGGAACGTGCCCGGCGTGCCCCTGCTGCACGCCATGCCGGACGACCTCGTGCTCGAACTCAAGCTCGATAGCCGCAGCGCCGTCGTCGCCCTCACGCACGACCCCAAGCTCGACGACCTGGCCCTGATGGAAGCGTTGAAATCGCCCGCGTTCTACGTGGGCGCGATCGGCTCGCGCGCCAACAATGCCAAGCGCCGCGAACGGCTGCTGCAGTTCGACGTCAGCGCAGAACAGCTGGCGCGCCTGCATGGACCCATAGGCCTGTACATCGGCAGCAAGACGCCGGCCGAAATCGCCATTTCCATCCTGGCCGAACTGACGGCCGTGAAAAATGGCGTACCCGAGACTCTGCAGATCCAGCACGCGGCGGCCCTGAGTCCACCCAGCACCGACATCTGCGCGCGCTAAGGTAAAAAGCAAGAAACGCGGTGCGCCCGCATCGGCCCCCTGATACCGTCCCTGATACGCTCCCTAATTTCCTGCCCACCATGACCCTGTTGCACTGGACCCTCCCCCTGCCCGCCGGCTACCGCCGCGACGACGTCATCGCCTTCCACAGCCGCGATGGCGAAGCCGTGGCCGAACAAGTCACGCCAACGGGACTGCGCAAGGGCATCCTGATGCAGGGCGTGCCGGTCGTGCTGGACGTGGCCTTCACGGACGCTGCGGCCATCTGCCAGGCGGACATCGATGGCGATACCGATGCCGGCCTTCAAACACCGCTGCACGGCGCCTTGCTGAACATCCTCGGCCTGCGCATCGACCCGCAGCCGTTCGCGCAACTGGCCGCCGGCGACCCGCTGCTGGCGCCTCTGGTCAGCGTCAATCCGGGCCTGCGCATCGTGCAATCGGCCAGCCCTTTCGAAGCGCTGACCTGGGCCATCATCGGCCAGCAGATCAACCTGCCGTTCGCCATTTCCCTGCGCCGCACTTTCATTCTGCAAGCGGGACGCCGGCACACCAGCGGCTTGTGGTGCTATCCCGAGGCGCGCGACGTGGCACGGTTGTCGGTGGAAGATCTGACCAGCCGCAAATTCTCGCGCGCCAAGGCGGAAACCGTGCTGCGCCTGGCACGCCTCGTCGATGAGGGAGAACTGTCGCTGGAGCTGCCGCCTTCCGGTGACGTGGCGGCGATATCGCAAGCGCTGCTGGCCGTGAAAGGCATCGGCCCGTGGACCGTCAACTACGCGCTGCTGCGCGGCTACGGCTATGCCGACTGCTCGCTGCATGGCGACGTGGCCATCCGCGCCGCCCTGCAAAAGCTGCTCGGCGAAGTAACGAAACCTGACATGGCGCGCACGGAACAGTGGCTGCGCCAGTACGCGCCGCACCGCACCATGGCGGCGGCCCACCTGTGGGCCAGCCTGCATCCAAAAAATAATCCGCCAGCGCGGGAATAAACGGCGGGCGACACGCGTCTATCCCTTGCAAGCCCCCAAAACCTCAAGGAGACCATCATGCGCTTTACCACTTTCGCCGCCACCGCCCTGTTCACCGCCTTGTCCGCCCCGCTGGCGTTCGCCGCCGACGTCATGCCCGCCAACGGCATGCTGGTCAACGCCAGCGGCATGACCGTCTACGTGTTCGACAAGGATGTCGCCGACAGCGGCAAGAGCGCCTGCAGCGGCGGCTGCCTGGTGGCCTGGCCCGCCGTCATCGCCACCGAAGCGGCGCCCGCCGCCCCGTATGGCAGCATCAAGCGCGAAGACAACGGCGCCATGCAGCTGACCTACAAGGGCAAGCCTCTGTACCTGTACAAGGAAGACAAGAAGCCGGGCGACGTGGCCGGCGACAATTTCAAGAACGTGTGGCACGTCGTCAAGCCGTAAGCAGCCCTTCCCGCCGCCACGATGGCCACGCAAGACGATAGCCGCCAGCTGCAAGCGTGCCTGCCCGGCCTGCGCCGCTATGCGCGCGCGCTGGCGGGCGCCCTGCACGCGGACGACCTGGTGCAGGACACCGTGGAGCGGGCCTGGCGCAAGCTCGATCAGCGGCAGCGCGGCGGCGAGATGCGGCCCTGGCTGTTCTCCATCATGCACAACCTGCACGTGGATCAATTGCGCCGTCCCGGCCTGGCGCTGCAGGAGCTCGACGACGACGCCCTGCTGCCCGCGCCCGAGCGTACGCCCGGGCAGTCCATCGCCATCGGCGAAATGGATGCGGCGCTGGCCCGCTTGCCGCTGGGGCAGCGCGAAGTGATCCTGCTCGTCGCGCTGGAACAGATGCCGTACGAGCAGGTGGCGGCCACCCTGGACATCCCCGTCGGCACCGTGATGTCGCGTTTATCGCGCGGGCGCGAGCGGCTGCGCGAACTGCTCGACGGCCGCCCCGTTGGCAGCCATGGCGCCCCCACCCTGAAAGTCGTGAAATGACAACGCAAGCCATCAGCGAAGCGCAATTGCACGCCCTGGCCGACGGCGTCCTGCCCGAGGAACAGCGCGCGGCCATCGATGACCACCTGCGCGCGCATCCAGAAGACGCCGCCCGAGTCGACGCCTGGCGTGCACAGAACCTGCAATTGCGCGCCCTGTTCGACCCCGTGCTGGACGAAACCGTGCCACCGGCCCTGCTGCAATCGGCATCGCCACCGGCCGCGAACGGCGCCTGGCAGCGCCCCGCCATGCAGGCAGCAGCGGCCGTCGTGCTGGTGATCGCTGGCGGCGCGGGCGGCTGGCTGCTGCGCGGCGATGCAAGCGACAGCATCACCACCAGCGCCAGCCCCCTTGCCCTGGCGCGCAGCGCCGCCATCGCCCACGCCGTCTACACACCCGAAGTGCGCCACCCCGTCGAGGTGGGCGCGGAACAGGAGGCGCACCTGGTGCAGTGGCTGTCGAAACGCCTGGGCACGAAATTGCAGCCGCCCGCGCTGTCGCCGCTCGGTTATCACCTGATCGGCGGACGCCTGCTGCCCGGCGATGGCGACGGCCCCGTGGCGCAATTCATGTATGAAGATGGCGGCGGCAAGCGCCTGACCCTGTACGTGGCGAAAGAGCGGGCCGGCAGGCAGGAAACGGCCTTCCGCTACACGCAGGAAAAGGAATTGAGTGTGTTTTACTGGATCGACGGCCAGCTCGGTTATGCCCTCTCGGCGAACCTGCCCAAGCAGGAACTGGGCAAGATCGCCGGCGCCGTGTACGCGCAGCTGGAACAGCCGCGTTAAGTTAAGGTTGGCGCGCGCCGCTGTGCGCGTGATCCGGCCAGGTGGATCGCTCCGGCCAGCAAGCCCAATACAACGCCAAACACCGCCACGCCCGTCCAGCCGTAACGCTGCATCAGCCAGCCGCTCACCGCCACGCCCGCGGCGCCGCCAATAAAAGTCGCCGTCATGTACAGGCTGTTGATGCGACCCTGGGCGGCCGGATCGACGGCAAAGGCGCGCGTCTGGTTGGCCACCAGGGCAGCCTGCACGCCGATGTCGAGCACGATGACGCCGATCACCAGCAAGGCCAGCGACGAGGCGGCGCCCGCCAGCAGCAGGTAGGACAAGGTCACGATGGCGATGCTCAGGCCAATGACCGTGCGCGAACCGAGTCTGTCGGTGGCCCTGCCGCCCACGGTGGCGGCCAGTGCGCCGGCCGCGCCGATGATGCCGAAGGCGCCGGCCCAGGCGCTGCCCAGGTGCCATGGACCGTTGGCCAGCAGCGAGGCCAGGTTGACCCAGAACGCATTGAAGCAGGCCCACAACAGCGCCTGGATCAGCATCGATTCGCGCAGGGGACGATGGTCGCGCGCCAGTGGCCACAACGACGCCAGCAAGCCAAGGTAGGAGAGCTGGCTACCCGGTTTCCCGCGCGGCAGCAAGGCCGCCGCCGCGATCCACACGGGCACCATGAAGGCCGCTTCCATGGCGTACACGGCGCGCCAGCCCCAGGCCTCGCCCACCACGCCGGCGACCGTGCGCCCGAGCAGGATGCCCACCATGATGCCGCTGACCACCGTGCCGACGGAACGGCCGCGCTCAGCGGGCGGCGACATGCTCGCGGCAAGCGGCACCAGTTGCTGCGGCACGCAGCTGACGATGCCCAGGCCAAACGAAGCGCCGATCAGCGGCCAGATGCCCGGTGCCAGCGCCGCCGCCAGGGCGCAAACGAAAGCCAGCGCGATCTGCCCCAGCACCAGGGTGCGCCGGTCGACGCGGTCGCCCAGCGGCAGCAGCAGCGCCAGTCCCGTGGCAAAGCCCAGCAGCGCCGCGCCGGCGACCAGGTTGACGGCCGCCAGGTCGACGCCGAGGCCGGACTGGATCAGGGGCAGGATAGGCTGGGTGCAATAGATGTTGGTGATGACCGCGCCGGCGATCACCGCCATCATGAGGATCTTGCCGCGCGGCGCGGACGCCACGGTGTGTGCATCGGGCGGGGGAATGGGTGTGGGGCGCATGGCGCTCTCCTTTCATGTTGCCGCGGCAACATGCCGCGGCGAAGGAGACCAGCTTACGTACTTGCACCAACAAAGAGAATCCCATAAGATTGAGAATCATTCTTCCAAAATTCGATAGACTCACATGAGAACACGCGATGGATAGACTGGAATCCATGACCATCCTGCTGGCCGTGGTGGACGCGGGCAGCCTGTCGGCCGCCGCACGCCATCTCGGCATGCCGCTGGCCAACGTCAGCCGCAAGGTGGCGGCGCTGGAAGCGCACCTCAACACGCGCCTGCTGCACCGCACGACGCGCCAGCTGTCGCTGACGGAGGCGGGCCACTCCTACGTGGCCGCGTGCCGCCGCATCCTCGAAGAGATCGGCGAAGCGGAGCGTATTGCGACGGGCGAATATGCGGTGCCGAAAGGCGAACTGACGATCACGGCGCCCGTCATGTTCGGACGCCTGCACATCGTGCCCGTGGTGGCGGCGTTTCTCGCCCGCTATCCGGACATCGAGATCAAGCTGGTACTGACGGACCGCGTCCTGCACCTGATGGACGAGCAGGTCGACGTGGCCATGCGCATCGGCGACCTGCCCGACAGCAGCTTCGTGGCGACGCGGGTCGGCACGGTGCGCCGGGTCGTCTGCGCCAGCCCCGGCTACCTGGCCGCGCATGGCACGCCAACTGCGCCGGGCGATCTGGCCGCGCATGCCTGCATCAGTTTCGAGGTGCTGGAATCGCGGCGCGCCTGGGTCTTCGGCACGGGCAAGGCTGCGCAGTCCGTGCCCGTGCACTCGCGCCTGGCCGTCAATACGGTGGACGCGGCGATCGCCGCCGCCACCCTGGACGCGGGCGTGATCCGCGTGCTGTCGTATCAGGTGATGGACGCCCTGCGCGGCGACAGGCTGCGCATCGTGCTCGCACCGTTCGAAGCGGCGCCCTTGCCCGTCAGCCTGCTGCACAAGGGACAAGCGCCGCTGCCCTTGAAATTGCGCGCCTTCCTCGATTTCGTCACACCGCTGTTGCGCGCGGTGGCACTGGACGTCAGCCCAGCGCGCGTTGGAGTTCCGCATACGCGTCGACCAGCCGCTCCTTCGAATAGCCGCGATTGAGCCCACTCGGATTGGGCAAGATCCACACACGCGCGCCGCCGAAGCGCTCTGCCTGTTCGCCCCACTCCAGCTGGCGCTTGCCCGTCATCGCCGCGTAGGCGGCCTTGCCCAGGAAGGCGATCCACTGCGGCTGCAGCAATGCCAGTTTATGTTGCAGGCCCGCCGCCGCTTGCGCGAATTCGTCCGCCCCCACCTGGTCCGCGCGGCTGGTCGGGCGCCCGACGGCCGCCGTCAAGCCCAGTCCGAAACCGAGCACGCTGGCATCGTCCTGCGGCACCACCAGATGCGGCGTGAAGCCGGACAGGTGCAGCACGGGCCAGAAGCGGTTGCCGCGGCCGAGAAAATGGTGGCCGGCCGCCGCCGCGTCCACGCCGGGATTGAGGCCGCAAAAAACCACCTGCAAGCCGGGAGCGAGGATGTCCGGCAAGCCCTGCGCCGCTGCGATGTATGCCATGGAAAACTCCAATATCAGAAGCCGCAGTATGCCACCGGACCCCACTCCCTGCAGCGCATGGCGGCTGGTGCTACCATCCCCTACTGATGAGCTAATCCGTATGGCGGATGGCCGTCGCGCTTTCCGTACCAGCCCCCACAGAGGAATACACATGACGACCCTGACCATCAATGGCAAACAGCACGACCTTGCCCTGCCTGAAGACACGCCCCTGCTGTGGGCCCTGCGCGACGAACTGGGCATGACCGGCACCAAGTTCGGCTGCGGCATGGCCCTGTGCGGCGCCTGCACCGTGCACCTCGATGGTGTAGCCATCCGCTCCTGCGTGACGCCGGTGTCGGCCGCCGCCGGCAAGAAGATCACCACCATCGAAGCCGTGGGCGAAGACAAGGTCGGCCTGGCCTTGCAACAAGCGTGGCAGGAGCACGGCGTGCCCCAATGCGGCTACTGCCAGGCCGGGCAGATCATGTCGGCCACGGCCCTGCTGCACAAGACGCCCAAGCCGAACGACCAGCAAATCCGCGAAGCGATGAGCGGCAATATCTGCCGCTGCGGCACCTACACGCGCATCCACGCGGCCATCAAGCAGGCCGCCACCAGCATCAACGCAAAAGGAGCGGCCAAATGAGCATCCATGACACTCCCGCCGTCCATTCGCCTGCGCGGCGCAACTGGCTCAAGGCCGCCGGCGCGCTGGCCGGTCTGACTTTGGTGGCAGGCCCTTCCGGCCTCGTGATGGCGGCCGACGCCGTCAAATACGGCGGCGACAAGATGGCCGGCGGCGTGGTCGACGACACCCTGGCCTTCCTGTCGGTGGCCGCCGACGGCATCGTCACCATTGTTGTGCACCGTTCCGAAATGGGCCAGGGCATCCGCACCAGCCTGCCCATGGTGGCGGCCGATGAACTGGGCGCCGACTGGGCGCAGGTGCGCGTGCAGCAGGCGCCCGCCGACGAAGCGCGCTACGGCAGCCAGGATACGGACGGTTCGCGCAGCATGCGCCACTCGTTCCGCGCCATGCGCCACGTGGGCGCCACGGCGCGCCTGATGCTGGAAACGGCGGCCGCCGTGCGCTGGGATGTGCCCGTCACCGAGGTGAAAGCCGTCAACCATGCGGTCGTGCATGCGGCCAGCGGACGTTCGCTGTCGTTCGGCGCCCTGGCCGAGGAAGCGGCCAAATTGCCGGTGCCGCCACGCGCGCGCATCAGCCTGAAAACGGCGGACGAGCTGCGCTACATCGGCCAGACCAGCACGCGCGGTATCGACCTGCGCGACATCGTCACGGGCAATACCCACTTCGGCATCGACACGCGCCTCGATGGTATGGCGTATGCCGTCATCGCCCGTCCGCCCGTCTTCGGCGGCAAGCTGAAAAGCGTGGACAAGACGGCGGCCCTGAAGGTGCCTGGCGTGCTGCGCATCGTCGAACTGGCGGGCAGCCCGCCGCCGGCCATGTTCAATCCGCTGGGCGGCGTGGCCGTCATCGCCAGGAACACCTGGGCCGCCATCAAGGGCCGCGAAGCGCTGGTGCTGGAATGGGAAGATGGCCCGAACGGCGATTACGACTCAAAAGCCTTCCGCAAGACGCTGGAAGCGGCCGTGCGCCAGCCGGCCAGCCCGGCGCGCGACCAGGGCAAGACGGTGGCTACCCTGGCCGCCGCTCCCGCCGCGCGCAAACTGAGCGCCGAATACTATCTGCCCCACCTGGCCCACGCCACCATGGAGCCGCCCGCCGCCACCGTGCGCATCGCCAACGGCAAGGCCGAAGTGTGGGCTTGCGTGCAGGCGCCGCAAGCGACGCGCAGCAACGTGGCCAAGGCCCTGGGCTTGTCGTACGACGATGTGACCGTCCACGTGACCTTGCTGGGCGGCGGCTTCGGGCGCAAATCGAAACCCGATTTCGCCGTCGAGGCGGCGCTGCTGTCGAAGGCCATGGATGGCGCGCCCGTCAAGCTGACGTGGACGCGGGACGACGACCTGCAACACGACTATCTGCATACGGTGTCCGTCGAACGGCTGGAAGCGTCGCTGGACGCGAAAGGCATGCCGACGGCCTGGCTGCACCGCACTGCCGCCCCCACCATCACCTCGACTTTTGCCGCCGGCGCAAACAAGCAGGCGCCGTTCGAACTGGGCATGTCGGCCATCAACGTGCCGTTCGCTATTCCAAACGTCCGCGTCGAAGTGCCCGAAGTGCCGGCCCACACGCGCATCGGCTGGTTCCGTTCCGTGTCGAACATCCCGCACGCGTTTGCCATCCAGTCGTTCACGGCCGAACTGGCTCACGCGGCAAAGAAGGACCACCGCGACTACCTGCTGGCGCTCTTGGGCCCCGCGCGCAAGATCAACCCGGCCGACCTGTCCGACGGCTGGAACTATGGCGAAGACCCGGCGAAGTATCCGGTCGATATCGGCCGCATGCGTCACGTGATCGAGCTGGCGACGGCCAAGGCGGGCTGGGGCCGCAAGCTGCCCAAGGGACGGGGACTGGGCCTGGCCGTGTCCTACAGTTTCGTCACCTATGTGGCGGCCGTGATCGAAGTGGAGATCAATGCGGCCGGCGAAGTCATCGTGCCGAGAGTCGACATCGCCATGGATTGCGGCCCGCAGATCAACCCGGACCGCGTGCGCTCGCAGATCGAGGGCGCCTGCATCATGGGCCTGTCGCTGGCCATGAGCGGCGAGATCAGCTTTAAGAATGGCCGGGTCGAGCAAAGCAATTTCCACGACTACGCCGTGCTGCGCGCCGCCGATGCGCCGCGCGTGATCCACACGCATCTGGTGCCGGGCACCCTGGACATGGAGCTCGGCGGCGTGGGCGAACCGGCCACGCCGCCCATCGCCCCGGCCCTGTGCAACGCCATCTTCGCCGCCACGGGCAAGCGCATCCGCGCCCTGCCCGTGGGCATGCAGCTGGCGAAAAAGGCTTAAGTCCGCCGCGCGGCAGGCCACTGCAGCAGCAACGCCGCAGTGGCGACCAAGGCGGCGCCTGCCGCCAGCAGCCACATCGGCCAGTTGAGCAGGAGCAGCAGGCCGCCCGTGGCGGCGCCGATGGCGCTGCCCAGGTACAGCGCCGATTCGTTGAGGGCGATGGCCAGATTGCCGTCGCCCTGCCGCGCACGCACGGCCAGCAGCCGCTGGTTTTGCGGCACTTGCAGGGCCCAGCCAGCCGCGCCCCACAGCGCGATCGGCGCCAGCATCAGCCAGGCCGACCAGCCGGCCGCCAGCGGCAGCGCGCACAAGGCCAGCGCCAGCAGCAGCAAGATGATGCAGGTCAGCTTCGGCGCCGCCACCTTGTCCGCCCATGGCCCGACCAGCACACTGCCCACGATCCCTCCCACGCCCCACGCCCACAGGAAGGGCGTGGCGGACATCGCCATACCGTTCGCCGACCACGCCAGCAGCGGCGCGATAAACGTGTACATGCCCAGGCTGGCGATGGCCGCCAGCAAGGACACGAGCAAGATGGCCAGCACCTGCCCATCGGCCAGCAAGGCCAGCTTGCGGCGCAGAGAAATCGCCGGTGCCGCCGGCAGCGCGGGCAGCTGCCACAGCAAGCCCGCCAGCGCCAGCCCGCCCAAAAGAGTCACCAGCCACAGGGCCGCCGTCCAGCCCAGCTGCTGCGCCAGCAGCAAGCTCAATGGCACGCCCAGCACCGTGCCGCCCGCCATGCCGCCCATGATCACGCCGATGGCCTTGCCCCGCTGCTGCGGCGCCGACACACCCGCCGCCGCCGCGATACCGAGCGCCAGGTAGACGCCGGCACCGATGCCCGCAATGGCGCGCCATGCGAGCAAACCGCTGAAACCGGGCGCCAGCGCGCTGGCCCCGTTCGCCAGCACGAACACGGCCAGCGCGATCAGGAGGCCGGAGCGCTGCGCGCGCGCCGGCAGCAAGGCCACGGCCAGCGGCGAACCGAGGCCATAGGCCAGGGTGAACGCCGTCACCAGTTGCGCGGCCATCGCCAGGGAAACGGAAAACGCGCCGGCGATCATCGGCATCAGGCCCGCCGTCACATACGACGCCATGCCCAGCGCGAATGCGCCAATGGCGATCAGGTAGACGGTGGCGGGAAGCGCGGCAGTGCCAACTGCGGGGGCGCTGCGGAAAGAGTCAGACATGGGCAAGCCTTCGAAAAGAAAGCAGGCATTCTGGAATACAATATAAACAATTACAATTTAACTGTTTATGCTATTACTGATAGCAACAGCCTCACCGGAAAGACCGCACCATGCGCACTTTAGCCCGCACCCGCCACGAACTCGCCGCCTACCTGCAGGCGCGGCGTGCGCGCCTGTCGCCGGAAGACGTGGGCTTGCCCGGCGGAGGACGGCGGCGCACGCCCGGCCTGCGCCGCGAAGAAGTGGCGGCGCTGGCTGGCGTGGGGCTGACCTGGTACACGTGGCTGGAACAAGGGCGCGACATCGGCGTCTCGAGCGCCTTTCTCGACAAGCTGGCCGAAGTGCTGAAACTGGACGCGGGCGAGCGCCGCCACCTGTTCCTGCTCGCGCATGCGCGCCCGCCGGCCGAAGAAGGCAAGACGTTTTGCGTGGTGCCGCCGCCGGTGCGCCGCCTGATGCACGAACTGGCGCATCCGGCCTATGTGCTCAACCTGCGCTGGGACGTGCTGGCGTTCAATGCGGGCACGGACGCGCTGTTTGGTTTCGGCGCGCATGCCGCCTCGCGCCGCAATCTGCTGTGGCTGTTGTTTACGGATCCGCTGCTGCGCTCACGCTTCACGGCCTGGGAAGAGCAGGCGCCACTGATGCTGTCGAGCTTTCGCCGCGACTATGTGCGCGCCACGCAGGAAGCCGATATCCACGCGCTGGTGCAGGAACTGGAAAAAGTCTCACCCGAATTCAAGCTGTGGTGGCGCCGCCACGACGTGCATGCGCCGTGTGCAGGCGTGCGCCAGCTGACAATCGACGGCGAGCAGGTCGCCTATGAGCACACCTCGCTGACCATCGATGCGGACCGCCACTTGCGCCTGGTCGTGTATGCGCGCCAGGCGCCGGAGTAAACGGGGCGCACAACGGGGTGCACAACGAAAAAACCGCTGGCCCTCTTGCGAGGAACCAGCGGCTTCGAATTGGTTGCGGGGACAGGATTTGAACCTGTGACCTTCGGGTTATGAGCCCGACGAGCTGCCAGACTGCTCCACCCCGCAGGCGAATTATATACCAGTTTGCTGCACTGCGGGGAGCTAATCGCGGCAGCGGGCTGGAAGAGCTGCATGGGCGGCTTGAGAATGAAAAAAGCCGCTGATCTTTTGCAAGAATCAGCGGCTTTCCGGTATTGGTTGCGGGGACAGGATTTGAACCTGTGACCTTCGGGTTATGAGCCCGACGAGC